>JAFGJS010000006.1 GCA_016928995.1 Candidatus Sumerlaeota bacterium | reverse complement strand
CTCCACTGGCCGATCCTCGCTCGGAAACACATGCACCGGTCCAAACTCAAACGCCGCCCTCGCCGCCGGCGCGCACGCCAGCAAGGCCGCAATGCTAAAAAACTTCGCAAAACAAGACATCCAATCTTTCATCGCCATCTCCCGTTTCATGCTGATCTTTCTTTTCCATTCAAAATCGGACGAGCTCCATAGTCATCCCATTGCGTCGATTAATAAGCAACCAATTATTTAACAACAACGTGACGAATTTTTTTCTATCCTTCAATTTGCGAATGAACTATGCACACATTCAATTGATGTAAACTGATAAAAGTTAACATTGTATAAATCAAAAGGAAAAGCGTTTGCAGGAGCTACGTTTTATTCACACGGTATAAGGAAGATTTCGTGTGTTTTAATTGCCCTTTATTATTCGCAGGGGTAGGATTTCTCCCGTTTAACGCCAATCGAAGGAATTGTGTCCATGCCATACAACAACCTGCGCGAATTCATCGCGGCGCTGGAGCAGGCCGGTGAACTTAAACGCATCGGCGTCGAGGTCGATCCGAAACTCGAAATCACCGAGATCGCCGACCGCGTGGTCAAGGCCGGAGGTCCGGCGCTGTTGTTCGAGCACGCCAAGGGCTTCAACATGCCCGTGCTGATCAACGCCTATGGTTCGCGCAGGCGCATGCGGATGGCCCTCGGCGCGGAGACGATCAGCCACATCACGGAGAACTACCTCGCGCTGATGGATCGCGGCGGCGGACTCACCTTCATGGAGAAACTCAAACTGCTGCCGAAACTCAAGGAGATCGGCGACGCCTTCCCGCGCGAAGTGAAAAAGGCGCCGTGCCAGGAGATCGTCGTCGAGCATCCGTCATTCTACGATTTCCCGATCCTCACCACCTGGCCCAAGGACGGCGGACCGTACATCACGCTGCCGATGGTTTTCAGCCGCGATCCCGATGCGGACCGCATCAACTGCGGAATGTATCGCATGCAGATTTACGAAGAGCGCGCCGCCGGGATGCACTGGCAGATTCACAAGGGCGGCGCGCATCACGAGCGCGCGGCGCGGCGCAAGGGACTCACGCGCATCCCGGTCAGCGTCACGGTCGGCTGCGATCCGGTCAGCGTCTTCGCCTCGATCTGCCCTATCCCGCCCGACATGGACGAAATGATGTTCGCCGGGCTGCTGCGCGGCAAGCCGATTGAAGTCGTGCGCTGCAAGACCAACGACCTGCTCGTTCCGGCTCAAGCCGAGATCGTGTTCGAGGGCTACGTCGATTTCGAGGACATGCGCCTCGAAGGCCCATTCGGCGACCACACCGGTTTTTACTCGCTTGCGGACATGTACCCCACGTTCCACCTGACCTGCGTCACGCATCGCCGCGACCCGATCTACATGGCCACGGTTGTGGGACGTCCGCCGATGGAGGACTGCTATATGGGCGAGGCCGTCGGCGACCTGTTCACGCCGCTGATGAAGAAAATCCTCCCCGAGATCGAAGACATGCACATGCCTTTCGAGGGCGTGTTCCACAACATGATGCTCGTCAGCATGCGCAAGGAATACCCCGGCCACGCGCGCAAGGTCATGCACGCCATCTGGGGCATGGGCCAGGCCATGACGACCAAGGTCATTGTCGTGGTGGACGCCGGAACGGATTTACGCAATTACAGCGAAGTCGTCTGGAAAGTGCTCAACCACATCGACCCGCAGCGCGACATGGAATTCGTGCTGGGACCGGTGGATACGCTGGATCACGCCAGCCGCTTGCCCAACTACGGCAGCAAAGTCGGCATCGACGCAACGAGTAAAAATGGCGAAGAAGGCTTCACCCGCGATTGGCCCGACGAAATGGTGATGGATGAAAGCGTTAAGAAACGGGTGGATGAAATTTGGAAAACATTGAATATTAGAGGATAGAATTCATTTCTTATAAGTTGATAAGGCTATAGTAATTCGCGCAACATGTTCTTCGAGATGATCGTATAAAGGAAATAATATTTCTTCTTTATGTTTAATTTTATATAAGTATTGTTGTGGATAATCTTCACTGAGTGCTCGATCCCATACATCGACATAAAAAATGAAATTATTATAATGCTTTTTCATTTCAGCTTCAGCAAGAGCATAGTACTCAGAAAAAATTTGAGCCATTTTCCGATATTTTGGCAGTAAAGTTTCCTTGAGTTGTTTATTGTCGTAATCAATCGCTTTTTCAATTGCTTCAGTATCTTTTTGTCGTGCATCTGGAGTTCTTGAATGTATTGTGGGTACCGCAAATTCATTCCACCATTTTTCACCAGATTGATCAAATATAAATCGACTCTCACTCAGGCTACGGATTTGTTTGCATAGTCCCAGCATCGGCGCATATAAATCGTTAAGTTGCCGCTCCATAAAGCGCAATTTGCTATCATGTTTTCGAAATTGAAATTCTTTCCTTTCTTGTAGAACATGACTGATCAATGTAGTTGCTATTCCTGTTATAGCACCAATCAAGCCGCCAATCAAAACACCCCATAACGTTTCAGTCATATTTCATAGCGCCTTTTGAGCGACTCAGTTTGAGTTCTTCAAATATCATCTATCAGCTGTAATTTCGGTGTAAATTATAATATCATGCCAATTTGCGATTCATCTCTACCGAAGGCATACCAAGCAGCAAACCTTTCACGCTAATATCTTCATCGAGTTCCGGCCAGTGGATGCCGACTCCTTCGCCAAGGAGTTCATAGTTTTCGCGTTGCTCAGGCGTGGCGTGCAGCAAGCGCGGAAACCAGGCCAACGGCACATAAAGCACACGGCCATCGATTAATTGCACGACCAAAGCGTCTTCGCTGAAGTCCACCTGGCGCGCAATCGGTTCACTATGCTCCGAAGTATTCATTCCATGCCTCCAGGTATTGCTCTTGCTTTTCAGTCACAATTTCTTCAATCCGCCGTAATTCGTGAGCTGCGAATCCGCGAGATGTTGCGTAGGACGATGGATGCAGCCAAAACTTAGCAAGCATCGTATCGCGCTGCACATGCACATGCGGAGGCTCATTCGACTCGTTGGAAAAGAAGAAAATTCGATATGGCCCAACGCGATCTATAGTCGGCATGCAGCGCAATCCTTGCTCGACTTTTAGGATCCTCTAACTACAAATTCAAAGAAATATATCAGGACAGCGCCTCTTTGATCAATCGAAAAGGGAAATTAGATACGCTAAAGCAAGTAGTTGGACTCGATCAGAATATCGTTTATCCAGTTCCCGGTTGAATCAGTTCTGAAACCTGTGTGTCAATTTGCTGAAACACCGTCAGTATTTCTCCCAGCGAAGCACTTCGTTGAGCGATTTCTTTTCGCGCGTGGGCCATTCCACGGGCACGCCGAGCGGGATCAGTGTGAGCAGGCGCTTGTTTTCCGGCACGCCAAGCAACTGCTTGAGTTCCTCCTCCAGCGGCAGCGTGTAGCCCTCCAGCCAACAGGAGCCGTACCCCAGCGCTGTCGCCGCGAGCAGCATGTTCTCAATCGCCGCCGAACCGTCCTCGACCCACCAGCGCGATGCGGGATCCATCACCACGCCGATGATCGCCCCGGCGTTTCCCATCCATTCCGCGGCCCGTTTGAGCGACATGATCATCTCGCGGTCCGTGACCACAATGAACACCCACGGCTGCTTATTGCTGCCCGTGGCCGCCAGCCGTCCGGCGTCCACGATTGTTTCAATATCTTCGCGCGGAATCGGTTCGCCGGTGTATTTCCGCACACTTCGTCTTTTCCGGATTGCTTCCAATGCATCCATCGTTCAATCTCCTCCTGGCAATGCAAGATTCATCTGCTGACAATATTCAACAGGACCAACGCGCCCATGACGCAGAATAACGCGCCTACTACCGCATAGAAAATTCGCGCGCCGTTACGGCCAAAAAATTTCACAACCAGGCGCGCCTTGCGATGTTCCATGTACCAATCCCAATCCATCACCGCGCCGGTGATGGCAAATAAGCCGATTGCGATAATGATGAAGCCGGCAGGATTCATGATCGTCTCCTCGTATCATAAATCAACCTATTCGATCAGTAATGGATGAGTATCGGACATCTCCCGCCAGAAAACAAGATTTTATTGCAATACGTGCCACGTTCGTCGAAGTTTGAAATTGCGCGTAACGAGTCAATCAGCCGGGATTTCTGTCGCAGATGAATCAACGACGTCTTCTCATACTTTTGTTTTTTTTGATCGTGGCCGCATCGCGCCTGGCCTGGCTGGGCGCGCGGCCAGTCGCACATGATGAGAGCCTGTTCGGCGTGTACGCTTTCCATCTGGCCGACGGGGAGGGATACAAGTACGATCCCATGCTGCATGGGCCTCTGTTGCTCGAAGCGCAGGCGCTCGTGTTTCGCGCGCTGGGCGATTCGCAATACACGCTGCGGCTGTTTCCCGCGCTTTGTGGCATTGCGCTGATCGCCGCGCTATGGCTGCTGAGACCATGGCTGGGCCGCGCCGGACTCTGGAGCGCGGCGCTGCTACTGCTCGCGTCGCCATCGATTTTATTCTATTCCCGCTTCCTGCGCAACGACGCGCCGTTCCTGCTGGCATCGCTGCTCTGCGTGGCGTGTGCCGGACGCGCCTTCGGTCGCGGCGAAAAATTTTACATTATCCCCGCGCTCCTCAGTATTGCGTTGATGGTCTGCATCAAGGAAAACACGATTTTCGTTCTGTTCGGTATGGCCTGCTACGCCGCGCTGCTGATCGGCATGGATCAATTCCTTGGCCGCGAACGCCGCCGCCGTTACAACTGGCATCACCCCAAGTTGTTCGATCACCCCACACTGCCCACGCGCCGTCTGGCGCTGTCGTTGATCTTCCCGCTATGCTTCCTGCTCGGTGCATTGCTATTCGATCAGCTCCTGCTCACGGCGATTCTACCTGATCTCGAACTCGTCGGTTCCGCGCCATTCGGCGTAAAATTTACGCTGAACCGGCTGGCTTATATCGGTTTCATCGCGTACCTGGTCCTTGCACTCAGCTGCAACTACGCCATTCAGTTGCTTGCCGAACGCGATGGCCGCGATGGCGTTCTGCATCGCGCGCTGGAACTGATCCGCCGCAACGTTTGGCTCTGCGGCTCAGGTTTGCTCGCCGCGACGCTCCTGTTGTTGCTTGTTTTCACTGTCGGATTGACTGAGCCGCGTACGTTGCTAATGCTTTTCCGCCAGACCGTCGCCTATTGGTGGCATGAGCACGCTGCGCAACGCCTCGGCGGGCCGTATCATTACTACTGGCCGCGGCTCATCGTCTATGAAGCCCCCGCGCTGCTGATTGTGCTTGTCGGCGCCGTCGGCTGGCTTGCGCAATCGCGTCCCGCGCGCCTCATCGCCCTGCCGCTCTGTCTGCTAATGATCATTGCCCTTGCCATCGTCAATCGCGGCGGATTCATCGACGACCTGCTGAACGGTCCGCTTGCCTGCCTCCATATGACGTGCATCGAACATCTGCTCATCGCCGTCATGTTCATTTATTGGCCGCTTTGCTATGGCGTGATCCAGCTCGCGCGCGGCAGGGATCGCTTTTCCGTTTTCGCCGTTTTCTGGTTCGCCATTTCGCTGCTATGCTATTCCTACGCCGGAGAAAAAGCCCCCTGGCTCACGATCCACATCACGCTGCCGCTGATCGTGCTGGCCGGACTTTGCCTGAATCGGATGAGCGCCTGGATCGAACATCGGAAGACGCCGCGACCTTGGCGCATCGTTGGCGCGGCGCTTTTCGCTCTGGTGCTGATTTGGAATGCGTTCAACTGCTGGCGCGCCTGCGGCCCAACGAGCGGCGATCCGCGCGAAATCATCGTCCACAACCACACTACGCGCGAGCTGGATGCCGTCGCTATAGAAATCCAATCACTCGACGAACCTGTCGCGATCTGCGGCGAAGCCGTCTGGCCCTTGACCTGGTATTTGCGCAATCAACCCGATGTGTTGTGGGAGAAACCTGAAGACCCGCATGAATTCCGCATCATTGTATGCAATGTGAATGACTTTGATGACGTTGACGAGATTTCTGCTATCCGCGAACGCATCATCATGCGCCGCCACTTTGAACTCTCCTACATCGATCCATACAATCCGATCGCCGCAGACGCCGCCACGCCAATCCAGCGCTGGATAAACGCGTACCATCATCTGCCCGTCTGCTGTGAATATTTCATCCATCGCCGCATCACCCAAAAAGGAACAGACATCATCTCCGCCTCCTGCGCTGAACAAAAAATCAAAGTTTTGCGCCTCGATTAAGACGATAAGATGGTTTGTTTTGGATAGTGTTGTCACAAGATGATTTTTTATGTAATCAGC
The DNA here is from genome assembly GCA_016928995.1 of Candidatus Sumerlaeota bacterium. Taxonomy (GTDB): domain Bacteria; phylum Sumerlaeota; class Sumerlaeia; order JAFGJS01; family JAFGJS01; genus JAFGJS01. The sequence continues at coordinate 11,975 of JAFGJS010000006.1, read as the reverse complement.
CTGAAGGGCTGACCTTTCGTAGCCGTGGGCAACGCCCTCGGAAAGATACCCCCTTCCAACCATGCCCTGAAGGGGCATCACAGAACATCATTCGTCGCCCCACGCAGTTCCGCGATCCTTGCATTCACGTAGTGGAATTCAAAATTAAGTAGAGCGTTCCCTTAACTCAACTTTACCCGACATTAAGTCAGGATAGAAAATTGAAGTTTCCTTCAGTTGAATTATAAAAAGGAATATCTTTGGACTCGAAGCCAAATCTGGCATATACAGTTTCGATAAGATCGTAAGCTTCTTTATCGGGAATAAAATCATTTCCGATAGACCGTGGATCAATAATCAGATGCTTATCTTTATATGTAACAGGTTGAATGACTATATAATTCAAATTGTTATCGGGATCGCCGGGAAAAAGGGCATAACCTTGAAGATTGCGATACTGTAATTGGAGACGAAATCCACACTTAATCCCAGCTTGATCAACAAACGCTCGATATAGTCTGAGAAATGTTGTAGGATATTCAATCACTGGATATGAATATAAACGTGGACGTTTGCGAAATTCCTCCTGCGATTGACGCCAGCAAAAAATTTCACCAAGCGGAGTCCGAAACTCCATATGGCCATTTGCGCATAGTTCAAGGCATTGAATTCCACCAGGATACTGAACCGCTAGTTTCAATCGTTGATCAAAATGCTCAATTGACGAAACGAGGAATTCCATATTGAAACCGCCCGATCTACGATCTGGGGGATTTTTAAATAATTGTTGAATTTGTTGAGAATTAATATTGATGAGGTCTTGTTTGGGAGATTCGGGAGTAACAGCGATCCACAAGCATGGCTGATCTCCAATATCATTTACGAAATGATCTCCGGTATGTTTAGATAGGATAGAGCCTGAATCGATAGATGAAAGTTGCGGGGTAATTCCTGACTGAATATCCTTCTTCAATTCTTCGCGCATCTTCTCATCCTTTATAAGTTTAGGCAAGGAACTCAGTTGAGTCTCGATTTTGGTCAACCTTAGCGCTACTGCGTCGCGATGAAAAGCTTCCTTGATTTCACTGAACGTCATCTCCCTTTTGCCATCATGGTATCGTGACCAGAAGTCCGTTCTATTTTGAAAAGTAACCATGTGAGGAGTTCTGTTGCTTGGCGGAACCCAAATTAGCACGAGTGGATTGCCATGAACTTCCCGTGTTTCCACCTCAAGTCCATAAATCCTTTCTGATATGTAGTCGATGCAAAGAGATTGCACGGATTTTTTGATGTTTTTAGTGTCGCCAATTAATTCTGACGCATATTTCTGAGCCTTTCCTTTCCCATCATCGCGAATTCCAACCACAATATAACCGCTGCCTGCATTAGCAAATGATACTATGTCGCGAAGCAACTCCAGCTTCTCTGCGTCTTTTTGATAATTAATTGTTGCTTTGAATTCCAGATGCTGACGTTCGGCTATGTGCTCATTCACCAAAACATCAATCTCATCATTAGAGATTTGGTCGATTGGTTTTCCGTTAAAAATCATAGTCATCTCCGATCAATGACTCAGCTGCGGCAAGATTACCGATGACCTGTCTGATAAAATCCTACTGACATGAAAATTGGTTCGTCTTTTTCTCGACGGTAATTTATCTCGGCGATATCCATAGCATTCAATTCCACCCTATACATATTTATCCAAACTCCTATAATTAATCGCTTCGGCGATGTGTGGGAGTTGGATGTTTTCGGCGGCATCGAGGTCGGCGATGGTGCGGGCAACTTTGATGATGCGGTCGAAGGCGCGGGCGCTGAGACCGCGCTTTTCCATCGCATTCTCCAACGTGCGGCGGGAGTCTTCATCGAGCGGGCAAAGGCGCTTGATCTGCTTGGGGCTCATGCTGGCGTTGCAATGCACGCCTTTGACGTTCTTGAAACGGCGGGTTTGAATCTTGCGCGCGGCGTTCACACGCTCGCGGATCGAGGCGCTGCTTTCGCCTTCGGCGCCGCGGCTGAGCTCCTTCACGTCAACCTTGGGCACGTCGAGATGGATGTCGATGCGGTCGAGCAGCGGACCGGAGATGCGGCTGAGGTATTTGCGCGTGTCGGCAGGGGAGACCGGACGGCCGCCCGCGTCGTCCGGCGCGTATCCCGATTGCGTCGGATTCATCGCGCCGACAAGAATGAACCGCGCGGGAAATTCGACCGACATGGAAGCGCGCGCGATATGCACCACTCCATCCTCCAGCGGCTGCCGCAGCACCTCCAGCGCCGGTCGCGAGAATTCCGGCATTTCGTCGAGGAACAGCACGCCGTGATGCGCGAGCGACACCTCGCCGGGCTTGGGAATCGAGCCACCGCCGATCAGCGCGATATTGCTCACCGTGTGATGCGGCGAGCGGAAAGGACGGCGCGTGATCAGGCTCGCGCCATTGTTGGTCAATCCAGCGATGCTATGGATTTTCGTTGTCTCGATGCTCTCCTCCAGCGTCATGGTCGGCAGGATCGTGGACAACCGCCGCGCGATCATAGTCTTGCCTGCGCCGGGCGGACCGATCATCACCAGGTTATGCCCGCCGGCCGCCGCGATCTCAAAGGCCCGCTTGGCCATCTCCTGCCCCTTGATGTCGCGGAAGTCCACATCGTCCGGCTGCTCGGGCGCGTCGTGCAATTCGAGATTGGGTTGGAACGGCTCCTCGTCGAGCCGGCCATTGAGGAAGTTCAGCACATCCTGCAGCGAATCCAGTCCGATCACATCGACCTCGCTGACGATGGCCGCTTCGGCTGCGTTGTGCTTGGGCAGGATGATGCCACGTTTGCCGCATTCCCGCGCGCCGATGGCCATCGACAGCGCGCCGTTGACCGGCTTGAGCCGGCCGTCGAGGCTGAGCTCGCCCGCGAAGGCGAAGTCTGCGATGCGCTCCGGCATGATCTGGCCTTGCGCGGCGAGGATGCCCACGGCGATGGGCAGGTCGAACAGCGCGCCTTCCTTACGCACACCGGCCGGCGCGAGGTTGACCACGGTGCGGGTATGCGGAAAGTAGAAGCCGCTGTTCTGGATCGCGGATTGCACGCGCTCGCGGCTCTCCTTCACCGCCGCGTCAGGCAGGCCCACGATGACGTAGAATTGTTTGCCGTTGGAGATGTCCACCTCCACGTCGATTGGCGAAGCGTCAATGCCCATCAGAGCGAAACTATGGATGCGCGCGATCATGATGCACCTGTCGTAGGGTTTAGGGTTTGGGGTCTAGGGTCTGGTGTTTTTAAATCAGCGGACGATAGACCGCGTATAGCAAAATTATTTTTCAGATTATGCACAAAATTTTTAACCCACAAGCAAGAGCATGAGCAAGAGCACGAGCAAGAGCAAAAAAGAATGCAACGACAGGTTTTTTCTTTCGCTTAAAACACCGGCGCGACGGCCAGAATTTTTCCTGTGGCGTTCATTTTCACCACGCGAAAGGCTGAGGTGGAGCCGTAGATCACGCCGTCGTCGCTGACCGCGAAATTGGCGAAGTACTCCGGCCAACCGGGCAGGGCTTCGATCTCGAACGCATGAGTCTGATTCGTCGCCAAGTTCAAGATATTTCCCGTGCGCAGCCCACCAGAAATCAACAGGTTCGCTTTCGACGAAACGCCCAGCCCGTAGCCAAAGCGGTTCATCTCAAAATAGTCCACCGAACCGTCCGCTGTCTTGATCGTCGCATTCAAATCGCTATATGTGACGCAATGCAAAGTGTCATCCTGGATCAACACGCGAGTCTGATCGTGCTTGCAGACCCACGGCAGAGCATGATCGGACAACGTGTCGCCAGATTTAGTATCGTAGAGCAAAATCCGGCAGCCCCGGCCGTCGTGGTTTTCCTTGAAGACGTCCTTTGCGAAACTGCTGAGATTGCCAGGGATTTCGCCCGCCGAAACCCGTTCTTCATCGTTTTCGCGCGGCTCGCTGAACACCGCAAGGCGCGTCGCGTCGAAATTAAGACCGATCCCGTCGATGCGAAAGTTATCAGGAGGAGTGATCGCGCTGATTTGTTTCAGATCGCTGGTTTTGAGCAAAAGGAGCTCATAGCCGCCGCGCTGACGCACGACCACGGCCAGCGTTTCACGGTTTTCCGCGAAGACGGCGCGTTCAACATCTTCCATCGGCTTGCTGAAAGAACCATCCGTAAGATTCAATAAACGGATGCGGCGTCCGCCTTCGAAGATGGCGAGTTTCGATCCGTCCGCGCTGAAGCCCAGTTTTTTGATTTCGGCGCCGTTCCAGATGCGGTTCTTCACCGCGAGCGTATCCGCGTCGAGCAGCATGATGCAGCGATTATCGCCGCCCACGGCCACGGTGTCGCCGGCGGCGTTGATCGCCAGCCCGTCGAAATGAATCGCATGTGCTTGCGGCAAGGCGCCGAAAAGCGTTAGTAGCAAAAAAACAATGCACGCCGGGGAATGCTTCCACGTTGAAAACATTCTGGCCTCCTTCAAAAGTTTAAACCGCCGGTTCATATCGCGTCAGGCGCGCCAGAGTTCTTGAATTCGTACGAGCTCCCCGGCGCTGCTTGACGTGTATGGATTTCCACTCCATGCTCATTGGCGATGCCTAGGCGGAATTTCGCAGTAGTACCGCTCCCGTTGCAGATTTCTAAGCGCCACTCGTCCGAAAGCGGTTCGACAACGATTTCCTGTATGTCCGCTCGCTTTAACCGGGCATGCTCAACATAAATCTTCCACGGCTTCAAAATCAAGGCAAACGATTCGGGCGGCCGCAAATCCGGCTGGTTGCTGAGCAAGCATAGCTGGGGCTCACTGGATTCACCAAGTGTGAGTGCTTCGTGAATTTTCGGATTTTGCCGCACGCTCCACCAAAGCGGATCCTCGCGCCAGCAAAGCACGTACGCGGGCAGCGGCCCTCGAAGCAGCTCAAGCGATTCTTCCACGGTCAATTCGGGGCGCATGGTGTTGAGGAAGAATTGCGCGGCGAACGGCGCATTGTAAAAATGGTTCACCGGAAACTCGGCTCCGCCGGTTTCGGTCAGGCGTCGCGCAAGTTCAATGACGAGCTGAGTCTGACGCACATGAACTTTTCGCAGACGTTCATCGCGGAGATAGGCGAAACTGACGACGGCGAGCAGCAAAGCCGCCGCTAAAGCGTAGAGCATCACCCGGCCCGGACGGATAGCGTGTAGCCAGCGTTCGATCTCGCGGCCGGCCAGCAGCGCCGCGGCCGGCAGCAGCGGGAAATTCAGATCGGCGCGCTTGTGCGAGGCGAGCGTCAGCAGCAGCATCCCCCAGAAGAAATACGTAAAGAGAAAACGTTCAGCGCGTCGTTCATCCGCATCGCCGGCAGGCTGCCGGACCGTGCGCCAGAATCCAAGCAGCGCGATCAAACTCCACGGAGCAAAACGCGAGAGGAAGTACAGGAAGGGCTTGGGCGCATCGTCCCACTCAAAGGAGCGTTCCACTCCGCTCACCGCGTGACCGGCCAGCTCGCGCACTAAAACTTTGTCGATGAAATTCTGTCCGGTGTGCTTATACGCGAGGATGACCCATCCCAGCGTGACGCCCAGAAAAAACGCCGCGCCGGCAAGGTTGATCGCCGGACGTACCCAATTCCGGGGACGATCCTCGCATCGCCGTTCCCATAACAAAGCCCAAAGCCCCCCTGAAGCGAAAACCAATCCAAGCGGCCCTTTGGTCAATGTCGCCGCCGCCGCCGCAAACCAGAATGCAATCCAGCGCCTGCCGCCGTTCAGCCAGTTATGCAATAGAAACACCCACGTCAGCGTGACCGTGAACGTGAAAACCGGATCGTTCCGCGCGAGCGCAACTTGCTTCAAGGAAGTGGACGAAAGCAAATAGATATACGCCGCGCATAAACCCGCGCCTGGATTGAACCAGCGCCTGCCGGCGTAAAAGATCAGCAACGTCGTTCCCAGCACGGATAGCGCGCTGGGAAGATATATAGCGAATAGGTTGATCTTGCCGAATGGCAGCGTGGTCAACGCGGCCAGCCAGGTGTATAGCGGCGGTTTCGACGCCACGTCTCCAGCCTCATCGCGCTGGCAAGCCCAATGCCCGTTGCGCGTCACATCCAGCACATACGCAGCCGGACGCTCCTGATCATTATCCATCAGGTTCGACGGCGCCAGCATCTGCGCCAGAAAAAAAGCCGCCCAGACGATCAGCAACAGCCATACTGCATGGCGCGTCTGGTAGGATGAGAGCTCTTCGATGTGGGGAATTTCAATGTTCGCCATGATTTTTGCTGATGCGCATGGCCGGAAACGCGCGTTTTTTATACCAGCGCATCGCCATGCAATCAGCAAGTCCTCGCCAGAGCCGGTTATGAATGCCGTATTTCGAAACGCCGCGCGTGCGCTGACGATGCGCCACTTCGATCTCCGCGACACGGAAGCCCTGCGCCTTCAACACCAGCGGCAGGAAACGATGCAGACCGTTGAAGGGGATCAGTTCCCTCAGTGCCTCGCGCCGGATTGCCCGGAAAGCACATCCCGCATCCGTCGTGTCGTCCGAAGTCACCCAGCGCCGATAGGCGTTGGCCAGCTTCGAGGAAATCTTCTTCGCCGTGGAATCCTGCCGTTTGGCGCGGATCCCGGCCACAGCGTCCACGCCGCGTTGTTCCAGCGCATCCGCCAGGCGCAAGATGTCGCCGCAGTCGTATTGCAAATCGGCGTCCATCGAAACGACAATCGATCCTAGCGCTTCGCGATAGCCCGAAAGAATCGCCGCGCTTTGTCCGCTGCGTTTCGTGTGCCGGATCACCCGCAGCCACGGCCGATCCGTCTGGGCCGCCTTCAGCCGCGCGACGCTGTCATCATCGCTGGCGTCGTCCACGCACAACGTCTCGAACGTCCGGCCGGATGCTTCCAGCGCCTTGGCCAATTCGGCCAGCAAAGGTTCAACGTTCGCCGCCTCGTTATAGATCGGGCAAACTACGCTGATTTCCACTTGATCGATTGGATTCGTCATCGTCCGCTGAGTTGCATCCAAATAAAATTATGCCGCCGCCACAATCCGCAATTCGCGGAACGGTCATCTATAGCGATTCTTGAAAGTTTTTGCGTCATCACGCGGTAGGGATGGTTGTCCTCAACCGTCCGTTGCGGGCGATTGGGGACAATCGCCCCTACCCATTACGCCATTTCTTTCGAGAAATGCTCTAGCCGCGCACGTCTTTTTTTCGGGCGAGTGAAGTGAAAGATCAAGTATTATCCGTCGCACGGACTTTTTTCATGCGAAAGATGATCGGCGGTAAGATGGTTGTGATGAGATTTGAGAATAGGGGAGAGAGGCTTAGAAACGCACAGCGCCGCTTTGAATCATCGTTTTCTCAAGCTCGCGCAATTCCGGACTCGGCATCATCCCATGCGTCTTCAGGCTGTCGCGGAAACGGGCGAGATCCATGTGCATCAACGACCACTTTCCCGCGTGTTCATGGGCGATCACCATCCCCTGCAAGTCCTCGCCCCAATACACCGCATTCCACGAGCGGTCATTGAACGAAATTGAAAAACGCATGCCCCGCACAAGCAAGGGGAGCGAACTCTTATCGATTTTCTTGCCCGCGCCGCTGGAACGCTTTACGGTCCTGGATTTCTCAATCGGGGTTGCATGTCGCGAACGGCCATTGTCATCCGGCGGCGGAGTGAATGATGAATCGCCCGATTCCCGGCGCTCTTCAGCTTGCTTGCGCGCGATCACCTTGCGCTGAATGCTGAAATCCGTCGCGTGTTTCCGGAAAGTCTCCGTGATGTGCGATTCCGTCTCCGCTGCGGGAATGCGATCCTGATCGCGCTCGCTGAACAGGTGGTAAGCCACCGTGCCGTGGCTCCATTCTCCCGCATCGCGCATGCGGCGGAAAATTCCACGCGGCAGCTGGCCGATATGCAGGCCCCGCTGGTCGTTCAGATTGATATGGATCATCTCCATTTTGCCGCCGGGCAGCAGCTGCATCACTTGATCGCCGTTGTTGATACGATCCGGCCGGCAAAACACACCGGCGTTGTTCGGCGGCCAAAACACAATCGCACCTTCCGTGTAAGTCGCCGAACGCGTGACGCGCTCCAGGATCGAATCCAGGATGTCCAGCATGTGCTGCGCGTCGGAAAAACGTTCATCCGCGGATTTGCTCAGCGCCGTTTGCAGGAATGCGCAGAACTCCGGATCCAGCGTCTCCTGCAAGCGCTCCATCGGAGGCGGATCGTTGAGGATCTTCAACCGCAGCGCATCGTAACTCTCGCCGTCGAACGGGAGGGCCCCTGCGATCATTTGATACGCCACGACTCCCAGCGACCAGACATCCGCGCGTGCGTCGAGCTGCATGCCTACGAGCTGCTCCGGCGACATGTAGAGCGGCGACCCCATGATGTTGTTGCCGGGAAGTTTCAAGTCGGCTTTGGACTTCGAAATGCCGAAGTCCATCACGCGTATGCCGCCGTTCGGCAGCACCATGATGTTGGCCGGCTTCAGATCCAGGTGCACAATGTCTTGTGAATGGGCGTAAGCGATGGCGCGAAGCGTTCCGTGCAGCACGTTAATCGTAAAATCGAAGTCTAAATCAGGAGTGTCTTTCAGAATCGAGCGGAGATGCTTGCCTTCAATCAGCTCCAGCACGATGAACGGCGTGTTTTCATATTCACCCACGTCGTATACTTGCACGATGCCGCGGTCATTCAACCGCGCCGCCAAACGCCCTTCCTTCAACAGGCTTTCCCTGAGCAACCGTTGCTGTTGAGCGCTTAATGACGATGGCGGAGCGACGATTTTAATCGCCACTTCCCGATCCAATTGCGGATCGAGCGCGCGATACACTCGACCCATCGCTCCTTCGCCCAAAAGAGAAAGAACTTGATAGCGACCGATATATTGATTCGATGAATTTGTGTCAATCTCCAGCATTGATACTCCGGAATACAAACTAAATATTAAAAACCTCACGCCATTGAACGATTCAACGTTGATGGCATCCTTTATGATTTTTTTGGCTTTTCGCGCAACGCTTCACTTCGACGCTCCGTTAACAGCGAATTAGCCGCGCTCCGGCAAATTAAAGAACGGAGCGACGCACTTTGCATATCTCTTCTGGAACGACTCGCAGTAAAATACACCACAGGCACACTTTGAAGGCCCCCCCCTCTCAACAAACCCGCTACGCTGTGCCTGATTGACAGACCAGCATTGAACCACCCTCTCTTCACCATCGACAAATTTTGAACAAATCATAATGTCAGCGCTTTTTTGTGCACGGGTATAGCGCCTAAAGTTAACAAACAACGCCGACTATGTCTTTTTTTCTTCTTTTCTTTTTGATCCCATTCCTAAAGATTTCAATGATATTTTATCTTGTATTATAGGAGCGCGTCAAGAATTTAACGGGATCTTTATCCGATGATCTCGATTGATTTCGGGGCAAAAGGATGGATTAACGGGAGATAACTAAATCCTACCCGCGTCAGCGTCGGCTAGTGTGCCTTGGTAAATTTCGAACATTTCATGGTCGAAGCAGCAGAAAATCACTTTTTGCGGCTCCGGATTTTCCTTCAGAAATGCGCAGACCTCACGCACGGCGATCATCGCCGCATCGCGCCAGGGATACCCATATACGCCACAGCTGATCGCCGGAAAGGCCACGGATTGCAGCTGGCGCTCCGCAGCCAGCGCCAGGCTCGTGCGATAGCATGAAGCCAGCAGAGCCGCCTCGCCGCGAGTTCCGCCGCCCCAGACCGGTCCGACCGTATGGATCACATATTTCGCCCGCAGCTGATGCCCTCCGGTGATTTTCGCCTCGCCCGTCCGGCAGCCGTTCAGTTTGCGGCACTCTTCCAGCAAATCCGGTCCCGCCGCCCGGTGTATCGCTCCGTCTACGCCGCCGCCGCCCAGCAACGATTGATTGGCGGCATTGACGATCGCATCCACCTCCAGCCGGGTGATGTCGCCAAGTATCAATTCAATGCGATCATTGCATGCAGAGGCCATGCTTACTCTCCGTCCTCGTGCGCGTGATAGGAACTGCGCACCAGCGGGCCAGAGCGCACGACCTTGAAGCCGATTTCGAGCGCGGCGGCCTTGAGCTCATCGAAGTATTCCGGCGGATGATACTCCACGACTTCCAGATGCTGGCGCGTCGGCCGCAGATACTGGCCGATGTTCATCCGCCGTACGCCTTGGGCGTGCAGGTCGCGCATCACATCGACCACCTCGTTCTGTGTTTCGCCCAGCCCCACCATCAGCGATGATTTCGTCTTGATGCTCTCATGGATCTCCCCGGCCAGCCGCAGCAAACGGAGCGATCCTTCGTAGGATGAACCCCGGCGCGCGGTTTGATACAGCCGCGGCACAGTTTCGATATTATGGCCCCAGATGAACGGCGCGCGCAGTTTCAGCCGTTCGATCGCCTGCTCCTCTTGATGCTTGAAGTCCGGCGTCAGCAATTCAATCCGGATGCCAGGCACGGCTTCGCGCAAGGCGTCCATGCATAAACCAAAGTGCTCCGCCCCTTTGTCCGGCAAGTCGTCACGATCCACCGATGTGATCACGCAATACCGGATGCCCATGGTCCGGGCCGCCTCAGCTAATTGTTTCGGTTCATGTGGATCTGGCGACGCAGGTTTGCCGGTCTTCACATTGCAGAATTTGCATGCGCGCGTGCAGGTGTCGCCCAGGATCATGAATGTCGCCGTTCCAGCGGACCAGCACTCGTGCCGGTTCGGGCATGCCGCCTCCACGCACACGGTATTCAGCGCATCGCCATGCCCGAGGGCCTGCGCGGTTTGATGAAAGCGCTTACCCAGGTCCAACCGCACCTTAAGCCACGGCGCATCCCGCAATTTTGTTATAGGTTTTCGATCCTTCACTTGTGCCAATGCCGCTCTCCAGATCCCCGATATTGAAGCTCTGATTCTATGCCCGTCGCGCATGGCTTTCAATGAGAAAAGCGCCGTTCTGTTTGACAAGCCGCGATGAATCCGCCTTGAATGAGCGCAATAAACATGAATCTAGGACTGGAAAACCATGAAATTCGCCATCTGCAACATACTATTTAACGAAGGAGGAGCCGAACAGGATTTCGCCGAAGTCTGCCGCATCATCGCTCGTATGGGGTATCATGGCGTGGAAATCGCGCCGCACACGCTGGACGCGGCGTTCGAGAGCCTGTCGCCTGCGCGTCACCATGAATATCGCCGCAGCATCGAAGACAATGGCATGGTCTGCGTCGGTCTGCATTGCCTGCTGCGCGATGGATTCGATCTGCTCGCCATGGACGCAGAGACGACTCAACGCACCTATGATCACTATCACCGTCTGGCTGATTGTTGCGCGGAACTCGGCGGCCGGATCATGGTCAACGGCTCGCCCCGCCAGCGCATGATCAAGGACAGTCAGACGTTTGATGAGGGCTGGGAGTTGGCCAAAACCAATCTAATTAACATCTTGCCGCACATCGCCGACCGGGGTATTACGCTCTGTTTTGAACCGCTTGGTCCTGTGGAGACGAACTTCATCAACACCACGGCGGAAGGGCTGAAACTCGTTCGGGAAATCAATCATCCCAATTGCCGCTTGCATCTGGATGTCAAGGCGATGTCCTCGGAATCCCGTCCCATCGAGGATTCCATCCGCAGCGTTCCGCTCGAATGGCTGGGGCATTTTCACGCCAACGATCCGAATATGTCTGGTCCCGGCACGGGCGATGTGGAGTACGGCCCCATCGCCGCCGCATTGAATGACATCGGCTGGGACGGATGGATTTCAGTCGAGGCGTTTAACTCCAATGGCGCCAGTCCAGAACAATGCGCGCAGGGGAGCATCGATTACCTTCGGCGCTGCTGGCCCACGATTTAAGCGCTTGATTTTGTCGTCATCCGTGGAAATCCTTGCGATTTCGGCGGAGGGCGCATCTTGATCAAGCTACCAAGCGTTCGCTCCAGATTTCGTCCCAGTCGTCGTTTCTTCGCGCGAGTTCGAGCAGCAACAGG
>JAFGJS010000114.1 GCA_016928995.1 Candidatus Sumerlaeota bacterium | reverse complement strand
GCCTCGCTTGAAAAGGAATGGGAGTCATTTCTCGTCTCCAGATGTACTTTCGCATAACTTTGGGAGCTCCGTCAAGATGCGCCCCAGAAGTTTTCCAATGCTAAATTAATGTTGATTCTCGAAGGTGTTCGGCATACCTTTTTCCAAACTCCATTTGCGAAACTTTTCACAGCCCCTGGGGCCGGGCATCCCAATTCGTGGAGATGTCGTCCCTTTGATATACACACCGTTTTTTCATCTTATTTACACAAAGGATCAATCAATGAAGATGTCTTTAGCGCGGCTGGCGGGGACGGTTGTATTGTGTTGTTGTGCGGCATTGGGTTGGGGAGCGCCGGAGACGATTGTGATCCAGGGGCAGTTGTCTGCGGGAGATGGATCGGCGCTGGCCGGTTCGCGCGCATACCGTGTGCGCTTCTTTGACGCCGAGACCAGCGGGACGCAGGCAGGCTCGGACATCACTGGCTCTGTCACCGTTTCCGCGACGGGACGTTTTTCGATTGAAATCGCTCCGCCAGCCGGGGCCGTGGCTGCGCCGGCGCTCTATTACGAATTGGCGATCGACAGCTTGTCCACGCCGGACGGCGCGATCAACGCGGAGGACGTTTTTCCGGATCGCGTGAAGGTGAACAGCGTGCTGTTCGCGCAGGACGCGGACAACCTGGATGGAGTGGATTCATCCGGTTTCGCGACTGCGGATCATACTCATACATTGCAGAGTCTGAGCGGAGCGGTGACGGATTCGCAGGTGCCGGACAACATTACAGTCGATCATGCCGCGACGGCGGACAGCCTGACCGGCGCGCTGGGCAATCCGGGCGATCAGATCGACATTGGCGGCGGCGTGTTGCTGCAGGTCGCGGAGGACGGCGCGATTGAATTCAGCGTCAACGGCGAGCGCATGCGGCTGACGCGTTTGCGCTGGCGTCATCCGGCATCCATCAATGACGGCATTTCTCCTGGAGACGATCCGGTCTCCACCGTCGATGCCTGCATGAACGCCCAGGGGGACGCCATTGTTGTCTGGCGCGCGAACGACGGCACGTACAACCGCATCTACATGAGCGAATGCTTCGATGGCCAGTGGCGGCATCCGGGGAGCATGGATGAAAGCATCAACCTGATCACGACTATCAACGCGAACGGACCTCAGGTTGTTATGAACGACAACGGCAACGCCTACATCGTTTGGAAACAATATGATTTCTCGCCTGGAGGAGCCTATCAGCTCTATATGAGCGAGCGCAAGAACGGCCAATGGACGCATCCCGCGGCGGCGAATGATTACATCAGCGCGGGCGTGGGGAGCGTGGAAGAATTCAGCATTGCATTCGACAATGACGATAACGGCCTGATCGCCTGGCGGCAGATGGATAGCGGAGGGGTGTTGCGGATTTTTCTCAGCTATACGGAGTATGACGCGGTTGAGGGGTATGTCTGGAATCACCCGGACAGTGCGGACGATTACATCAACCCAAGCGGCGGCGGGGATGCCGGCGAGCTTGACACGGCGGCCGCCAATGGGCACGCGATTGTGGCCTTCAGTCAGCACAATGGAGCGGAGCAGCAGATCTTCCTCAGCGCGGGCGAATTCGCCTCGCAAGCCTGGACCTGGGATCATCCGGACTCGCTAACTGACAAGATCAGCCCGGACGGCTCTGATTGCACCGGCGCGCAAACGGCGGTCAGCGATTCCGGCGATGCGATTGTCATCTGGCAGCAACAGGACAATCATCCAACGACTCCTTCTCTGCAGTTGTTTCTGAGCGAACGCCGCAATGGATCGTGGCAGCATCCGGCCGGTCGTTCGGACAATATCAGTCCGGATGAATACGATGCCGATTGGGCGCGGGTCGCGATGCGCGGCGGCGACGCGCTGATTGTCTGGCATCAGGATGTCGCCGGGGGACTGCAGCAGGCCTTCCGCAGCCACTTGCGCAACGGAAACTGGATGCATCCCACCGATATCGACGACAATTTTGTTCAAGGTCTGGATGATGAGACCAACTTCTATCCCGCGGTCGCGATGAACGACGCCGGTGACGCGATCATCTGCTGGACGCGCTATCCCGGAGGGCTGCGCAATCTTTATATGACCGAATTCCGGGACGGCGCCTGGACTGCGCCGGAGCGCTTCAGTTATGCGGATCTTTCAGCGATCGGACCGACACCTTCCCTGGGCGCCGATGAGGCGATCATCGGCTGGAATTACACCCCGGGTAAAACCAGCATCAGCGAACGCCGCTGGGGGTATTAAAGAAAATACAAGGAAACGCTTGCATTCGCAGGGGCAATTTATCTAGATTACAGCTTCGATCAAAGCTCCTCATTCGAATGCTAGGCTCAAAGCGTCAGGAGGATTTAATGATGCATTTCAGTCGCCGGTTAATAGTTTGTTGCGCGCTTGTTTGCACGATGAGCGGCCTTTTCACTGCAAGCGGATTCGCGGACAACACGAACGGCAACGGCGTCACATTGACAATCATTTCCACGGAAAGCGACTCCTATTCTTCGCAGTCGAATCTGGCCGGCGCGCAGCTGGAGCTCGCCGGCATGTCGCAGCAGAGCGTGGATACGACCAATAATTTATATGCCACGGCGTATATCGGCATTTTGGCGCCAGTCGGCGGATTCGTGTCGACGCCGCTATCCGAGCTGTTGCGGTTGTATTTGCTCGGGCTTTATCCGTGGCAGGCGGATTTCAATGCGAACGGCGATGCGTTTACGGATATCGCGGATTTGCTTTTGCTGAGGAGTCAAGGATTGTAGTTTTTTTGATAAGACTTGATGAGCAGAATGAAACGGCGGCGACTTATTTTGAGTCGCCGCCGTTTCTTATGCGTCTTTTCACCCTCGCCCGGCGTAGTCTTGGCGAAGCCGGGTCTTTGCGTTGAAAAGAATCAGTGGCGGAAGTGGCGCATGCCGGTGAAGAGCATGATGATGCCGTGCTCGTTGCAGGCGTCGATGGCTTCCTGGTCGCGGATGGAGCCGCCGGGCTGCACGATGGCGCGCACGCCGGCTGCGGCCGCAAGGTCCACGTTGTCGCGGAAGGGGAAGAACGCGTCGCTGGCCAGGTAGGAGCCTTGGGTCGTTTTTTTGGCGATCTCCACGGCGCTTTTTACAGCGATTTCCACGCTGTGCACGCGGTTCATCTGACCGGCGCCGACGCCGATGATCTGGTTGTTTTTCGCCAGCAGGATGGCGTTGCTCTTGACCCATTTAACCATCTTCCAGGCGAAGGCAAGATTCTCGAGATCCTTTTGCGAGGGTTTCTTTTTCGTTACGCATTGCCATTTGGCTGGGGGCACGTCAGAGACGTCGCGGTCCATGATCAGCAGTCCGCCCACGACGCTTTTCAGCTGCGGCGAGGCTTGTTTCTTGCCGAATTTTCCGGCTTCCAGCAGGCGCAGGTTTTTCTTCTTTTTAAGAATGGCGAGCGCGTCCTTTTCGAATTTCGGCGCGATGATGCATTCGATGAAAATCTTGCTCATCTCTTTTGCGGTGGCGGCGTCCACGGGGACGTTGCAGCCGACGATGCCGCCGAAGGCGGAGACGGGGTCGCAGGAATAGGCTTTTTTGTATGCGCCGACGAGGGTTTTATCGATCGCCGCGCCGCAGGGATTGGCGTGCTTGAGGATCACGACGCCGCAGGTGTCGAGGTCGCGGACGGCTTCCAGCGCGGTCTCGATGTCCACGATGTTGTTGTAGGAGAGCTGTTTGCCGCCGAGGACTTTGGATTTGGAGACGCTGGTTTCCTTGACGGTGAAGTCGCGGTAGAACGCGCCGGCCTGATGGCTATTCTCGCCGTAGCGCAGGTCGTAAAGTTTTTCGTAGGAAAAGGTGAGCGGGTTGGCGAATTTGGAGCCGGATTGGTCGTCGAACTTGCCGCCGAAGAATCCCTGGATCGCCGTGTCGTACTGCGCGGTGTGGCGGAAGGCCTTGAGCATCATGCGCTGACGGAATTCGAGGGAGGTGGCGCCCTGGTTGGCGTCGAGCTCGCCGAGCAGCGCGGCATAGTCCGCGGGATCGGTGACCACGGCGACTTTTGCGTGATTCTTGCTCGAAGCGCGGATCATGGAGGGGCCGCCGATGTCGATGTTCTCGATGGCTTGTTCGATCTTCACGCCGGGCTTGACCACGGTCTGCTGGAAGGGATACAGGTTGACGACAACCAGATCGATCGGGGCGAGGCCCATCTTGCGCAGTTCGGCTTCGTCGGCTTTATTGCCCGGGCGGGCCAGGATCGCCGCGTAGATATAGGGGTGCAGCGTCTTGACGCGTCCGCCGAAGAGTTCGCCTTGCCCGGTCATATTTTCCACGGTCTGCACTTCGACGCCGAGGGCTTCAACGGCCTTGGCGGTGCCGCCGGTGGAGATGATTCGCACGCCGCGTTTGTGCAGGGCCGGAACAAGTTTTTCCAGTCCCGTTTTGTCCGATACGCTGATGAGAGCTTGTTTCACTTCGATGTTCATGCTTTCGCCTCCCGCAGGAAAAATTTTGCGCGGATTCCTCGCTTGCCGTTATAATCTCTTGCCTGATGCAATCGCGGCTCGCAAGTCAAAAGGAATGGAAATGATGCTTGGGGCGAGAGCGATTCATTATTCACCACAGAGTACACAGAGGACACGGAGAGTTGAAGAAAATTTCCGGCTGAGAGGCGGAGAATCGGAGCAAGAGCAAGAGCAAGAAAAAATACGGGATAAAGTTAAGATGCGCGCTGAGCGGCGCGGAATTTTCAGTTTTTGATTGAATTCGGACGGGATTGCGGTGAATATATTGTTTCTGTTTGAGCGTTTGATTTTAGCTTCCCAAGGGAGCGAAGTTTCTTTTGGAAGTGCCAGATTACTCTAGCCGGCGGACATTGCGTCCGCTGAAACCACCATTTCTTTTTTCCTTCATCCGAAGATATGCATCGGTGTGCGGCGGCGCATATGGCGCGCAGGGAATCGCCGTTGGTCCTGGAGGCGCGGGACGATGAAGCGGTTTTGGCCATTGTTGTTTGCATTTCCGGCGTGCGCGATTTTAATCGCCGCGGCGGGATCGGGCGGAGCGTGGCCGCATGGCGTATGGACGCTGGCCGTTGCGCTGCTGTCCGTCATTGGAGCGGTGTGGTCCGGGGGCTTGCGCGCGGCGCTGCAGAGTTTGACGATTCTGCCGAGTTTGAGCCAGGAGCAAAAGCGGCGGCGGGAGATTCCGCATGTGCGCAAGCTGCTCGCGCAATGGCGCGAGGCGGCGTTGCTGTGCGACGCGCTGCGGCATTTTTTTCTGTTTCTCGGCGTGGCGAGCTGGATGCTGTACTGCGAAACGATGCTGGGCGATTGGGGCGGCGGAATCTATTGGCTGGCCGGGGCGATGGCGGTGTTTGGGCTGGCTCTGATTGAAATCGCGCCGCGATCACATGCGATTGAAATGCCGGAGGAGTGGGTGGAATACGGCGGTTGGGCGCTATGGATTCTGCTGACGCTGCTTTCGCCTGTGCGCCGGATCGCCGGACCGGTTCCGGGCTGGCTGGCGGACGCAGCCCGACCGGGCGAGTCTTCCGCGCAGGATGAAGGAGCGAGCGAGAAGCCGGGCGCCCGTCATGAGGAATCCGAGTCGTCCGTGCTGGAGTCGGGCAAGTTTGAACTGATCGACAGCGTGCTGGAGTTCGCTGAGACGCGGGTGGACCGGGTGTTTACGCCGTTTGCGGAGGCGTTGTTGCTGCCTGTGGGCATGGATCGCGAGGAGCTGAACCAAAAGATGCGGATGATCGCCCGAAGCCGGGTTCCGGTTTATGAAGGCGTTCCGGACCGGATCATCGGGATTTTGCACGTCAAGGATGTTTTGCTGAATCCGGATCGTAGCGCCCGGGAGATCCTGCGCCCGCCATTTTATGTCAATGAGCAGTCGGCATTGTTCGATGTGCTGCGGGGGTTCAAGCGGCACAAAACGCATATTGCGATCGTGGTGGAGGAATACGGGATGGCGCAGGGCGTGGTGACGATGCACGACTTGCTCGAAGAGATCGTGGGGAAAATGCGCGATGAGACGGACGGACAGGCGGAACCGATTATCCAGACGCACGCCGACGGTTCGCTGGACGCGCCGGGGCATCTGGAGCTGGAGGATTTGAAGGAGGATTGGGGGATCGATTTGGAGCATCCGGATGTGCGGACGCTGAGCGGCCTGGTGATGAGTTGTCTGGAGCGCATGCCTCGCGTGGGGGACGTGGCCGAATACAAGGGCTGTCGTCTTCGGGTGAAACGCATGGGCGAGCGCGTGGCGAACCGGATTTTGATCTTTCCTCCCAGCAAAGCGGAGGGCTCCGGGGGATCGCAGGAAGGGGGTGGCGGCGCATGATCGACTGGCCCTTCTTCATTTTGATTTTGGCGTTGCTCCTGGTGTTGCGCGGCGCGTTGACGGCGCTGGAGGCGGCGGTGGATCTGCTGAGCGCGGCGGGCGAGCTGAAGGCGCTGGAGAAAAGCGGGAATGAGGATGAGCGGGATTCCGTGGCGGTTTACCTGGCGTATCGTCGTTCGCAGACGCCGGTGGCGCCGTTTTTATCGAGTTTGCTGATGGTGGGCGTGATCTTCACGATTTACGCCCTGGCGCGGCGATACGCGCCGCTGGGCGAGAGCGGCTGGCTGCATTGGCGTCCTGTGCTGATCGTGGCGCTGGTTTCTCCGCTGGCGCTGACGCTGACGGATGTCTTTCCGGTGCGGATGGGCCGGGCGGATGCGCATGCGCTGTTGCGCTCGCTGGCGCGGCCGATGAACTGGTTCGCTGTGGCGATGTATCCGGCGCTGAAGCTGGTGGAATGGTCGGCGCGGGGCTTGGCGGCGCCGCTGGGCGTGGAACGCTTGCGGTATCATTTGACCTACAGCCACGAAGATTTGATTGAGATCCTGGAAGAGGAGGCGGCGGAGCGCGCAGAGGAAGCGCCGTCGGATCCGGAGGAGGCCACGGAGTTGTCGATGATCCGGGAGATCATCGACTTGCATACGACGATGGCGCGCGAGGTGATGATTCCGCTGTCGATGGTGGCGGCGTTGCGGCTGCCGTCTTCGCAGGAGGCCGTGAAGGCCCTGGCACAGGCGACGGGGCACACTCGTTTTCCGGTTTTCCGGGAGCGGGTGATCGATCTGATCGGGTATGTGGATGTGCTGCAGATTTTGCGCGACAACAATCCGTCGCGGCCGCTGGAGGAGTATGTTCAAAAGGCGTTATTCGTGCCGGAAACGAAGCGGATCGACAGCTTGCTGCAGGAGTTTCTGGACCGGCATATGCGTTCGGCGATTGTGATCGACGAATACGGCAGCTGCACGGGCTGGATCACACGGGAGGACATCCTGGAGGAGATCGTAGGGGAGATTGAAGATGAGTTCGATGCGGACGCGCCGCAGCTCGAGGAACTGGGCGCGAATCGCTATCGCGTGCCGGCGACGATGAACCTGTATGATCTGGAAGAGCGCGTCGGGCTGGAATTTCCGCATGAAAACATCGATACGCTGGGGGGATTCGTGTATGATCAGCTCGGGCGGGTGCCTGAAGCGGGAGAGGAATTAACTCACGGCAATGCCGTGATCCGCGTAACGGAAATGCAACGGCATAAGATCATCGCGCTTGAGCTGGAAATTCGCCCAAAACCGGATTCGAGAGAGGATTGAGGGCCTGACCTGAGGATTCGGTTGAGTTTTCATTCCGGTCTATTTACAATGCGCTATATGCAATGATTGATGAGGCGTGACGGCAGTCTTGAGAAAGCATTGGCAGGCGCTGGTTCCCGGCGATTTTTCTGTTGACCGCCGCAAGGCTTTGCATTGAGCATAAAATCGCTCCCAACGGCGCGGGGTGGACGCCGTCCATCCCATTCTTTCCGAGGAAGATGAAAACGTGGATTTAACCCCATTAATTGAACGGGCGATGATGGAGTCGGCTTCCGACATCCATCTGCGCGAGGGATACGCGCCGCGGCTGCGCATCGACGGCGAGCTGTATGACGTGAAGAATCTGAAGCCGACGAAGGAGGATTTGCGCAAGTTCATCTATCCGATGCTGGGTGAGTTTCAGATCAAGCACTTCGAGGAAAACCTGGAGCTGGATTTCGCGTATGGCCTGGGGCAGTATGGCCGTTTGCGCGGGAATTTGTTTCAGGAGCAGAACCGTTTCTGCGCGGTTCTGCGGCTGTTGCCGAACATCATTCCGTCGCTGCAGGACATCGGGATGCCGAAGTCTTGCGTCAAGTTTTGCGATTTGCAAAAGGGTCTGGTGCTCGTGACAGGCCCGACCGGCTCGGGGAAATCGACGACGCTGGCGGCGATGATCAATGAGATCAACAAGCACCGGCGTTGCCATATCCAGACGGTGGAAGATCCGATTGAGTTCGTCTATGCGCAGCAGATGGCGACGATCACACAGCGCGAGGTGGGGCGCGATACGAAGGATTTCGCGGCGGCGCTGCGGCATAGCGTGCGCCAGGATCCGGACGTGGTGCTGATCGGCGAGATGCGCGACCAGGAGACGATGAAGGTGACGATCACGCTGGCGGAGACGGGCCATTTGGCGCTTTCCACGCTGCATACGGGCGAGGCGTCGCAGACGATCAATCGCATCATCGATAATTTTGATCCGCATCAGCAGAATCAGGTGCGTTTTCAGCTTTCGATGACGCTGGAAGGGATCATTTCGCAGCTGTTGATCCGCACACAGAATGGGCGCGGCCGCATCGCGGCGCGGGAGGTTCTGGTGTGCACTCGCGCGGTGAAGAACTTGATCCGCGAAGGGAAGATTCCGCAGATTTACTCGGCGATGCAGACGGGACAGGACGAGGGGATGATTACGATGATCAACTCGTTGGGGGATCTTTTTCAGAAGGGCATCATCTCTTACGAAGACGCGCTGCATGCGGCGTTTGATAAAAAGGAGTTCGTCGCGAAATACGGTTGATGATTCGCGCCGCGGGGTGCGCGTGTTTCGGGCGGACGGGCGAACGATGGACGAATTTCGACCGGCGTTGTATTTTTCCTTGTCGGCGTTGGGCGCGTGGGCGGTGATCGGGTATATTTTGCTGCGCTATTTGCAGCGCAAGCGCCGGCGCCGCGAGGAGGATGCCGGACGTGAAAAATTGCTGCGCCAAGAGTTGGGGCTTGATGAGCCGGAATCTTTGGATGATTATGAGAAACTTTACCGGAAGAAAGGTTGATATTAACCGGCGCTGAATGCAAACGCCGCTATAGATAATTGCCGGAAACGACGATGATATGAACAGCCGGAGTGCGGCGATCTGTCGGATAACGTCTTGATTGACGTCCGAAGGCGCCGGCTTGCGGCGCGGCATGAGCCGGCGGCACGACTTTTGATTAAGGAACTCACTCTCTGGAGAATGGCTACCAACTTGGCAGGAGAACGCACATATTATCAGATTTTGAAAGTTTCAAAGGACTCGCCGATCCGCGAGGTGAAGCGGGCGTATCATCAATTAGCGCGCAAATATCATCCGGACAAGGCGTCTTCGACGGAAGAGCAGCAGCAGTTCGAAGAGGAATTCGCTTTAATTTCCGAGGCGTATAATGTGCTCAAGGATGACGACCGGCGGAAGGAATACGACGCGAAACTGAAAAAAGAAACCGATGCGATGCGGGAAGCGACGCTGAGCGGCGAGAAAACCAGCGCCAAACCCTCGACCAAATCCTTTCAGCGCCCCATCACGGCATCGGACGTGGGGATCGAAAAAAGCCGGGTGAACATCGCGCAAAAGGCGTTCGTCAAGGGATGCCAGCTTTATCAAATCGGGGAGTTTCACCGGGCTATCGAATTCTTCGAAGCGGCGATTCAAAACAATCCGCACGAGGCTTCGTATCATGCGAAGCTCGCGATGGCGCTGATCAAGGCGCGGCGGGGCTTCACGAAATCCGTGGAGGCTTGCAAGCGGGCTTGCGAACTGGACGCTTACAGCCTTGAGTATAAGATGAATCTGGGCGACATTTACGCGGCGGCGGGGAGCCGTTCGCTGGCGGCCAAGCAGTATGAGGAGGTGCTGCGCTGGGACTCAAGCAACACCAGCGCACGACAAAAACTCGATGCGATCAGGGGTCCGAGCGGCGACTCATTTTTATCCAAGCTTATGAGCCGGTTTAAGAAGTAGGGGGATTATGGCGCACACCATCGGCATTGATCTGGGAACGACAAATTCCGTTGTGGCTTTTCTGGAGGGCGGCAAGGCGGAGGTGATCCCAAACGCGGAGGGCAGCAAGACCACGCCGTCTGTCGTGCTGCTGAGCGGAGACGACGATCCTGTCGTGGGGGCCGTGGCCAAGCGGCAGCTGATCACGCAGCCGGAGCGCGTGATCCGCAGCGTGAAACGGTTCATCGGCTCGCGGCTGGAGGAGGTTCAGGATCGGCTGGCCGGGATTCATTATCCGCTGCTCGCTGATGATGAGGGCATGGCCGTGATTGAAGTGAGCTCCATGCTGTACAAGCCGGAGGAGATCAGCGCGGCGATCTTGTACAAAATGAAGCAGACGGCGGAGGATTATCTGGGCGAGGAGATCGAAGACGCGGTGATCACCGTGCCTGCGTATTTCAACGACAGCCAGCGTCAGGCGACGAAGGCGGCGGGTCAGCTGGCCGGGTTGCGCGTGTTGCGGATCA
The DNA here is from genome assembly GCA_016928995.1 of Candidatus Sumerlaeota bacterium. GTDB lineage: Bacteria > Sumerlaeota > Sumerlaeia > JAFGJS01 > JAFGJS01 > JAFGJS01. The sequence continues at coordinate 16,274 of JAFGJS010000114.1, read as the reverse complement.
TCAATGAACCGACGGCGGCGGCGCTGGCTTACGGCGTTTCGCTGGATGAGGATCAGCGCGTCGCGGTGTTCGATTTTGGCGGCGGCACGTTTGATGTGACGCTGCTGGAGATCAGCGGCGACACGTATGAGGTGCTTTCGACGAACGGCGATTGCGCGTTGGGCGGCGATGACATCGATCAATTGGTTTACCAGGTGCTGCGCGACCGGATTCGCGAGCAGACCGGGATCGATCCAGAAGGCGACAAGGCGACGGTTCAGCGGATTCGCGAAGCGGCGGAAACGGCCAAATGCGAGCTATCCTCGCTCACGAAGGTCAAGATCAACCTGCCGTTCATCGTAGCGAATGAGGAAGGTCCGCAGCATTTCGAGAGCGAATTGACGCGCAAGGAGTACGAGGCGCTGATCGCGCCGATCCTGGAGCGCTTGCTGGAGCCGTGCCGCAACGCTTTGCGCGATGCGAAGTTGGAGCCGAAAGATCTCGATCAGGTGCTGCTGGTGGGCGGCTCGACGCGCATCCCGGCGGTGCAGCACCTGGTGGGAGATTTTTTCAGCCGGCCGCCATCGAAATCGGTCAATCCGGACGAGATCGTCGCGATGGGGGCGGCGATTCAGGCGGGCGTGATCACCGGCAGCCTGGAGGAAGTGCTCCTGCTGGACGTGACGCCGCTTTCGCTGGGGATCGAACTGGCGGGGGGCGTGTTTTCCACATTGATTCCTCGCAACAGCAACATCCCGATCGTGGTCGAGAAGTCATTCACGACGGTGGTGGACAATCAGAAGGCGGTGAATGTACATGTGCTGCAAGGCGAACGGAAAGTGGCGGCGGAAAACCGTTCGCTGGCGCATTTCAAGCTGAACGGCATCGCTCCGGCGCCGAAAGACCTGCCGGAGATCAAGGTGCGTTTCATGATCGACGCGAATGGGATCTTGAATGTTTCGGCGACGGACGTGACGTCAGGAAATATGATGGAAGTCACCGTGGCTTCGGCTGCGCAGACTTCGACGGAGGAGGCCGAGCGTGTCGCGGCCGAGGCGGAGGAGAAGATCGAGCAGGATCTGAATTTCTTGCGCGACCGGCGGCGCATTCAACAGGCGCGCGATTTCAGCGCGATGGTGCAGAATTTCATGGACTCATACGAAGATCGTCTGGCGCCAGAGGATCTTCATGCGCTGCGCGAGAAGATGTTCTCGCTGGATGTGAATATTCAAGCCGGCAATGTGGAGGGTGTGGCCAACGCCGAGGGCGAGCTGATCAATATCGGCGGCCGTTATAAGGATCTGTTCTATTCGCACAAGGCTTCCTGGGAAAATAAATAAGCCCATTGCAATGCAGCTCTTCGATACGACCCGCGATCAGCGGCTTTGCCGGGCGAGGATGAATCGCGATGCATAGGAAACAGGCTTTAGTCACCGGCGCGACAGGCGCGATCGGAGCGGCGATCGCTCAAGCGCTGGCGAATGATCTGGGTTTTGCCGTGACGCTTGTCGGTCGCGACGAGGCCAAGACGAAAAGACTTGCCGAAGAGATCCGGACGAACAGCGGCAATCCGCATGTGTCGTATACGCTTTGCGACTTATCGCGGCGCAAAGAGATCACTGCGTTGGCGGCGCGCTGGGATAAGCCGTTGCATGTGTTGATCAATAACGCGGCGCAGACGCCGCGCAAGCGATGTGAAACGCCGGAGGGAATCGAGCTGCAGTTCGCCACGAATGTGCTGGGCTATGTCTGGATGATCGACGCCTTTCGTGATGTTTTGAGGCGATCCGCTCCGGCGCGCGTGGTGAATGTGGCGAGTTATTGGGCGGGCGACCTGGAGCTCGACGATCTGGAGTTCAAACGCCGTCCGTATAGCAATAACACCGCGTACCGGCAGTCCAAACAGGCCGACCGCATGTTAACCGCGGCGTACGCGGAGCGGTTCAAGGCTGACGGCGTCACGGTGAATTGCTGCCATCCGGGCGATGTGAATTCACAGTTGAGCAATAATCTGGGATTTGGCGGTCATGAGTCGCCTTCGCAGGGCGCGGACACTCCGGTCTGGCTGGCGACGGATCCCGCCGGCGGTCAAGTGACGGGCAAATATTTCGAGCATCGGCGGGAGACACATTGCCGTTTTGCGGAAAACCGCGATGCCATCGAGCAGCTATTTTCCATCTGTCATCAATATCAGTAAATTCCTTGCCGTATTTCGCGCGACATTCCTCGAACGGTTTTCGAGAGATTTCTATAAAGGCATTGTGTCAAGCCTGGATTTTTCCGGTCATCAGATCATCGGTTCATCCGATTCATGGATTGCTTCTTTGATCTTGTTGATTCATCGCTGTAATCCGCCGTGGTCCGGTCGCTCATAGACCGTTTCCCATTATTATCTCGGCTTTCAAACCGTACCGAGACCGCCAGAGAGCGATCGATAAAGCATTGCCGCAACGCCGTCGGGGCCGCTCCTTCACAGTCGCGGCACTGATTGCAGCGCCGTTCGAAAGTAGCGTTAATCTTGTGGATCAGTCTATGCCGCCGGAGTCTTGCCGAAATTGACATAAAAAAACCCGTGCGCTGTTTTGAGCGCACGGGTTGAAATGACCGCTGAATGTCAGTTTTTTTTGAAATTTATTGGACGTACCATTGCTGATTCGTGCCGCCCCAGTAGGACCACGTTCCAACGTTGGAGCCGCTGGAGGTGCCAAAGGCGTCGGCGCACTGAACGCCGCCAGTGGCATGGCTCGGGAAAATCGCGTAGTAGCTGCCGCTCACATTGTAAGCGATGTACTGCTGGCAGGCGTTCGAATAATAGTCATACAGCGCGAGATTCGTGCCATTCACCGTGCCCCAGCTCCACGTGTCAATCGCGCGGGCGCCTGTCTGAGCGCTCCGCAGCGAAATGCGTCCTGCGCCGCTCGAGGCGATGGTCCACTTCTGGGCGGTGCTGCTCACTTTGGTGGCGATGCTTACGTTCGAGCCATTGGTGGCGGCGGCGGCGGTCAACACCTTGCTGGCCGAGCGGTTGACCAGGTACTTGCTGCTGCCGGTCGTGATGCCGCCGACGTTGCCCAGGGAGTTCAGGCCCATGTCCGACTGAAAAGCCTGCACGATCTGCACGTGACGCACGCGGGCGGTCGTGCCGTCCTCGCTGTCATAATTCAAGCCGTACGGCCAGAAATGCACACTGTCGCCCTTCAGCACCGCGCTCGCGCCGTCGAAGGATTTCAGTTTGCGAACCGCATTGCCGCCGTCCCAGTTGCCGCCGGTCATCAGGTTCCAATAGGCCGAATAGGTTCCGATGCCCAAGGTATGGGAAATTTCATGCATCGCCACGCGCGTGTTGCGTGAGCCGCCGAACGTGATCACGCCGTCATAGTTCGCCTGGGCCGTGGGCACGCCGGAACTATAATAAACATGCAGGCTCTTGGTGAACGTGCCGTTCGCATTGTAAAGCGAAACCGCCTCAGCCATCGCGGAGCTGATCGCGCTGGCGATGCTGGAATCAACGCCATCCAGATGCAGCGTATAGGTGATGCTGGCATATGGCTGCATGGTCAAACCAAAACTAATCATCAAACCGGCGAACAAAACCTTCAGATTGGACGACTTCGATTGTGATCTCATTGCATTTTCTCCTCAACTCTTTTGGTTGAATGAATTTTTTATCTCAAGCTTTTGATCCTAAATAGCACCTCTTCCCTCGATACAACTTCACATAATTTTTTTGATAGATCCTCCCTTCGCCATAGCTCACGCGGGTCGAATCATTGACGCGTGTATCAAAATATCTAAGACGAATTCGTATCACCGGACAGTTGCTCGCGTAGAGCCGCAGCCCGTCATCTGTTTGTCTGCACCGTAGTTGTTTAGGAGTTGAATAAAAGTAAGCAGCACGACTTATATGCAAAACCACACATAATTACACATAAAGGTCTATTTCGACGATCTTTACATCATGCCAAAATCATCAGTTGAATGTCAAGTAGAAATTTCAAGCGAATGCTGAATTTTAGTTCAATCCATCAGGCTGATTTGCCTGCAGCATCAATATACGCAACTCAAGCCTGCAAAGCCAGGCTACAGCATTGAAAATAAGAATGATACGGTCAACGAAGATCGTTGAATTACCGCATCTTCGCCAATATATGCCGCGATGTGTTGCCTTGAAATCACGAAACAACGATTAGACTGGTTCGCGGAATCCCTGATGTTTTCGATTCCGTACCGCGACCGTGAGGGAGCGGCCCACAAATCCTTGCCGCAACGCCAGTTGGGCCGCTCCCTCACGGTCGCGGTACGGATTGTTGTGTCTCCTCGAAAACGGATTCAATCTTGCGGATCAGCCTAATTAAGAGGATGAACCTGATGGCGGCTTGCTCCGGCTCTCGCGCTGACGGACGTTTTCTTCTTCGCCGAGCTGATCGCGCAAACGCTGAAGTTCCCGGTTCAGCCGGGCATTCGCCTGACGCTCGCGCTCCAGCGCGCGCTCCGCCTCGCGCAGATTTTCATAAGCGCGAATCGCCGATGCTGGAATGTGATAAACCTTGCGCTCAAAGCCGGTTTTCAGCAGATACCCCAAGCGCCTGAGATGAATCAGGCTGCGCACCGTGGTTGGCGAACAATCCAATCGCCGCGCGGCCTGATGGACTGTATACATGCGCTCGCGCCCGGAAATGAAATCCGGTTGAAAGTCCTTCGCATCGCCGTTGAGCTCGCGAACCATTCAAGAAATCCGCTCCCTTTCCTCCATCCCGGCGTATCGGCGCGCGGCGCTCAACCCATCCAGCGCCGCTCCTCAGACCGTTCTTCCTCTGCCGCCGTTTTCCCGGTTTCCGGATCCTTCTCCGCCTCAGGCACAGGCGTCGTGACAGAAGCGCTGCGATCCGTCTTGTGCATCAGATGCTCTCCAAGATCCTCGTTGCTATCCGCATATGCTATTCGGGCGAGCACCTCCGACATCGCCAGATTGCGCGACTGGCGCCTTGGGGGATTCTGCTGAAACAGCATTTTAATATTGCGCAGCAAGCGGTCCGGGGTGAACGGCTTGGTGATATACAAATCCGCGCCGCGCGAATAGCCGGTTTTAATGTCAAACTGTTTGTCCTTCGCCGTTAAAAACATCACCTTGATATGCTGATATTGATAATCCTTCTTGATCATCTCAGCAATATGATAACCGTTCATCTTCGGCATCATGATGTCGAGGATCACCAGATCTGGTTGAAACAGCCGGATAATGTTCATGGTCATGATCGGCCGGTCCAACGTCAGCACCTCAAAGTCGTTTTTCAACGACTCAAGCACGATATTCAGTATATTCGGTTCATCATCGACAGCCAATACCCGCCATTTCCAATCATCAGCCATAATTGTATCTCCTTCAACGTCCTAGTCCTGCGGAGTCGTTTCGCTGCTGGTTTTAAAAAACGGTACAGACACCCTTTGTATATTTACATCTTTCTGATTTGCTGGTCAAGCCATTTCAATGTAACATCGATTCCTAAAGGAAACTTGATAGAAATCGTGCGCGGATCACAACTCACGCGCCGAGCATCAAAGCCGTGATGCGTCCTCTAACAATAAATACATCAGACCTGTAAATTATTTACGCCAAAACCGACTAACATGCGTCACGAAGAAAAATCGCAAACTCAAAGGAAAATATAATGTTGCGTATAATAAACCACTCCCTGGCGCTCGCCCTGGCCGGAATGCTGATTTTTGCTTGTGGCAAAAACAACGGCGACGGCGGCGCGCTAAGCCAAAGTCAAACACTGAAACCGGCGCCCTCCACCGCATCCGACCACAAGCCAGAAAACACCGCCGCCCCAGCCAGCGCATACGCATTCACCTGCACCGGTGAAGACTGGAAGGACATGCTGACCGAAGAGCAATACCGCATCATGCGGCAAAAAGGAACCGAACGCCCTTTCGTCAATAAGTACTGGGATAACGCCGCGCCTGGTGTCTATCGCTGCCCGGCATGCAAACAAATCCTTTTTCTTTCCGATACGAAATACAAATCCGGCTCGGGCTGGCCGAGCTTTTGGCAACCCGCCGATGAAAAGGCGGTTGAATTCCGTGAAGACAACGAGCTCATCACAACCCGCACGGAAGTCCTCTGCTCCAATTGCGGCAGCCATCTCGGCCATGTCTTTGAAGACGGCCCACAGCCCACTGGGCTGCGCTATTGCATCAACTCCGCCGCCCTCGAGTTCATCCCGCAATCCGCGGATAGCGAAACGAACAAAGAGCTCAAGACGGAATAGTCTTAATCGGTGGATATCAGGCGGCCGTCTTGCAGGTGAATCGTGCGCGCATTTTCCAGCCGCGAACCGAGCAATTCCGGATCAATGGTGGTGAGAATCGTCTGCAGCCCTGCGTCCAAGCGCGTAAACAATTGGTTTCGTCGCGGGGCGTCCAATTCGCTGGCCAGATCATCGAGCATCAGGATTGCGGGTTCGCCGGACCAGTCGCGCATCAGTTCGAGTTCGGCGAGCCGCAAGCTGAGCATGGCCGTGCGCAGCTGCCCTTGCGAGCCGAATTGCCGCAGGTCGCGTCCAGAAAGTTCCAGCCGCATGTCCTCCCGGTGCGCTCCGCGCAGGGTCTGGCCGCGCCGGATGTCGGTCTCGATGTTGCCGTCCATCATTTTGCGCCAGGCCGTGAGCGCCGCCTCGGGCGAGGAAAATTTTTTGCCGTGCAGCGCGTCGCGATATTCCAGCTCCAGCGTTTCACTGCTTGGCGCGATTCCGGCATAAAGCCGCGCCGCGCGTTCGCCCAGATCGTGCAGGAAGCGCCGCCGTTTTTCGTGGATTGCGGCGCCCCACTGCGCCAGCGGGGCGTTGAACGCCAGAATCTGATCGCGCGGCGCGCGGCGTTCCTCCGCATCGCGGAGAAGCAGGTTGCGCTGGCGCAAGGCCCGTGAGTAATTCTGCAGCGCCGCGAGATAACCGGCGTCGATCTGGCTCAGGGTGATGTCGATCATCCGGCGGCGCAATGCCGGGCCGTCCTTGAGGATCATCAGGTCGTCCGGGGTGAACAGCACGGCTCGCAGCCGGCCCCAGAGTCCGGCGAGCTGCGCCACGGGTTTTTCGTCGATCAGGATGCGCTTGCCTTGCCGCGAGATCGCGACGCGCAGCCGGTTGCGTCCGCCGTTTTCGCGGATCACCAGCCCCTCGATGGCCGCGACGGCGTCCGCAGCCGCGCCCAGCGGCAACACGGCGCCATCCTGATGTGTGCGGAACGACCGGCCGGTCACCAAATAAAACATCGCTTCCAGCAAGTTGGTCTTGCCTTGCCCGTTCAGCCCATGAATGACGTTGAGTCCGCTGGAAAATTCCAGTTCGAGGGATTCCAGATTGCGGAAATTGCGGATGGAAATCGATTGAAGGCGCATGTCGATCTTGCAGCCGCCGGATTCTGGCCAGCCATTCATTTATAATTATGAATTCATAATTATAAATTAAAAAAACAAAAGGGCTGGGCTTAGGATTGCCTTAAATTTGCAGCAATAAATTTGCGATTTTCAGGTTATGCACGGCGCTTGCGTTTTCCGGATCGAGTTCCATCACCCGCTTGAACGTCTTCACCGCCTGCGCATATAGATTCGATTCCATGTATTTATTGCCGAGGTTGAACAGGATCCGGCTGTCGTCCGGGAAGCGCAGGCTCAGGGCCTCGTATTGCTCCAGCGTGAATTGATTGCTGGTGCGCACGACTTCGTTTTGATTGATTTTGATCGCGATCTCTACGTCGGGCCGGGATTGATGCCGGCTGAGCGATTTGTACGCGTTTTGGATGCGCTCAAACTCACGCCGGGCGACTTCCTTGATCTTCTCGCCCAGATTGTTCACCCGGTCCGGATGGTACTCCATGACCCGTTTGCGGTAGGCCCGCGCGATTTCTTCCATCGAGGCGTCCGCATCGACGCCCAGGATCTTAAAACAATCCGTTTCTTGAAAGAGATAATCGTAATTGATCTCGGCGGCCGGCGAATCCTGCGCCGTCTCCTCTTCTTCTTCCTTGGGGCGCTGCCGGTCGTTGATCAAGGCCCGGTCCAGATGCTTCACGTCCTTCAATTGCTTGTCGGAGATCAGCGCGCGCGTGAAATCGGCGTCCTCGACGTTGGCCCCGGCGAGCTGAGCGCCCCGGAAGCGCGACATTTTGAAGGTTGCGCCGCGCAAGTCGGCTTTGGTCAGGTACGCCCCGGTCAAGTCGCCGTTGATCAGATGCACACCGGCCATGATCGCGGATTGCAGGTTCACCCGCTGCAATTGCGTCTCGACCATGTTGGCGCCGCTGAGGTTGGCGCCGCTAAGGTTGCTTTCCTGCAGTTTCACCTTGGCCAGGTTCGCACGCCGCAGGTCGGCGAAGGAGAGTGTGCAGCGGCGCATGCTGGCGCCTTCCAGGTTCGTGTTGAACATTCGCGCGCTGGTGAGATCTGCGCCGTCAAAAGTTAAGCCGGCTAGTTCCAAGTGGCTTAAGTCCGCCTCGCTCAAATCCACATATGTCGCGGAATTGCGTAAATCGTCCCATTCCGATTTATCCAGCTGCTTGCTGGCCACTTTGTAGAGCACGTCGAGATGTTGATCCAGCGCCATGTTCTCCGAATCCTTATGCGTTCCATGAACTCTGTGTATCTAACAAGCAACCCGGAAAATAAACTTCCGTAATATTACGGTTGGACATGCGTTTCATTGCAGGCAGCAAGGCATCATAGTCCAGCAAGAGAAATAACTGTACGGTGTAAAAAACACCTTTTCAAACGAAAAATTCGTTAAGCCAGGGCGCTGACGCTTTTTTCCTTTCGCGTCAATGGGGCGCCAGGCGAGCAAAATCATTCCCTCGTGATCCAGCGGCGCAGCCAGGCGTCGAAATTGCGGTAATACAGCGACTGGCTGCGCAACGCATACCCCACGCGCACCAGCAGCACATAGAATGCGCGCGTCACGATCAGCAAAATCAGCAAACCGTATCCGGGCATGGAAATCATTTGACCGCCGGGAGCCCAGACCGTAGTCACCGCCATCACGCCAAAGCCGCCAAAGAGCTTGCTGACACAGTTCACTGGAATTAAAAACAAGATAAACATCAATGGAAAATATGCCAGCATGAGCGCGTAGGTCTTCAGCATCAACCGGCGCTCATCCTTGCTTTCCACGGTCAGGCGCAGCCCAATCGTCAGATTGATCTGCATCGATGTCAACAGGTCGATCCAGAAAATGACCACGAAAACCGGGAAAAACAAGGTGCGGCATGGATCGGGATTATACAGCCAGCCATGCATCACGGCCAGGAGCTCAAACGGCGCCAGCGCCAACGCCAGATAGAGCAAGCGATTCATCCGGGCGCGCGAGATGCCTCGCGCCAGATCTTCCGGCGATAAAAACGAAAGATACATGTCGCGCAGGAAATCGCGCGGCGCATCACCCTCCCCCAGCAAGCCGATGCGGGTCGAATAAATCATCATGCCGGTGAACAGCGCGATGTGCATCGCGGTCAGAATCAGCGTGATCAGCAGATAAGGATTCGGGGCCAGCGCGGAGCAGAGCGCCCAGGCGAGCGGGACGGATAAATATAAACTGATCACGCCGAGGGCGATCATATATCGATGCCGGCGCCAGGCTGCGCCGCCGAGCTGATAGCGAAACACGGGGTTGTCCACATCGGCGTCCGGTGTGGTTTCGACGCGCGGCAAATGCGGCGGCGCTGCCACGGGCGCGGGAATCCGGACGCCTTCCGGCACGCGCGGCAACGGCGAGCCATGTATCCGGCCGCTATAGGGACGTTCAATTTTTCTGGGCATCAAGAATCCCTGAAACAGATGCATTCGGCGGCGGAGCGGACGCCATCAATCGCAATCGCCGCCATCAAAAAAAGTTTCTCTGCGCAGCGCGACCCAGGCAATAGAAAAAGCAGCGCGACCCAGGCAATAGAAAAAATGGGTGCTATTCACTTAGCGCAGTAAAGATTGAATGAGTATGTATCAATCATTATGCATTGTAAATATTCGGTTTTTGACTGCAGGGCGCCGCTGGCGCGATCACCGGCCGAAATAACGCACGATCGCGGCCAGGCCGACGATCCAGCAATACGCGCTCCACCAGTGGAGCCGTCCATTGCGCAGAAAACGCAGCAGGATTTTTAACGCGAAATAACCGAAGATAAATGAAAACGCAAGCCCCAGAAAATACGGGTCCGTGTCAAATCCGGGATTGCTGAACAAGCCGATGCCGTACAGCTCCTTGAACTGCAAGATGAATGCTCCGAGGATTGCAGGGATGAAAATCAGAAAGGAAAAGCGCCCGGCCAGTTCGCGGCTGAAACCAAGCATCAGCGCGACGGCGATGGTGCTGCCGCTGCGCGAAATTCCCGGGATGATCGCGAATCCCTGCATCACGCCGACCGCCGCGCCGGCCCATAAAGGCACGTCCAGCATGGATGCTTCGTCGCCGGATTTCGGCTTGAAATAACGCGTGGCGAACAGCAGGACGCCCGTGGCGAACAGCGCCACGCCGACATAGCCCGGCTTTTCAAACAAGGACTGAAAAAATTTCTCGAATGTCAATCCGATCGCTGCCGTGCAAAGCGTGGCGGCCGCGATGAGCGTGATCAGCCAGCCCTCTTCGGTTTCACGCATGCCCTTCAGAAACGCCGCCGGATCGCGCAGCGTCTTAAGCTGATCCCCGGCAAAGAGCAGCAGTTCGCGCAAATCGAAACGGAAGACGATCAGGATGGCCAGCAGCGTGCCGAGATGCACAACGAGCTCGAACAGCACGTTGCCGCTGTGCACGTCCATGACCTGCTGAAACAGGACCAGGTGCCCGCTGCTGCTGATCGGCAGAAACTCCGTCAGTCCCTGCACGATCCCCAAGATGATTGCGTTCATTTCCGTCAACAATACGCCGCACCGCCTGTTATTTTAACGCAAAGACGCGAAGACGCAAAGAACCGTAAAGAATTTATTGATACGAAAAAAAGAAATGTTCTTTGCGTTTAATCAACATTGCGTCTTTGCGCCTTTGCGTTAAATGTATTTAAATCTCAGTGACCACCGGGAGGATGATCGGGAAGCGCTGCATCTGTTTCTTGGTATAGCGGCGCACGGCGCGACGGACGGCCTCGCGCACCACAAGCCATTCCTCGCGGCTCTCCTTTTCCGTTTCGTTGAACGCCTCCAGCACCACGCCCTTGAGCTCCGCGATCAGCTCCTCGCTCTCTTCCATGTAGACGAAGCCGCGCGAGATGATCTCCGGCTCAGCCAGCAGCTGCGCCGTCTTGCGGTCGATGGTGAGCAGCACGAGCACCAGCCCGTCCTCGGCGAGATGCATGCGGTCGCGCAGCACGACCTCATGCACGTCTTCCATGACGCCGTCCACCAGCACGCGGCTGGCGCTGATCTTCTCCTCCAGCACCCGCGCGGTTTGATCCGGACCGAACTCCAGCACGGAGCCGTTGTCGAGGATGAACACGTTCTCCTCAGGCACGCCGGCGTCGTGCAAAAGCCGCTTGTGCTCCAGCTGATGCCGCACCTCGCCATGCACCGGCGCGACAAACCTGGGCCGCACGAGGCTCAGCAGCATGCGCATCTCATCAGCGTTGGCATGGCCGCTGGCGTGAATCGCATCCTGACGCTCGGTCACCACGTTCGCCCCGCGGCGGAAGAAGTGGTTGATCATCCGGCCGATCGCCCGTTCGTTGCCGGGGATGATGCGCGCGGAAAGCAGCACCGTGTCGCCGGGCTCCACTTGAACCTGCTTATGGTCGTCGAGCGACATGCGCATCAAGCCGGAGAGCGGCTCGCCCTGGCTGCCGGTGGTCAGCACGATGCGTTTTTCACGCGGGTGTTGCGGATATTGCTTCAGCGGCGCCAGGGTCTCCTCGTTGATCTTGAGAAAGCCAAGATTGCGCGCGATGCGGATGTTGCGCTCCATGTTCAAGCCGCTGAGAAACACCTTGCGGCCGTACTGCTCCGCCAGGTCGAAACAAATCTGAATGCGATGCAGCGCGCTGGAAAACGTGGCCAGGATGATCGATCCTTCAGCTTCCTGAAAATAGCGCTCCAGCGCGGGCCGCACTGCCGCTTCGCTGCGCGCACGTCCAGAACGCTCCACATTCGTGCTATCCGCCAGCAGCAGCAGCGCCCGCTCCTCGCCCACGGTGGTGAGGGCGTGAAAATCAAACGGCTCCCCAAGCACCGGCGAAAGGTCCATCTTATAATCACCGCTATGCACGATGATCCCCATCGGCGTGCGAATCAGCAGCGCGCTGGCGTCCGGAATGCTATGCGTCACGCTGATCCATTCCACGGTGAACGGCCCGAACCGCAGCGGCTCGCGGCAGCGCGCCTCGCGCAAATCCTGCACGGCGCCGAGCTTATACTCCTCCAGCTTCGCCTCGGCCAGCGCCAGGGTGAGCCGCGTGCCGAACACCGGGCATTGCAGTTTGGGGATGATGTAAGGCAGTCCGCCGATGTGATCCTCATGGCCGTGCGTCAGCACGATGCCGTGGATTTTTTCCCGCCGCTCCTCCAGGTATGAGGTGTCGGGAATCACCAGATCCACGCCCGGCATGTCGTCTTCCGGCTGCATATGCCCGCAATCGACGATCAGGATTTCCCCGTCGTACTCGATCGCGGTCATGTTCATGCCGATCTCGCCGCAGCCGCCAAGCGGAATCACGCGCAATTTCGGCGCGGTCTCTCCGGCAGGTTCATCGCTGGGACCGGGATGTGGAATTGTCATGATGGAAACGCCGCCGTTTTTGGATTCAAGGCTTAACAATCTGTCCGCGCATCACGGCGCTGTCTATAGGAAACTGCATGCAGAAATAAAACGGCAGAACAGAAGCCAAACGCCAGACGTTGCTTGAAAATCCTAATCTCTAAATCCGAAATCCGAAACAAATCCTAAAAATTAAAATTCAAAACCAAAACAATCGCTCGAATGACGCTCTGTCTAGTTTGAAAAGCCCGTCGAATTCACTTGGCAACACGCCATTTGGAACATTGGAATTTAGAATTTGTTTCGGATTTCGAATTTAGAATTTCACAGATACGACCATCATCCCGCTATCAACGCTGTTGTTTCGTCAACCGCTCAATTTCCGCTTTGATACGCTGCGCCTCGCGGAAATCCTCGCGCGCAACGGCCTGGCTCATCTCGCGGCGCAGCCGGTCCACGGGATCGTCGGACCGGTATTCCGCCTCGAAGTTGATCACCCGCGCCTTTTCCCGTTTTTTCGCGCTCACTGGCCTCCGGAACATGCCGCGCCAGCTCTGCCGGATCCAGGCGAAGAATCCCGGATTATCCATATTGTAGAAGAAATATTCGTTTTCATAAATCGGACTCATCCGTGCGCGAATCCGCTCCTGGTGGCAGGCGAACGCGCCAAACAGGCCGATCAGACCGATCATATTTCCGCCCGGCAGCAAGCCCGGGATGAGCAACGTGACAGCCAGCAAACCGCCGCCGAGATACATTCCGAAGGTGCAGAGATGATGCGTGATCCAGCGCGGCTCGAAGTGGAACGACAGCGCCGCCCGCACCAAACGCGCGGAATCCATCGGAAACAGCGGCAGCAGCAGGTTGAATAGCGCCAGGATCGTGTTGATCCACGCCAGGAACAGGAAAAATTCAAACACGTACGGCACATACACTTGAGCCGTCAGCATGATGCCATACACAGCCCAACCCAACAGCGCAAGCGCCACGCTCACCGCCGGTCCCAGCGCCGTCACGATGAAATCCGATTTGGGATCCTTCTCCGCGCCATAAACCAGGGCCATACCGCCCAGCGGCCAGAGGATAATGCTCGTCGCGCCGCCGCCCACCAGACGTGCGCCATAGCAATGCCCCAGTTCGTGCAGCAACACACTGCCGAAAACGATCGCATAGACAAACAACGCCGTCGCAAACGAGCCGACCTGAAACGCCCCGATCACGGCAAAAAGCAGCAAGGTCCAATGCAGGCTGATGCGGATGCCCTTGATCCGTCCCAGCGGTAAACCAAGCTCCAAAAACCGGTGAAAACCGCTCATCGTGAAAATCCGTGTTACCTTATATCAAAATCAGACGGAAAAACCAACGATCTCTATATAATGTCGAATCAATGCACAAAATCTTACCCGCGCTGACGCAAGCAATCAAGAGCGCAGGAAATTTTTTCGATGCTTTTTTACCGCTGATTTTTCCCGCAACGGCAGATAAGGATTTGACAGCGCCCGAAGAATATGATGACAAGATACCTGTGAACGAGATGAGCAGGCATTTTTTGCTTGGAACGTCTCTCGAAAGCAATCGCGGTTTCTGAAAAATGTGGCACAGCCGCCCTCGGCTGTGACCGCTGGCCAATGCACAAGTGCTTTCGAGAAATGCTATAGAACGTAAAAGAGAGGTTTGCGATGCTTAAGCGGGTGGTTGTAATTGGAGGCGGGACGGGGAATTTCGTATTGCTTACCGGACTGAAGCAGTACGACATCGAGCTCAGCGCGGTGGTGTCGATGGCGGACGACGGAGGCAGCACCGGCGTGCTGCGCGACGAACTGGGCGTGCTGCCCCCGGGCGACGTGCGGCAATGCCTCGTGGCGCTGAGCAACTCCAGCCGGCTGATGCGCAGCCTGATGAGCTATCGCTTCGAGCGGGAACACGGCAGCCTCAGCGGCCATACCTTCGGCAACCTGCTGCTCTCCACGCTGGAGAAAGTTACGGGCAGCTTCGAGCGCGCCGTGGAGGAAGCCGGGCGCATCCTCTCGATCAAGGGCAAGGTGCTTCCCGTCACAACCCACGAAGTGCGGCTGAAGATGGTGCTGAAGGACGGCGCCATGCTGCACGGCGAAGGAGAAATTTACGCCAGCGAGAAAATCGATCAGGGCTACGAAGACCTTTACCTGGAGCCGTCTCCGGAAGTCAACCGCCTCGCCGTGGATGAAATCATGAACGCCGACGCCGTCGTGCTCGGGCCTGGAGGACTCTACACCTCGCTGATTCCGAACCTGCTGGTCTCCGGATTGGCCAAGGCGCTCTGTAAAACCCAGGCCGAGTGCATCTTCGTGCAGAACCTGATGAATAAAAACGGCCAGACCACCGGGATGAAAACCAGCGACTATCTCCGCGAGCTGCGGCGCTTCATGAACGGACAAGATCCATTCCACTATATCCTGGTGAACTCCGCCCAACCGCAGCCGGAGGCGTTGGAGTTATACGCGCATCAGGGAACTCTGATTGAAAACGATGTGCATGACGATCCCCGGATCATCGCCTGCGACTTGCTGAGCGACCGCGTGTCGCAATACTCCAAGGGCGACGCGCTCTCGGCGCACCGCACCCTGATCCGGCATGACTCGGCCAAGCTCGCCTCGGCCATCATGAAGATCGTCGATCGCATCTGAATCGCAGGCGTTGATTGGATGAAACTAGCCCGCTTCAAGCAGGAACTCGCCACATGGCGCCTAGCGCTGATGGATCCCGAAACGCCGCGCGCGGCCAAATGGCTGCTCGGACTGGCCATCGCCTACGCTGTCTCGCCGATCGACCTGATCCCCGACTTCATTCCGGTTCTCGGCCATCTCGACGACGCGATCCTGATACCGCTTTTGATCTGGCTGGCCTGCCGCCTGATTCCGAAACATGTCATCCAGCGCTGCCGCCGGAATGCCGCGGGCAAGGCTCAGCCTTGACAAGGAGAATATAATAAACGCCTCTGCAGAGCATGCTGCTCTGCAGAGGCGTTTTTGTTTATTCCACAACTGCGCGGTTTACGCACAATTCGGTTTTATTTCCACTCGAAGGCCGGCTCTTCGTCGTCCTGCACGTCATGCCCGAAAATAATGTCGCAATTATTCTGGCTGACGATCCAATGGATCGGACGCGAGATGCTATACTCCAACAGGATGCCCACCGCATGCACTGGGTATGCGAACCAGCGGATGGGATTGTCCGAGTCGTCGCGATCATAGGAATTGGCGTTGGCCACGCCGGATGAAAGCGCCAGGATCGCCAACAGCGCCGCTCCCGCCGCAATTCCGCGCATTTTTTTCATCATCGTTCCTCCGTTCATAGTCGTCATGCCGGGCCGCCGGTATCCGTCCGTTGCGCTCCGCAGGGGCCATCCCAGCAGGTTCCGTTCAACAATCTAACGCCATATCTCTGATTTTTATTGCACTATTACGCACCGAAGTCAACAGGAATTAACATTCCACTTCTCCATAGGGCGCATCTTGATCAAGCTACCAAGCGTTCGCTCCAGATTTCGTCCCAGTCGTCGTTTCTTCGCGCGAGTTCGAGCAGCAACAG
>JAFGJS010000113.1 GCA_016928995.1 Candidatus Sumerlaeota bacterium | reverse complement strand
GGTGGGCGTTTACGCTCTGGACACGAACGGTCAGGCGGCGTACACGACGTCGGCCCTGGCGGTCGGTTCGCACGCCGTGCTGGCGGTTTACTCGAGCGGGCAGGCGGAAGTGGGCGGCAGCAGCGACACTCTGACGCAGGTCGTGAATTCGGCTCTGACGGAAATGTCGCTGAAGAGCGAACTGAATCCGTCGCAGTGGCTGGACGCGACAACATTCACGGTTCAATTGTCATCATCGGCGCCGGTGACGTTCGCCGGCGTGGTGGTGTTCGTCGCGGACGGCGTCACGACGCTGGGCAGCGTACCGGTGAATCCGAACGGCACGGCGAGCCTGACGACCGATCAACTGACGGTTGGCACGCACCCAATCATGGCGATCTTCATCTCCAGCGATCCAACCGCGGCGAACTGCAGCGACTCGCTGGATCAAGAGGTGCAGCCGCGCGAGACGGCGACGGTCGTGATTTCTTCACATAATCCGTCAGCGTTGAGCGAGGAAGTGACGTTCACGGCGACGGTTGACAGCGTGCCTTCGGGCATCGGCGTGATCACCGGCACCGTGACCTTCTTTGTCGGCACAACCGAGTTAGGCACGGTTGCGTTGGACGGCAACGCTCAAGCGCAAATATCCACCGCCGATCTGGAGGTGGGCAACCATGACATCACGGCGCAATACAACGGCAGCGCGACGCATTTGCTGAGCGTTTCGCCGGTGCTCGTTCAGGTCGTGCAGCCGAGGTTCGGCGTCGATACGAACGAGTTGGATTATGGAAACATCCTCGTGGGCACGCAGCGGACGCTGTCCGCCGTGGTGTCCAACGCCGCTGGAGCGACGGAGGATCTGGTGGTCGACAACTTCGCGATCGTCGGAGCGCAGAGTTTCGCTTACGCTCTGGCCGATGGTCAGGCGACGAGCGTAACCGTCGCGCCCGGCGAAACGGCTGAAATCTCCGTGACGTTTACGCCACCTTACAGCGGCCAGTTCGTCGCGGAATTGACCATGACCACGACCGATCCGAGCGCTCCGAACGCCTCGGTGGCGTTGACCGGCAGAGGCAATGAAGGTCCGACGATTCAGATCACCTCATCGATTACGGCCAAGCAGGGCGGCACGTCGGTGACGCTGAACGTGGCGGTGGTGTCCGACACCGAGGATGACGACTGGCTGCTGAACCTGGTCCATGACGAACTGACCAGCGGTCTGTCGCTTGATCTGGAAATCACCAGCGGAACAGGAACGGTCAGCGCGACGTTCCATGCGGATGACACCGTCGAACCGGGAACCTATTCGACAGTGTTGACGGTGACCGACAGCGATGGCAACGCCTCTTCGGCGACGCTGAACATGATCGTCGAGCTGGCCATGCTGGAAGATTGGTACTTCGCGGAAGGCAGCACGGTGGATGCGCAAACCTGGCTGCTGCTGATCAACCCGAGCACGACTGAAAGTGTGCAGGTGGAGTTGACGGTTTTCTTCGAAGCCACCGATACGGATGCGGGCCGCGATCCACTCGTGTTGTATTACAATCTCGCGCCCCGCGCCCGCACGACGAAGAACATCAATTTCGAACTGTCGTCGAACGGCATCACGGAACCGGTCAACTTCGGTATGCAAGTGCTCAGCCTGAGCCACATGCCGATCTACGCCGAACGGGCGATGTACACCCTGGACAACGGCTACTACCGCCTGTCGGGCCATGACAGCATCGGCGTGAACATGCTGAACGAACGATGGTTCATCGCCGAGGGAACAACGAGCACGGGACGCGACACGTACCTGCTGTTCTGCAATCCGAATGACGAAGATTGCGAAATCCAACTCGATCTGCTGGATCAGAACGGCGCCAACGTGACCGCGCAGCTGGTCTGCCCGGCGCAACGCCGGATCACCGCGGACATCCGTCAAGACTACATGCCCAGCAATAACTTCGGCGCAGCGGCCACATCGACGAACGGCGTTTCGTTCATCATGGAGCGCACCATGACCAAACGTGTGGACGTGGCTGGCGACGGTCGATTGTCTCGCTACTGGAGCCACAACGTGCCGGCCAAGACCGCCACGGCCAACACGTGGTACTTCGCCGAAGGCTCGACGCATAGCGCGTTCGACACATTCATCACGCTCTCCAACCCGACCAGCGACAGCGTGGTTTGCAACTTGCGATTCATCCTGCAGGGCGAATCGCCGGTGGCCAAGCAGCTGACGCTGCCGGCCCTGAGCCGTGTGACGGTGAACGTCGAGCGCGATTATCCCAACGAAATGACGGATAAAGCCGGTTTTGCGATTGAAGTGATCACACCGGGCGGCGAAGGGATCGCGGCTGAACGCCCGATGTACTTCACTGCTTCCGGCTGGGAACGCACCGCCGGCACCGTGGTCGGCGGAGTGCCGCAGCCGCGCACAGGATGGTTCTTGCCTGAAGGCGCGGTGTATGGTCCTTCCGGCTTCCAGTGCTTCTTCGTGATCGGCAACCCGATGCCGGAGGACGCGAACGTGCGTGTGACGTTCGCCTTGCCTGAGGGTCAGGATCCGGTGGTGAACATGTTCACGGTTCCGGCGAACGAGAGCCTGGTGATTCCGGCGCATAACTACTTCACCGGTCCGAACACAGTCTCCTTCGCTACGATTGTGGAATCGCTCAACAATGTTCCGTTGGTTGTCGAGCGCACGATGTATTTCTACAACCGCAACGGCGCTCACGCTTCCAACGGCTTGCCGTTCGATGTGACGCCGGAGCAATAATCGAAGTAAGCAGAATACATGAATACAAATGTGGTTGGAGCCGCCGGAAAATCCGGCGGCTCCTTTTTTTGTTGATCAACTCTGAAATTGTGAAGGGCTGTAGCGATTATCGAAAGTTGTTGCGTCTTCGTGGCCAAGGGATGGCAATTCTCAGCTGTTCATGGCGGGCGATTGAGGACAATCGCCCCTGCAGCAACGGCCATTTTTGATGAGCTGTTCTATTTGGATTCAGTCGAGACTTTTTTTAGAGCATTAATGCGACTCGGCGTTCAGATCGGCGATCCACACGCCGGGACGTTCGGGATGGCTTTGATTGGAGGCATAAAGTGTATGCTTGCGTATTTCGTGGATGAAATCGTGCAGGATTTGTATTTCATCGGCCGGGACGGCTTCAAAGATTAAAGGAGGATAGAGCGGCAAAAGATCCGCGGAATTCATTCCCGTTTTTTTCAAGTTAGCGCGGATTTCATTCGCGGGCAGACCGGAAAATTTTTCTTCCAGCATGCGATCCGGCGTGAAAAATTGTATCATGCGCAGCAACTCGTATTCGTTGACCAGCACGTAATCAAAGCCATGTTGCCGTAGACTGGCCGCGAGACTCCGCCAATCTTGCGCGCGGGATTCGCGAAGGTGTCGCAGCAGGATGAACCGGTCGAACACCGTGTTGCATTCGACTGGTTGTTTGAAAAAGTAAGGGCGCGCCTCAAAGACCAGCAATAATCGTTCTTCGGGTTGCAGCGACTCACGAATCCAGGGAAGTCCGGGCAGAATACGCTCAAGAGTTTCATCATCCGCCTTGCCGTGCAGACCGGTTTTGATCTCGCCGAGTTGAAAGGACGATGTGAGCATCAACATTAACAGCAATCCGGCGGCGGCGAGATAGCATGCGCCGCCCCAGCGCCATTCGCGGCGAAGCTCCATCAGGCGCAGCAGGACCATCGCGCCGATGAGCGTCAGCGGCGCCACGAGCGGCGCCTGAAACCGATCCGGATTTTGAGTCAGCGTGGCGCAGGCCATATGCCCCAGAATGAACGTCATGGCCAGTCCAATAGCCAACGGACGGCGCTCGCGCAACAGCGGTATACCCGCCAGCGGCAGCCAAAACCACAACGTGTAATGATTCATCCGCCGCGCCACGGCGCTCCAGTATTCCAAACTCAAGAGCGGCGCCGCGCCATGGGCGTTGCAGTAAAAGTCATATTGAAACTGGGTGAATGACTCGTTGGTAAACAGCGACGGCAGCAGCGGGTAAAGCGGATTGCCGTAATGCGTGAAATTTTTCAAGGTCCAAGGCGAAAAAACCAGCAACGCGAAACCCAGAAATAATGCTTCGTGTTTGAGCAGCGACTTCCAGTCTCTCCATTCGCAAGTGAGCGGCACGAGTCCGATGGCGCATGGAATCAGGATCACGCCGATGGCGGTGTATTTGCAGCCGATGGCGAGACCGGCGATGATGCCGGCGAGGACGCCATGCATAATCTCCCGTGTGCGGATCCAAGCCAGTAGATTGGCCAGAGCAACCGCGCTGAAAAACGCCAGCGCCAAATCGTTCTTCGCGGCGAAAACGATTCCCGCACGCGCCGAGTCCGCTTGAATGCTGATGATCTTCAGCGCGGCCGCGATAGGAACGGAGAAAGCCGGAGTGGAGGGCGAATAGCCGATGATCAAGGGATGCATGGCGAAAACCAAACATCCCCCGAGGCTGAGCGCTCGCGTAGCGCCTATGCCGCGCAATAAAAGATTGGCTGTCGCGATCAGTCCGCAGAAAAAACCGAAGTTGATCAGCTTTGGCGCATGTCCCCAGAAATCGCCTTCCAATAACAAGCCCAAGCCAAACAGCATCTCCGCGTTGAACGGCTGCGCGGTGTAGAAGTTGCCCGGAATGCGGAAGATGCGCCCAGCCTTGATCCATTCTCCCACGCCGCCCAGGTGATATTCCAGCGCGTCGTAATTCAACACCGGAGTGAAGGCGCGCACGAAAACCAGCAGCGCTAGCGCGGCAAGAGCGCAAATCAGCGCAATCTCAATTTTTGAGCATGGCGCGAAAGGCTTAGCCGTGAGTTGAAGTTGATGCCACTTTCGATTTTTTTCAGGTGTCAGTTCCACTGCGGCAACCGCAATGAAGATTACACCGATAAAAATCCATGCGGGCCATTGCGTCCATAATCCCGCGAGTCCCAACGCCAGCGTGGAAAGGCTCAGAAAACCAAGCCCTATCGCGAGGCAATTCACCGCGTACAATCCTGAATCTTTCACGCGCCGTCGTTGTTTGCGTAAGAAAAGGGAGCCGATGCCGCCCGCGCTCAGAAAAATCAAACATACCAGCAATGTCGGCAGCAGCATGCGCATCCGCAACGTCTCTGTGAGAATTATTTTTCGGTTAGCTTTATCTTATTCTGCCGGCGTTTCACCATCCGGAACGCTCTGCCGCGCTTGCGGGACGCGCACGATGAACGTCGTGCCCTCGCCCGGAGTGCTTTCCACCGCGATCCCGCCGCCAAGCTGCGCGATGATTTCGCGCGAGATATACAGCCCCAGTCCCGAGCCTTCCTGGTCCTGCTTGGTGGTGTAAAACGGCTCGAAGATCACGGAGACTTGCTCCGGCGTCATGCCCGGTCCGTCGTCGCTGATCAAGGCTTCGATCATCCCGCCGTTCTGGCGCGTGCCGATGACGACGTGTCCGCCGCCGTCCAGCGCCTGATAGGCGTTGAGCAGGATGTTGGAAAAAACCTGGATCAAGCGATATGGCAGCGCGAAGGCCAGCGGCAGATCATCGGCGAAGCGCGTCTCGGTCTCCGTGTTTTTCTGTTCGTAGCGCACCAGTTTAATCGAGCGTTCCAGCAGCTCGTTGACATTGACGAACTCCGCCTCGCCGCCGTCGGCGCGAACGAATTTTTCCATGTTGAGCTCGCGCAGAATGTCGAGGAACAGGTTGACCTGTTCGCGAATGTTTTTCAACGGCAGCACGGCGCCGGAAAGATCCTTCAGCGCCTCCTCCAGATCGACCGCCTCGTGTTTGATGTTGAGCACCGGCTTGCGGATGTCATGAAAGATATTCGCTGTCAGCTGGCCCGCTAGCGCCAGCCGCTCAAGCCGGATCATCTCGTTGCTCTTTTCCGCCAGCGCCGTCGTCGTGGCGCTGAGTTGCTGTTCGCGTTTCCAGAGGCGCGCGCCGATCACGATCAGCGTGATGGCCAGCATCACGGACAGCCCGCCGATGGCCCAGCGCACCCGGCGGATGGTCTGGTCCTCCGGCTGAAAATAAAGCGCGCCGATGACTTCGCCGTCATAGGTCAGTTCGCGTTTTTCCAGCGCGGCCAGCTGCGACTTCCAATCGGCATGCTGTGCGGCGTAATGCCACGGATAGACGATGCGCTCCTGGCCGCGATAAATTTTCGACACGAACACCTTCCGGATCAGGAATGTGTTTTCATAATTTCTGGCTAGCGCCTCCAACCGGTTCCAATCCACCTGCGGATTGCTGGGGAGCTTGATCACGCCCGCGTCGAACAGATCGTGCACCTTGGCGATGCTGCGTGCGCGCTCTTCCTCATACGCGCTCTTCAGCCAGACCAGCGTGCCGAGCGAGGCGAGCAAGACGGCCAGGATGGCGCCGTAAAACACGAGGTTGAAGCCTCCAGCCATGCGCGGTCCGCTGCGTTCCATCATTGCGTCCCTCCTTCGCGGAGGTTGTCCAGATGACGCACGGTCTGGCGCAATTCGTCATACGCGGCGCCGTTCGTCTCCTCGATCGCGTAACTCTGCCCCAGCTGCGCGCAATGTTTGTTGATCGCGGCGCTGAGCTGCTGCCGCAAAGCGCGCACGGCTTCATCCTGCGAGGAGGCCAGCGGTCCACGCATGATCACCGGATCGGACTGTACGCGCGGATTGGATTCATGGAAAACGTGCAGCGCCTTTTCCGGATCAACGCCAATTTTTTTAAGCTCATCAAGCCGAAGTTGCAGCGCGCCATACTCGCAAAAGCCGACGTCCGCCAGCCCCGTGGCCGTCATCTTGATCACAGCGTCGTCCGAGCCGCAGTAAATGAACTGCTGTGGATCGGGATCGACTGCGAACTTGCCGTGCAGAAACACCAGCGGATACACATAGCCCGTGGCGCTGAAGGAACTCGGGCAGGCGATGCGCGCCTCCTTGATTTGACGCTGAATCTCCGCCTCGGACATCGCGTCCCATTGCGACAGCGGATGATCCGCGCGCGTAATGATGCAGAATTGCAGCAAGGCGCGTCCGTCGCCGCGAGAACTGTAATGCTCGCTGCGGCGAATCACGCTGACTGGCAGATAATCGCCCTTCTGGCGGATATACGCCACCGACGGACAGACGGCGATATCGGATTGATTGGCGTCGAGGAGCTGAATCAGATCGCGATAGCCTTCCGCCTCGGCGGCGGCGATCGAAGCGTATCCCGCCTTGCGCAGAGCGTCTTGCGTCTCGGTGGAATGATTGATGTCGTCGAGCAATGCGCGAAACCAGTCGGCGTCCATCGGATCGGACGGATCGACGTGGGTATAGGCCAGTGTCAGAGTTTTCAGCGGCATGGTCGTTGCCGCGCTGGGAGGGGCGGGGAGCAATAAACTCGCCTTGTGTTCGGTTGACGGATCATCCTCCTGCGCCGATGAAGATCGGGCGGACAGTAACAACGCCAATGCCGCGTTGAACATGATGATGAGCATCAGCGCCGCCATTCGCCGAAGCGGCGCATTGCAACGAGATAGAGCCGGGTGATTGTGCGAGCATGAAGAGTGGTGATGCATTGAATGAAAACCGCCCGGAAAAATGAGTTGCTGAAACCTTAGCGAATCCATTCCGCGCTTCGCAAGGATCGAAAGCAGGAAATTTTTTCAACGTTTGCGTCGTTTGAGCGCGCGCTTCTTGGCCTCCAGTAAGCGGTTAAGTTCCGAGCCTTCCTTCGCGGTATCTCCGGATTTGCCTTCCTCCTTGGGCGCATCGCCGGGTTTCAGCGACGCCGGCTTAGGCTGCTCCTTTTTTTGCAGGATGCTGGAATCGGTTTTTATCGCATCGAGTTTAGCGAGACGATCCGCCTTGGCTTTGCCCGGACCTTCTTCTCGAGCAGTTTCCGCGGATTCATCCGCTTCATGCTCCGCCGCACGTTGCCGGAACTGATCTTCCCTGGTCCGCAGCTTCTGCTTGACGTCCAACAGGCTTTCCACGGTCTCCTCTTGCCGGCCCCGCCGCGACAAGAAAATGCCTGCAATATAATCGCGCACCACAGCCGCGCCGGACTTGATCATCGCCCAATCGACCAGCACGCGCCGCACAAAGATGTCCGCCGGAACCAGCATCAGCGCCAGCAGCATGGTCAGTGGCCAGAGCGGCTCATTACGCCGGGCCGGCGGCAGACTGGCCTTGTCAAACACTGCTCCAGCCGCATCGGCCAGCGATCCTTCCGTTTTCAGCACGCGCCCGCCGCTGATTTCCGCGATGGATTGCAGCAACGGCTCGTTCGATTTCCAGTCCTGGAATTCCGGCGAGTAGGACATGGAAAATCCGCCGGTCAGCACCTGGCGGCTGCCTTTCGGGTTCATTTTGACCAGGTACGTGCCGACCTGATCCGCCTCGAATTCGCCCTCGTAACGTCCCGCGGCGGTCTGGCGCACAGTCACGTCGATCGGCCGCAGATCGGGCGGGATCACCGTGGCCACAAAGTCTTCGTCCACATCCGGCTTGATCGCGTCGATCACGACTTTGCCCTTGCCGCCTTCGACGGTCGTAGTGAGCTGATAGTCGCCGGTCTCGATGCTGCGCATGGACCAGCGGACGGTTTGCGCCCAGAATTTCTTGAATTGATCCCACCCGATCCAGTCCGCGGCCCAGCGATTGCGCGCGTCGCTGGTGAACGCGACTGTCTTGCCCACGCCATAGCGCCAGCAGGCGAGGATTGGATCCTTCTCATGCGACACGAGCGGCTGATCGGCGGTCGGCTTGACTTCCGTGGCCACATAGCCGTGAAGCGGGGGAAACGTATCGAAGCCTTCGCCCAACAGGTCCGAATGTTCCACGTATGAGGGTGTGAAGGTTTCCTCTACGATCAGCGTGCGCCGGATCGACGCGGCCTCCTTGACGAAAATCTTGGGCAGCAGTTTCGGCGAATTCGGCTTATAATAGCGGCCATGGCCCCATTCAGCCAGATCTTCCATCACCGAGGTGTCCGCGCCGCTGTGCGGAAAGACGCAGATCGTGCTGATCGTGATCTTCGCCGCGACGATGGACTGCACCAGCGATTGCGTCGGGCGGCCGCAGTCGCCGTCCGAGATGATGATGATGTGCTTCACGCTCGCGTTGGTGTTGAGCAGCCCCTTGTAGGCCATTTTCAGCGTCGGATCGAAATCCGGCATGTCGCCGGGGTTGGCCTGCGAGATCAATTTGTGCATGCGCTGCTTGTCGCCCACTTCGGACATCGGAAAAACCCAGTCCTCGCCGCGCGAATACTCGTAATCCAGCACGCCCATCAGATCCTTGCTGCTGAGCACGTCGAGCGCGGCGCGCGTGATGTCGCGCGCCCACTTGTTGCCATCGGGGAATTCGCAGGTATGCAGGATCACGCACAGCGCGCCTTTGGGGATCACCTTCTTTTGCTTGATTTCCATCGAAACCGGCAGCGCCTTTTCAATCGGCGTGTCCTGATACCCGCCCGCGCCGAAGGAGTTCTCGCCGCCGATCATGATGAAGCCGATGCCCAGCTCATGCACGGCGTTCTCGATCCATGTCATCTGCGTCCGGCTGAGCGTTCCGGCTGGCACGTTGCTGAAGATGATCGATTCGTAGCCCAGCAACTCTTCGTAAGCCTGCGGGATTTCCGTAGTCAGCTTGCGGTCGATCAGGATGTCCTCGGACAGCAGCGCGGCCTCCAGGTGCTCCTCGGCCAGCGGATCGCCCTCGACCAGCAGCACTCTCGGCCGGCCAGTGGTCCAGGTGAAACTGTTGCCGTGATTATTCTCCTTGACCAGGTCCGGCGCGGCGTCCTCGACCGGCTCCACAAGCACCTCGAAGTTATGGAACGCGGTCACGTCCTCGTCGTCCGGAATGCGCATCGGCAGCACGAACACGTTTTTCTGTCCGCCGTTGAGCTGCACCTCGTAGTCGGTGAGGATTTTCTGATTGTCCCGATAGACCGTGATCTTGGCCTTGGTGTCGATCAGCGAGCGCACGAATACGCTCAGGTTGAACGGCTCATTGAGTTTGACCCGGCCCGGCGTGAGCACTTTGTCCACCACGATGTCGCTCCGATGATGGTACGTCACCGGCACGACGTCCACCGCGCCGCCGTTGCTCTTCACCTCGCGCGCGATCACGTCGGCGTAGTTCATCGTCTCATTGCCGTCGGAGATCAGCACGATCCGCTTGCGCGTCTCCTGGCCCATTGACGCCAGCGCGAGCTGCAATCCGCCCGCGATGTTCGTCTGGTTGCGCCGCACGATGGAGCGCTGGTCGATGTTCTCCAGCCGCTCGCGCGGGGAGTATTCAATGCTCGCGTCTGTGGCGAAAATCACCAGCCCCACGCGGTCTTTCTTCGGCTTGTTTTCCACGGCCTGCTGGATGAACTCGTAGGCTTCCTTCTTCTTCTCCGGCGGGATGCTGTCCGAATCGTCGAACACGAACACCGTGGTGAGCTGATCGCTCTTGCGCTGCCATTGCGCCTCGGCCAGCGAAAACACGATCAGCGTGAAGACCAGGCAGCGCAAAGCCAGCGCCGTATTGCGCCGCCCCTTGCTCATGCCGCTCAACCGCAATCCCGGCCACAGCGTCAGGATCAGCAGCGGAATCAGCAGCAGCAAAATATAATTATTCACAAAGTGCATAATGGTTGATAGAAAGCGTCTATGGTTCGTGGCACGGGCATCTTGCCCGTGTTTGCCGGATTGAGCTCAAATCAGCGGCATTCCCCGCGATACTCTTGGAGGGGATCCGCCGTTTGAATCATCCTTCCGATCAAAGCCAATCTATCCCGCAACCCCTTTGCTGTCCATCGCAAATTCAACGTTCCGGGACATGCGAGGATCAATCTTGTGAATTTGACAACACTCGCGCCGGAAAGTTTTCGATGTCTGAGGAGATATTGACATATGATGTTCGACTGAGACCTTGGAGTGCGGCGGCCATGCCGCTGCCTTTGCGATTCCGGTGCGATGAATCGAAAGAAAGGCGCAAGCATGGCTTGCGCACTCCAAAGGGCACATACAATGCACAACAGCGCTTGATAATTTCAGTTGTTTTGCTAATGATCCGCCATTAGGATTGCTGTCATTCCACAAATCGGCGTCAGCGAGGCGGACTCATGGCAAAAACGCCCTCCCCAGAAGAAATCGAAAAGAACTACCGCGAATTTCAAAAACTCTTCATGGCCGCCCGCGCCATTCATCGCAAGACCAGGAATCGTGACGAAGCAGAGAAGTCCCCGGAACATCAAGCCGCGCTGAAATTCGCCCATGAACAAAACTGGAACTGGGGTGAAACCTTGCTCCGGGCTAGTATACTTGAGTGGACAAACGACGCTGAGGCCGCGCTGGACCTGATGCAAACCCTCCATCCCGAAGAATGGCCTTGTGGCGCTGGCTTGTACTACTTTGTCTGTGGCGGTGTGGAAGGTAAACTTAAGCATTGGGACGAAAGCATTCAGGCGAATAAAGCAGCGCTTAATGATCCAGCCTTCGACTATAGTTGCTATACTTGGAGCAATATGGGCCTCGCTTATCGGGAAAAAGGTGAGTACGATCAGGCCATTGAATGCTACCAAAAAGCGCTAGATACGCCGGGATTTGACTCGCCCGGCGACGCTTGGTACAACATGGGCAGCACCTATGGCGAGAAAGGTGAGCAAGATCGCGCTATCGAGTGCTTTCAAAAAGCGCTGGATACGCCGGGATATG
>JAFGJS010000112.1 GCA_016928995.1 Candidatus Sumerlaeota bacterium | reverse complement strand
GCCTCGAACCAATGCCGGATCGACGGCTGTTCATTGATGCGATAACCCGGATGCGTGGGATCATCCGGAATGCGGATCTCTTCCTCGGCGAATTGCGCCATTGTGCGCAGGTCGCGAACTTTCACGTTCGCCGTGAAGCGAAGGCCCTCGGCGGCGGATCGATGCAAGAGACTAAAGGCCATTGTGAAACATCATTTCCTTTTCATGCATTTCTGAAGCTCTTCCTCGAATCGCTGAATCACTTCGTCGATGATGGCCTTCGCTTCGCGGCCATGCTTGCGCTGAAGGACATCAGTGGCGGACCGCAGCAACGAGCTTAGATAATCATGCATCTGCTGAATATCTTCCCTCGGAAACAGGTTCTTTTCCTCGATGTCATTTTCCCGTTTCAACCGCCGATGCCGCTCCCGTTCCAATGGAGTCAGGGCCTTCTCGGCCGGCTGATCGTCGCGCATCAGTTTGAATTTGTTGTCGGCCAGGAAGTCATGAAAGGCCTTCAACACCTTGCTCAGGTCCAACGTGTCGCCACGCAGCGGGAAGCCGTACAAATCCGCCTGGGCGTTCACCGTGCGCGCCTGGCGTCCGCTCATCGCGATGTAGTGCCGCTTGGGCACGGAACGGTAGTGGTCCCAGCGCAGGCGCTCCTCGCGCTCCTGCTGCACCCGTTTCAGCGCGTTCGATTCATCGCGCGACACGCGCCGGCCCTGTTTCTTCTTTTCAAGGGCGGCCAGCGCCAACCGGCGGTCTTCGTCGGACACAACAATTTCCGCCATCTCAATCCCCCTTGATCGCCAGCCACGCGGCGAAATTCATCCAGCGCCAAAAACAATCGACGCAGCGAAACCCGGACTGCAAAAGCAGTTCCTCGTTCCAGCCGGCCGTGACCGGAACAAGCACGCCTTCCAGGCTGGCACGCTTTCGCGCGACCGCTTCGTTGGAGTATCCGTGTTCGCCTTTCATGCGCAGGTAAAGGTCGACCATCAGCCGGTCGATCTGGTGCGTCGCCCCCAGCACCTTCTCCACCATGATCATCGCGCCGCCGGGAACGAGCTGTTCAAAGGCCGAATGCACGATTTGCTGGCGGTACTCGATGGGCGTGAACTGGATCGTCAGCACGCTAAGGATTACGCTCGCGCGCTCGAGCGGAAACTCCCGGCGCAGATCCATTTCGCGGATCGAAACGGCGTTCCTCGCGACGGCCCCTTCGAACCGTTTGCGCGAGGCCTCGAGCATCGGCGCGCTGACTTCCACGCCCACGTAGCGGTTGTTTTCGCCGAAGCGGTCCACGAACGGCGCCAGGGCCTCGCCGCGCGAGCAGCCCAGGTCCACAATCGCCGTCTGCGGCTTCACGAATTTGCACGCCACGTCGAACACTGTTTGGCGCATCACGTCATACTGCGGGATCGAGCGCTGGAGCATGTCGTCGAAACAGGCCGTCACTTCATCATTGAACCGCCAGCGGCCCTCTGGCGTCACAGCATCGGTCGCGGTCATTGTCGCTCCTTTCAGTTGAGCTTGATCTTCAGCCGCTGTTCAAACGCGGCGACGGCTTCATCCGCCAGCCCCATGCGCGAGCCGTCCGGATACGGCAGATCGAATTCAAATTTCAACGCGTCCAGCAGCCCGTCGAAACCGGCGCAGCCCTGCGCGATCGCGCTGACGTTGCTGCCCGTGTCGTAGCCGACTTTCACACGGTTGAAGGCCGTCTTGAAGAGGCTGTAGAACTCGTCCAGCGAATGAAACTTCTGCACCTTCGGCAGTTCCTGAATGTCGCCCAGGTACACGTTCTCTTCATAACTCAAGGCCAGACCGGCGTGCGACGACGCGCGCTGGTTCAGATACTTCTTGCGCATCTGAATGATGCCGCTGCCGTCCTGCTTGTCCGAGGACGCCACGGCATAGACGCGCGTGATGCCGTGGCACAGCGCCGCGCAGATCCGGACCAGCTGCAGCCGGTCCTGATAGAACGGCACCGAGTTGAGCACGGAGGAAATGAAGATTGAACGCCACTGCCTGCCCTCGGCCACATGGCGCAAAAACTCCCGGGCCAGCGCGACGCTTTCCGCCTTGTCGATCTGGCCGTCCGCTCCGAGCCGGTACGGCTCAAAGGGCGTCACGTCGACGCCATTCTCGCGCAGCATCCGGGTCTCCGTGAGATGCCCGGCGCCGAAATCCAGCACGCGCCGGCCAAAGAGTTTGATCCAGCGCTCGCGGTCGCCGGCGTCGCGAATGTCGAAGGTGTGCGCGGGCTTGTTGCCGATCAGCGCGAACACGAAGCCGCGGCCGAGTTCGCTGCGCGTGCGCCTGGCGCGGCGAAAGGAGTTGTAGCGCAGCAGGTCGGCGTACTTCGTGTGGATGTCGAAATCCATGCTGAGCAGATTTAGCATGACCCGCGCAAACTCGGCCTGCTCGCGCGAGAGTCGTACGCATTCCACGTATTTGGCTTTC
Organism: Candidatus Sumerlaeota bacterium; assembly: GCA_016928995.1. Lineage (GTDB taxonomy): Bacteria > Sumerlaeota > Sumerlaeia > JAFGJS01 > JAFGJS01 > JAFGJS01. The sequence continues at coordinate 6,777 of JAFGJS010000112.1, read as the reverse complement.
TTCTCGGCCAGCATCTGCAGCCGGCCGATGCCGTTGACCACCACGCCGTCGGGATCCAGCGCCACGGGCATCACGATCTTGTGCCGGTAAAGCGACTTGGCCACGTTGGCCGCGTAGCGGATCCACCGCCCGCTGTTGACCTTCAGCAGCGGTTCAAGCGGCAACTGTTCCAGCCGCATGCAAGGATACGCCGAACTCTCGTCAACGTCGGGCAATCCTTCGGCCAGGTCATACACGTTCGAAGCCTTGAGGCTTTCCAGCAGTGAACTGGAATCCACGTCGATGTCCATGTCGTTCGTGCTGCGGTTGAACAGGATGTTCACCGCCTTGCGGATGTGATCCGGCATCGCGCCCAGCCGGACCACGGGCGCATGCTTGAACGGCAAATCCCGGGCGACGAACGTGCGCTGATGGCCGCTCAGGATTTCGCCGCCTTCCGCCACGTACACCGGCAAAAGCCAGCCGAGTTTGCGCAAGGAAAGTTTGACCAGCTCCAGCCGCGCCGGATCAACTTTGCGCGGGTTGTAACTGGCCGGAGTCAACCCCTCGAGCGATGTCAGTTCGATTCGGTTCACAGTCCCAGCCTCCGGCGCAATTCCTTGACGCAATCCGCCGCGGCGAAACCCGCGGACTGGCGCAACGCCTCTTGCCATTGCAGGTACTGACCGCGCTCCACCTCAAAGCGGTATTCGCCCAAGGTGAACCAGACGTCGGCCAGTTCCTTGGGATCGTCCGCTTTGTTCGCGCGGTCCGGTGAGTTCCGGATGCCGTCTTCCAGACCGCCGGCCAGATCAGCCTCGAGCAGGCCCAGCCCGAGATCGTCGAACGCCGGCATCTCCACGCGAATGTCGGACAGCAGAAAGTCCAGGTCGGCCGTGAACTGCCCGGCGATTTCCTGATTGTTCAGCGTGACGCACAGCGCCTTTTCCTTGGGCGAATCCGGTTCGATCTCCACCCAGGTGACGTCGTCGCGATGAATCCAGTCCTGCCCGAGTTCGCGCAGCGCCCGGATCCGCTGATGGCCGCCGATGATCCGTTTGCCGTTCACGTTCACCGTGATCGTGCCGACCATGCGCAGACCGTTGGCCGCGTCCCAGCCCTGCACGGTCGACGTGAATTCACGAATCGACGCCTTGAGTCCCTCGAAGGCCTCGGGAGCGATTTCCCGGGGATTGTATCCAACCGGCGAAAAATCTTTCAGTGCGATCTTGTCCTGCAGTTTGGTCATAATTACTTACCTCTCCCAAAAAATTCAGTTCGTGTAAAAATTGCGACAAACAAAAAGCCGAACCCTCGCCGTACCCCCCTCGGAAGGACCCGAAGCCGACCAAATGGAAACTGAATGGTTATTGAATACGCCATTTTGCAAACTGTTCTATATTGCTCTCATAAGTCTTTTATTTCTAATACTATGACACTTTGTTCTATAAAAATGACACTTATCAAAAGAAGTGACAAGGGGTTAAATATAGTAAAATGAATACGATGACACAAGTGACACATTGAATACCTAACCAGCCTATAGAGATTTGAAACGCTAACGAATAATATATATATAGTATAGGAGATCAAAAAAAGTGTCACTTCTGTCATAGCGTTGATTTTATTTGATTTATTTTGCATGTCACTTCTTTTCCCATGTGTCATACGTGTCACTAAACGTGTCATATCGCCTATTTGTCCCACATAACTTGATAAAATCCAAAACAGCGCCATTTTTGCATATTAGCAAAAATGATCAGTGCCGAGTTTCCTGAATAACTTATACTAATCTTTCACGCCGTCACTTGTTCCGGGCTTTTCAGCATGACGCACCTTCCGGTCCCGGAACGTGTCTCAACGAACGACACATGCTTGCGCAATTCCGGCCAGAAACGCCGCGCGGAAAGCGGCCGGCAGTTGTTGTCCTTGGCCCAGTCCGTGTAATGCGTGTAGACCGTCTTGCGCTGCGTCCAGGTCTCCATGTAGCCATCCGGCCAGTCATCGAGCCAGAGTTGCAATGGCGAGGACTTTTCAACGAACTCTTTCATCATTGTTCGCTGCTCTTCGGTCTCGGCGAATCCGTCATTTATGCGCAGGTCCTTGAGACCGTAGAGCGCCCAAACGGCGATGCCGGGCAACTCCTCCATCAGTTTCGTTTCGATCATCTGATCCTTGGGCCGTTCGTTCGCCAACTTGGGATCCTGCACAAAGCGAATCGGGAATTGAACGAACTGGATGCGGCGCAGGAAGCCATGGGTCAGGTCCGAGGTCTCGCTGAATTCATTCGCCGCGAAGATCATCAGGGTTGTCGGGCGGAAGGTGATGAAGTCCTTGCCCTTGTAGCAGCCGCTGATGCTGTCGCCGGCGACGATCTGCTTGAAGATTTGCTCGGTGCCCTTGACCCGGGTTTCCGTCTCACAGGCGATGTTCACCCTCTTGCCGTATAGCGAGATCCGCTGAAAGGGCTCGTTGAGCGAAGCGATTTCGACGTTTGACACGTTGTCCTTGCCCAGGAGTTGCGACAGGATGTTGAGCAGCACGCTTTTGCCGTTCGAGCCGTCGCCGACCAGGAAGAAAGACTTCTGGTAGCGGCGGTCGTTCGACATGGCGTAGCCGAACATCTGCTGCAACACCCGCTTGCGCTCGGGGTCGCCGTCCGTGATGTCGTCGATGAAGTCTCGCCATAACGGACAGTCGGCCGCGGGGTCGTAATCGTAATTCATCTGAATGGTGGAGCGCCAATCCGGACCGTGGGGCTTCATGTGCAGATTTTCCGGATCGAGCATGCCGCTGCGGAAATTGATCAGCGGGCACAGATTCAACGGCGTGTGATTGCAGAACTCCGTCTTGCAGCACTTGTAGGCGGATGCGATGCGCGGTCCGGTCTTGTACCGGCCCAGGACCTGGGCGCAATAGGCCTCGATCTCCGTGTCATAACGCCGGGTCCAGACGCCCTTGGTTTCGTCGTATTCGTACCATCCCAGGTGCTCGTTGTAGATCAGCATGTGCTGCTTTTTGACTTCGGCGACAATGATGTCGTCCGACGGAGCTTTCTGCAGGGTCTTTTTCAATTCCGACAGCCAGACATCCGACCATGATTCCAGCGATTTCGCGTGGTCCGCCATCTCGGCCACGTCGGGCCACGGAAAACACCTGGCGGCGTGCTGCAGGAATTGAGCGAGCTTGTTTTTGCGTTCCGTCACCTCCAATTGTGAAATTTCGCGGATTCGGACCTGGAAATAATCGACTGATTTTTCCAGCAGCAGGGCTTTGACGTCCACGCCCTTTGAATGCAGATCGTTCAAGTCAACCTTGCGATCCTTGGAATCGGCGTGGTCTTCCAGCATCAGGACTTTTGATGCGATGCCTTTCGACCATAGAAAATCCGCCAGCTTGCGGGTGGCCTTCTGGCCCGCCTGACTGTCGGGATCGTAATCAAAACAGATGATCGCCTGCCGCCCTCGGAGCAGGCTGACAACGTCCTTCAGTTGCTCTCTGGAGAATGCGCCGGTGATCGGCGACAATGTTGGAAAGGCCGCTTGAAGAGCGGTGATGGCGTCAAAGGCGCCTTCCGCGATTATCACCGGGCCGGCATGCCCTATCGAATCACTCCCCCAGATCGGGTGATCGGTCCATGGGCCGCGACGGTGCTTCTTGTACTTCGGCTGGCCGGTTTGATCCAGCCACGCCCGGGAGGCCAAATACACGATTTTCCGGGACTTCCAATAAGGGACAGTGATCCGTCCTTCGTGCTGGCCGGGGCCTCCGAGTCCAAGTTTGAGTTCATCAATCATGGCGTCCGTCAGGCCGCGTTGATGCAGGTAGTCACGCACCTCCGGTGTGAGATTTTGATGCGCCTGAAGCGCATATTGTTCAATGCCCTCGTCATGAGGGATTGGAGCCTTTTCCGTGATCCCGCACAGCTGCGCGAGCTCGCGAATCGCCGGTCCCATTTGACCGCCGTACTTTGCATGGGCGCACAGGGCGATCACGTCGCCGCCGAAGTTGCCGCCGAAGTCGAACCAGTCGCGCTCGTTGACCATCAGCGACGTGGGATTGCCCGCTTCCGGGCGAAATGACACGCCGCGGCCGTTGCGATCCAGATTCAGGCCCAGATGCTGCGTGGCATACTCGGAGCACGTGATTGCGTCTTTGATCTGCTCGATGGGATGCAGGTTGCTCATCTATGCCGCCGTTCGCGCGAATTTGAATTCGATTTCGTAGCCGAGTTTCTTGTATAGCCGCAGCCTTTGCCGCGCCTGGTTCTGGACCCATGGATGCCATTCGTCCCAGAAGTCGTAAATATGGCCGTGGTTCTTGTCCCTGAAGGCGGTCAGGACGCGGCCCGTGCGTTGCTCGGTTTTGCCCTGGGCGCGGCCGGCCGCACCGTGCAACAGCACGTTGGCGCGCGGAACGTCGAGGCCTTCGTCGGCCAGGTTGACCGCGATCAGCGCCGGGATGCTTCCTTCGCGGAAGGCGTCGAGGATGTGCCGGCGCCAGCGCTTGGGCATGCGGCTGCTGACGACCTTCACTTGCGAGCCGGTCTGCCGGATGATGCTTTTCGCCTGCTCGATCGTGGAGACCAGCGCGAGCACAAAATCGCCTTCCCGGACGTGGTGCACGACGCCGCGCGCGATCAGGTTGTTGCGGCGTTCGTGCTCGACCAGGCCGAGAGCCTTCACCGCATGCCAGTGCCGGTGTTTGTCCCGGTCGCATTCGCAGTCCTCCAGGGCGATGCCCGCGGCGGCGTTGATCCGTGCTAGGAGCATCGGATCCGGCTCGAAGCGCAGGAAGGTCACACGGCCGCCGACAATGCGGCCGTCGCGCTCCAGGTCCTTGCGGTCGATGCGATAGACAATCGGCCCGATCAGGTCGTACACGTCCTTGCGGCGTTCGTCGTCGCGGTTCGGCGTGGCGGAAAGCCCCCACACGTGCGTGAGCCAGAGTCCGCAGCGCTCGATGATCGCGCGCCACGTCGCCGCCGCCACGTGATGGCACTCATCGACGACGAGGATCGCGACCTCGTCGAGCGGCAGGTTTTTCGCGCCGCTCGGATGCGCGAAATGGATTGGCGCGCCCTTGATTTCGGTCAGGCGCGAGTTTCTTGGCAGGTCCAGCAGCAGACGGAAGGCGTCCTGCGCTTGGTCCAGTTGATCGGTTGTATTGGCGATCCACAACACGCGGCCGGCGGGAAAGGATTCCCTGACAGCGAGAAGCGCATCGAGCACGGCAGCTGCGCCGATCACCGTCTTGCCTGAACGGCACGGCGCTTGAACGATTCCAGCGGGAGCGTTGAGCAGGGCTTCGGCCGCGTGTTGTTGATAGCCATACAATTGGATCATCTGCGCTGTAAGCCCTCCTGCAGGGCGTCGTTGAGGCGTTTGAACGACTCCGCGCTGCCGCCATGGTCCGGATGCATGACGCGCGCCTTCTCCCGGAAGGCCGAACGGATTTCAGCCTCGCCGGCATGGCGCGAAACGCCGAGGACTTCCCACCATGTCTGTTGATCCGGATCTGGCAGCGCGAGAAAGCCTTGAAAGGCGCGATCCAGCAGTTGAGACGATCCCCAGCGTTCGATGCCGCGCAGCGCCTCCATGGTTTTCTGCAGCGCGCGCATGTTCTTCCAGACGCGGTTGTATTGATCGCACGCCATGCAAATCTGTTGCGCGTCCTGGCTGGAGTCGCGCGGAAAGTAGATCGCCACTCCCGGATCGTCCGGCTCGCGCGCGTTGGCGTAGGGTTCGCCGTCCAATCGCAGGGGCACGTTGCTGCTGAGGATGATCCGTTGCCGCCAGTTGTGTGCGCCAGAGGCGCGGCCCCAGACGAAGCGCTCCACTTCGTCCAGCAGCAAGACGCGGATCGCTCCCGGCGTGCCTTTGAACGCGCCGGATTGACGTTGGTGATCCGGCGTCCGGTCCCAGCCTTCCGGCCAGCACAGCGGATATGCGTCGATTTCTCGTGTCACGTCAGGTCTCCTTGGGTTTGATGACTTCAGTCACTTTTCCTTTTTTGATCACGCGCAACTCGCAAGGACCGTACTCGCGCCAGAGCCGCCGGTTGCGGCGGAAGCCTGGCGTCTCCTTGCCCTTGAAGTCCTCGGCCCACACCGCGGCGCCCGGGCCGATGACCAGAAAATCGGCCCGGTACAGATTGACGCTGCTGCCGAGGTAGAACGGCGGCTGGCGAATCCAGAAGCGGATCAGCCCGGCGCGCTTCAGTTGATCGAGTTCGGCCGCGCGCTGCGCCTCGCCCTTGCTGTCGTACATGACGCCGTTGTATTCCGTGCGCTGGGCGTTGAACTTGTTCTTCCGCTGCGTGAACTTGCCCGCAAGCCAGCCCTGATACTCTTTGGCGCTCATGGTCTCGGACATCAGGCCGCCGCCTTTTGCTTGCTAGCTGTTTTCTTGGCCTTTGCTTTCGGTGCTTTCGCCGCCGTCTTCGGCGAGCCGTCCGCGTTGAGCTTTGCCCAGGACTTTGGCTCGGGCTTTTCGCCGACGGCTTCGCTTTGCATTTCCTTCAGGTTCAGACCGAGCGCCCCGCAGACGCTGGAGAGTTCGACCTGCGCGTCCTTCTCGCTGTAGTTGCCGTCCCTCAAACAGCAAAGGCGCTTGCGCAGGATCGGCAAGACGCACTTGTAGGTTTCCGCGTCCATGAGCATGGCGTCCTCGCGGCTCAACGCCCGATAGCGATTCCAGCAGTCCGCGGGCTTCTGGTTTTTCCACGTCTGGCCATAGTCCAGCGTGCCCCAGGTCAGGGCGTCGTTTTTGAAATCCATGCCGAACGCGGCGGCCAGCG
>JAFGJS010000111.1 GCA_016928995.1 Candidatus Sumerlaeota bacterium | reverse complement strand
CTCCTTTTCGTTCCTCTGAATTTTCGAACGAAAACCGGAGAAAAATCCACCTTAATGGCTGTCCAGTTTTTGGGGACAATTATAGTCCATCGCTCGAAAATCACGACTTTCACTGGGATTCATTTGTGGTCCCTTTGTGTTAGTACGAATGAACTACAAATGAACCCTGGACAGAGTCTCAGCGCGGACAGCCTTTGTTACATCCCTGAAACGACGACGTCGGAAAAAACCAGGCTGGGAAGGCGCCAGCTGCTGTAGGGCCAGGGATCATTGGCGGCTTCGGTCAGCTTGTGCCAGAACTGAAGATGATTGCCGGCGATGTTCATCTCGGCGACAGCCTGCGCGGGTTCGCCGTTCTCGAACAAGGTGCCGGTGATGCCAATGGAGAAGTCGCCGGTGTTGGGATTGGAGTTTCCGCCGATGAAACCATTGATCAAAATCCCGCGTCCCAGGTCTTTCATGATTTCCGCGACGGAACGCTCGCCCGGAGGCAGAATCAAATTCGCCGGACCGCCGGCCGTTGGCTCGACGCCCAGTTTGCGGCTGCGATACCAGTCGATGAAGTATTCCTTCAGCACGCCTTGATCGACCATGACGCGCTTTTGCGCGGCGAAGCCCTCGCCGTCAAACAAACGGCTGCCCATGCCGCCGACGATGAAGGGATCATCGATCAAGGTGAAAACGCCGCTGCCGGTTTTCTCGCCCTTTTTATGTTCCAGGAACGAGGATTTCTGCTGAAGCGCGGCGCCGTTCATGGCCCAGACGTAATTGCCCAGGACATTGCCCACGCATCGATTATCAATGATGACCGGCAATGTTTCCGTCGCAATCTTTTTGGCGCCCAGGAGCTCCAGGGTTCGCGCCGCGGCTTGTTTGCCGATGTCCCTGGCGGCGGGCAACCCCTTGATGGAACGGCTGCCGGCAAAATCCCAACCGGCCGGCCGGCGATCACCTTCATCCTGCGCGGTCATCCCGACGCCGGAGTGAAACATCGTTTTTTGTTCATGTCCCTGAAAGCCGTTGCTGGTCAGAATAACGACGTCGCTGAATTCATCATAGACGCCGGATGTGATCGAAACGACTTTGTCGCCGCCCGCTTCCCGGCAGGAATCCTCCAACTCCCGTGTCATCGTAAGGCGCAGCTCCGGAGTCACGGTTTCATAGCCGTTGTCGCTCATTTCCAGCTCAATGTCCTGGCGGCCTTCGTAATACCGCGGATCGGGCAGACAGCGATATGGATCCTCCTCTAACAGTTTCGTCGTCTCAATCGCATTGCGCACGAACATATCCAGGGATTCCTGGCGCAGGTCCACCGTCGTCTGAGTAGAAAAACGCTGATTGACAAAAACATCCATGCCGATGTTTTGCGATGTCGCCTCTTTGACTTCTTCCAGTTTGTGATCGCGATGCGACATCTCGACAAACCGGCGTTTGGAGAAGATGACCTTGCAATCGTCCGCTCCCGCGTTTTTCGCAGCCTTCAATATATATTCGCATATTTGCATCGCTTCGTTGTTCATCATCATCGCTCCCTTTCTTAGCGTTGAACTCCGCCGACCGTCATGGATTTCACCAGGCAGGTAGGCAGGCCGAAAGACACCGGCATTGATTGTCCGTTTTTCCCGCAAGCTCCGCCGCCGTCATCGCTCATTTTCAAATCATTGGCGACCATGACGATGTTGCGCAGCATTTTGGGTCCGTTGCCCATGATGTTGACGTCTTTGATGGGATAAGTGAGCTTGCCGTTCTCGATCATCCGTCCCTGGGAAACATAGAAGGCGAAATCGCCCTCGCCGATTTTGACCTGTCCGTTGGAGACATCCTTGATGTAAATTCCTTTTTCAACAGCCTGAATAACTTCATCCGGGGCGCACTCGCCGGCAAGCATGTACGTGTTGCGCATACGGGGGATCGGAATATGCTGATAGCTCTGACGCCGGCCGTTGCCCGTCGGCTTCACCTGATAATGCTTCGCGGAAATCCGGTCGTGCAGGTAGCCCGTTAAGACGCCGTTTTCCACCAGCATGGTCGATTGGCCGGGCGTGCCCTCATCGTCGAAATTAATCGAACCGAGCCGGCGGGGCGTCACGCCTTCATCGACGATGTTCACAAACGGCTCCGCCACCTTCTTCCCAACCATATCCGAATATGTGGATTCTTTTTTGCGGTTGAAGTCGGCTTCCATGCCATGACCGATCGCTTCGTGCAACAAAACGCCGGTGACTCCGGGACCGAGAATAATCGGCATCTCGCCCGCCGGCGCCGGCAGCGCCTCAAACAAAACCATGACGCGATCGACGACTTCTTTTGCGATCCGGTCGATCAAATCGTGAGAGTAAAAGGAAAGTTCATGCCGGCCGCCCACGCTCCAGCCTGCGCGTTCCTGGCGTCCGTCCTTTTCCGTCACAACGGAAATCCCGATGTAAGTGCGCGGGATCAAATCCTCCGCTTTGACGCCGTCGCTGGTGACAATCATGATTCTTCGCAGAGAGTCGTGCATGCCCGCGCTGACCTTCAGGATCTTGCCGGAAAGCGCAAAGCACTGTTCGTTCAGGCGTTTCATCAAGGGCAGCTTGGATGACACGGGAACATCGGTGTATAGCGTTTCGAGCGGATACAAACCGTTGGTCTTGAGCGGAACATACGCGCTGGACGATTGACGCGCCGCGCCATTGGCGATTGTCGCGGCCGTCGCCGCCGCGGCCAGCATGGACTCCTCGGTCAGCTCCTGCGTATAGGCGTATCCGGTTTGATCGCCCACGACTGTGCGAATCCCCACGCCCAGATCGATGCCGCCATAGGCCCGGTCGACCTTCCCGTCCTCCAGGTTCAGCCAATTGGAAACGGAGTGCTCAAAATACAGATCGGCGAAATCCCCGCCCTTGGAAAGCGCTTGATCGAGCAGTTTTTTGCATAATGCGTCGCTGACGCCGAACGAAGACTCAAAAAAACCGCAAGTCATCCCGGCGTGCGCCGCCTCGTTATTTGACGATCCCATCATGGACCTCCTTGAATGTCACATCGTGTTTCGCTGCAAAGCAAAGTTCGTTCACTGTTCTTGAAATGGGCTGTTGATCGAATGGCATTCAACCGCTGGGATATAACAATATCTCAGGAAGTAAATGTTGAAGGTAAAAATATGGTATTGCGGAGCGCAAACACAGGTCAAGCGATAACGAAAATCTTCGCCCCGCTCATCCCGCTATTGGATGTTGATGCATCCAGACTTTATCCCATGTCTTTTCTTGCTCTTGCTCTGACAAACCGCCTTTTCACATAGCCAAAATTTCTTTTCGACGTAGCGTCAGTCGTTTGATTCCGAATTTGGATAGTGGGATCCAATTGAGAGCAAGAGACCGAAGCGTCAAATCAGAACAAACTTGAGATGCGCCCGTCAGATGGGCGTTTGCCTTGGGAACGGCGCCGTTTTGGGGCTTGCCACTATTGGGCTGCTTTGATACTCTTATTATGTTCTTTACAAGCGGCAATAGAACCTACAAAGGCTTTGACCGCTGAGCCAGCCTGGCAAATCAGCGGTCTTATTTTTTCTTCCATTTTGGATCTTTTCGAATCATGGTTAGTGTCGATGGTCGCGTTGTAGTTGCAGGCGTATCTGCTACAAAGGCTGTAATAAAATCGGCATTTCCACTTTTGTTTATTATAGAGATTACCACTTCATAGTTTCCCGGATTCAACTTCCAAGCGCCCCCCTCGGGGGCGCTTGGAAGTTGAATCCGGGACAAACGGTTTGTCCGCTGTTTTCCTTTTTCATGCTTGCGTTCCCAACAGATGGTGTAGATAATCTATAAAATCTTTTTGAAGCGTTTATCCCGGAAAAATTGATTCAGGCCGCCTATGGAAATTCAAACTTGGCAAGTGCCGATCTTCCCGCTGCCGGGCATCGTGTTCTTTCCGAATTCGATCCTCAGGCTGCACGTTTTTGAGCCGCGCTACCGCGAAATGACCCGCGATTGCATCGAAGGCGACGGCCTGATGGTTGTCTCTCTGCTCAAGCCGGGATGGGAAAACGCCTATTACGAATCGCCAGCCGTTTATCGCGTCGCCGGTTTGGGGCGCGTGGTCGATTACAAGAAATTCCCCAGCGGAAAATATGACATCACGCTCAACGGTTTGGAGCGGGTGCGGATTGAAAACGAATACCAGCATTCGCCTTATCGCATGGCGGAGGTAAGCCGGCTGAATGGATTTCTTTCGTCGCCGGAAGAGATCGGCCATGCGATTCAACGGCAGTTTCAATGCCTGTCGCGCGCCATGGAGCGGCTGCTGGAACTGCTGCCGCAGATGCGCCCGATCCAGCAAAAAATTCTCGCTTCACATCCGCACCCCGGAGTAGTGGCGGATTTGCTCGCGCATTATTTCGTCACCGAGTCCTACGACAAGCAGTGCATTCTGGAAGAGCAGAACGTGCTGCGCCGCATCGGGCTGGTGCAGATCCAGATCGAGCGTTTCATCGAACAACAGCTGCACAAGCATTACCGCGACCGGCTGTAGCGGCGCGGATCTTTTCTTTTATCTTTACTTCCCTTTGTTTTCTTCTTTCAATCATCAATGCAGCCATATTAAGGGAACCTCTGAAAATTCAACGCAGAGGCGCGGAGACGCAGAGAGCATCTTGACAGGATGAACAGGATTAGCTGGATGTTTTTCTGTGAGCATCGTTCATGAAATCCTGTTTATCTTGTTCATCCTGTCAAAGAAATCGGTTCTTTGTGTCGCTTCGTGCCTGTGTGAGAATTACTATAGAAGGCAAGCGGCGATCCCAATAATGCGGCGTTGTTTTTACGGTTGGAGTGACGATGAGCGGGGATGCGCAAAACAAGAGCGACGAGGTTTGGATGCGCGAGGCGCTGGCGCTGGCGCGCGCGGCAGGCGAGCGGGATGAGCCGCCGATCGGCGCGTTGATCGTGCATGCGGAGCGCGGCGTGATCGGCCGCAGCGGGAACTGCCGCATCGAGCAGAGCGACGCCACGGCGCATGCGGAGACCCTGGCGATCCGCGAGGCTTGCGCGGCGATGGGCGACTGGCGGCTGGAGGATTGCACGCTGTACGTGACGCTGGAGCCTTGTCCGATGTGCGCCGGGGCGATCCTGCTGGCGCGCGTTCCGCGCGTGGTGTATGGCGCGGCGAACGTGAAGTTCGGCGCCTGCGAAACCAAGCTGCGCCTGCTCGATCCGGCGATTGGCTGGAATCACACGGTGGAGCTCGCCGGCGGCGTGCTGGCCGGGGAATGCGCGGCGGTCTTATCGGATTATTTTTCCAGGAAAAGGTTAAACAAAAACCACGAAGGCACAATGTGAAGGGTCTGGGGTCTGGGAACTGAGGACGGCGGGGCTGTATTTGATCTTGGTGCGTTTTATTAATTATGCTCGTTCGTTAAATGACTTTGTGCCTTCGTGTCTTGACGGTGAAGCTGGCGGCGATGCAGGAATTAGACTCGACATGGATGCGTTTGCTTTGGCCTGTGCGGGCGGCGGCGGTTCCGTTGTATTACGCGGGATATCGCTGGTCGCGGCGGACGTATGATCGCGGGGGCGGCGTGCGGCTCGACGCGCCGGTGATCTGCGTGGGCAATCTGACCGTGGGCGGCTCGGGCAAGACGCCCGCGACGATCGCATTGGCGCAAATGCTGCTGGAACAAGGCCGCAAGCCCGCCGTGCTCAGCCGGGGTTACAAACGCGCGGCGAACAGCGCTGCGCCAACGGTCGTGGCGGCAGGCGATGAGATTTGCTGCGGCGTGGAGCAAGCGGGCGACGAGCCGCTGCTGATCGCGCGCGAGGCGCCGGGTGTCGCGGTTGTCGCGCATCCGAATCGCGCCGAGGCGGGGCGCCTGGCGCTGGAGCAGCTGGGCTGCGACACGCTGCTGCTTGATGACGGCTTTCAGCATTGGGCATTGCGGCGCGATGCGAACATTGTCTGCGTGGACGCCAATCTGCCGCTCAGCCGCGCGCGGCTGCTGCCGTTGGGGCCGTATCGCGAGCCGCTCTCCGCGCTGCAGCGGGCGGACGCCGTGCTGCTGACGCAAAGCAGCGACGCGCGGCTGCTGAGCGAGCGCCGCGAAGAGCTGCGCGCATTGCCCGGGCTGAAACGCGAAACGCCAGTATGGGAGGCGATCGCGCAGCCCGTGGAGCTTCGTTCCATTCAACCGGAGCAATCCGCGCCGGAGTTGGCCGCGCTGAATGGCGCGAAGATTGTCGCGGCGTGCGCCATTGCGCGGCCGGAGTATTTCCGGCGCACGTTGCTTGAGCTGGGGGCGGATGTGGCGGAATTGGTTTCTCTTCCGGATCACGCCCGTTGGGATCCGGCGGCGGTGGAGCGTATCGAGGCTCTTGCGCGGCGGCATCGCGCCGGGATGATCCTGATCACGGCGAAAGACCGGGTGAAAATGGAGGAGCGTTTGGAGTTCGCGTCGCCCTGGTTCAGTCTGGAGTCCCGCATCCAGTGGCCGGAAGAACAAAAGTACGAAATTCGCCGCTTCCTCAATCAGGCCATCGACGCATTCTCATCACAGACGTGATGCTTTTCGGTTGTCATCGCGCTATGAAATGGGTTCACAACACAGCCGAGGGCGGCTGTGCCACATTCGAAGGATGCGGCAAAAACTTTCGAGAACAGCCTATTCCCCGGCGTCTGCGCCGGAGATGGCGCCGCTGGAAACGTCGTCGTCAGCCTGGGTAGCGGTAGCGCTTGTCGCATCATCTTGCGGCGCGGTTTTTTTCCGCAGTTCCGCTTCCAGCGTCGAGATGACGGCATATTCGGGATACAGCGTTTTCAGCGCTTCCAATTCCCGCTCCGCGTGTTCGATTTCGCCGCGTCCCAGCTGATAGCGGAAGACCATGATATACAAAAGCCCGCCCGGCACAATCCCGTCTTCCAGTTTGAGCCGGTAAAATTCCTTCATCGCCGCTTCCGGCTCATCGAAAAACTGAAAGAAGTAAATCGGAATCAGCTGCCGGTATGAATAGACATAGGCGTTCGGGCCGGAGGAATAATTTTTTTCGACGTCGAGCCATTCCGGCAGGAATTGATCGAACATCTCGCGGGCCTCCGCCATGCGCTCCATTTTTCTCAGGCATAGATACCGGAAGACTTGAACGTTTATCCGGTCGCGCGCGTTTTGGTCGCGATCGAATCCGTTTGCGCCGGGATTGCGGAACGCCCCCGGATTCGCCAGAATCTGGTCGCAATCCCGCAGCACGGATTGCCATCGTTTTTGCTCCGCGTCGGCCATCATCATGCAATAGTCGTGATTCGTCTGCTCCATTAAGCCGTTTTTCAGCGCGTCCCGCAAAAACAATCGGGACGCCGTCACGTCGCCGCTTTCGATGTAGGTCAATGCGATCAACCGCAACAGCGACTGATCCTTTTCGTTATACGACAGCGCTTGACGCGCGATGGAGATCGCCCGTTCATACTCTCCGCGATTCACCAGGTCGTAGATGGGCAGGATATAATTGCTGTTCCATTCGTCGGGACAGTATTCATACAGGTATTTACGATACTGCCGCACCATGGGATCGTTGTCTTCCTCAGCGTAGAGATTAATCAACCGCTCCAGGGTCTGCGGATGCGCCTTGGTCAGACGCACCGCATGTTCATACGAATCCTTTGCCGCGCGACGCAGCCGGGGATCATCGTCATAGAGCTTCGCCAACGCCTCGAAGACCGTCCCTTGAAAAAAATACGCCCGATGATTCGGCCGCGCCGCGGTGTAGAGGGCCGAGTAGTTCAAGGCCTCCTGGAAATATTGCTCCGCTTTGCGCTGGACTTCCTTCGCCTCCGGGGCGCCTTCCTCTTTCAGGCTCACGGCTTTGCGCGCATAGCGCTGCGCTTCATAGTGTCTCGCGACGGCCATTTCAAATGAGGTGTCGCGATTGCCGGGATCCGCCGCCCAGGCCCGCTCCAGCGCCTGGTTGGCTTTCAGGTACATCTTGTTGTCTTGATATACTCCCGCTCGCGCCAGCCAAAAGGAACGGACAAACGGCTTGGAGAACCACGGGATCATCAGCGTCAGCCATAGCGCTCCAGCCAGCGCGCCAATTAACAATAATAGATAGCGCCAACGTAAAGTCAGGGCGGGCGGCTGCACGATGGGCGCATCCGGAGGCGCGTCGTTTTCGTCTTCCGCGTCGCGTCCCGCGCTGGCCCAGATCGCGCCGAAAAGCAAAAACAGCGCGGCGTGATGCGCGATGCGCATGGGGAAGAAATTCAATCCGTGCAACAAGGCTGTCATCACGATGCAGCCGACGGCGAGATAGATCAATTGATCCCGCCGCCGGCGCAGCCGTTTGCAGCCGCGCCAGCCCGCGCGCCAATAGAAGAAAATCGCCGCAAGCGCCAGCAGCAATCCCGGCGCGCCGGTTTCGATCAGCAGCTCCAGATAATCATTGTGCGCGTGTTCCGTGATGTTCCGTGTCGGCTGCAGTATCGTGCCGGGATGCCTCGACATATAACGCCCTTGCGCTTCCGGATAGACCGTGGCGAAGCTGCCCAGGCCGTATCCGTGCAATGGGCTGCCCGCCGCCAGCGGCCCCGAGCAGACCAGAATGCGGAAGCGGGTGCCCTGGAGGATCACTGAGGGCTTGAAGTCGCCCAGGCGGCTGATCAACGAGCGCGTTCCCCGGTGATTCAGCACGTTCAACGAGCTTTCGGGATTCACTTGCAGCAGCGCGAACAGGACCGCGATGAAGCCGAGTATGCTCCAAAATTTCGATCCCAGTTTCAATCCGCTCAAGCGCTTGGCGCCCGTCAGGAAAACCGCCAGCCCGATCAACGTGAAAATCCACACGGCCCGGCTCTGGGCGATGATGATCAGCACAATCATCAACAGCGAAAACGCGCCCAGCGCCGTACACAAAGGCCAACGGGTATCGGGATCGAAAATCCGCGCCAGCGCCAGAAACAAGGCCATCAGGGCGAACGCCGCCACCGTGATGTTGTGGCCCGTCAGCGATCCGACTCGGTTGCGATGCTCGAGTTTCGGCAGCACTTTCCAAATCAGCTGCGGCTCCGCGTGCTGCATGTAGGAAATCGCCCCGATGATCAGCATCGCTCCGAAAAATAAATAACTCCACTTCATCACCAGTTCCGGCGGTTTGCGCAGGTCGTAGACGATCATAAAAAACAGCGCAAAGAGCAGTATCATCGAGAGCGACCAAAGGCCCTCGCGCGAAAGCTGCAGTGGCGTCAAGACCGTTCCCGGCGCCCAGATCAGCGACGTGGCGCACCAGGCCAGCAACAGCGCCAGCGGGACGTGCAGTTTCCATCCTTTGCATTGCAGCCTGCCGCCGTGCGCCGCGGCTTCGGCGGCCTTCCACCAGATCCACACGATTCCCAGCAGCAGCATGGGCAGCGCGGCGGCGGTCTGCTTGAGTTCCAGCACATAACGAAAGCCGTACAGCAACGGTCCGATGTGCTCGAAGAAGAGCTGCTCCATCTTCCCGCCGTTGAGAAACAGCGCTTTCACGCGGTTGAACGGACCGGGCTGCAGCGCCAATGGATACGCCAGCAGCGGCGCCAGCACGGCCAGCGCCACGAACACATGACATGCGCGTTCCAGTGGATGAAAGCTGCGCGGGTTCTTCAAACTTGCTCCTTATTTTTGCGAATCTCGTCCGGGAGGCATTCCGGATGCAGCATCAAGTGCTCCGCGAAATTGCGCAACGACGGCGTCACGGGCCGTTCGTTCCGTTCGATTTCTTCCATCAGCTTGGGCAGCGGAATGAAGGTCCAATCCGCCACTTCCTGCGGATCCGGCTGCGGCGTCTGATCCGTCCAGCCCACGTATTGCCGGATCATCTCCCAGCCGGTCCAGTCCGCCGGACACAACGCCTGGACGAAGCGATACGGCAGTTCCAGCCCCATCTCCTCGATCATCTCGCGCTTGAGCGTCTGCTCAAACGTCTCATGCAGCATCACGTGACCGCCGACCGACGTGTCCCAGTGCAGCGGCCAGGTGTCTTTCTCCGCCACGCGCAATTGCAGCAGCACCTCTCCCGCCGGATTGAACACCATCATATGCACGGCCATATGCAGCAGCTTGCGCGCATGGATCACGCCGCGTTTCTCCGCGCCGATCACGTTTCCCCGCCCGTCGATCACAGGCAACAATTCTTCAGCTTCCAGCTGAGGATCGACCATCATGCTCCCCCCCCCACTCAAATTAAAACTACTTAGCTGCGCGATATTCCCGCGCGCAACGATTATTTTTCGCCAGATGGCGATGTGGTATTTTCCGGCGGCGACAGCGTAAACAGGAGAAACGGCGGGTTCATCGCCGAGATGTTCCTAGGTGAAATGATCTCAATATTTACGACCAGTCCCTTGTCGCCTGTTTGTGAGAACAGGCCTTGCAAGGAAGGATCGACAGCGTCGCCTCCAACTATGATTACGCTATCTCCCAAACTCAACTGACGGGCTAATTCTCCAGAACGCAAGTATTGGCGGTTCAGCATAAACCGGCTCGCTTGAGGGCCGTCCTGTAATGCGTCTTCCGGTTCAACGTGGCCTAAAAAATAAAATAAATCTGGAATAGGAGGATAGCCACCGTATAAAGGATCGATGATGCGATAGCCATCCGGCGCATATTGCGTTCCCAATGCATCAGCGCGTTCAATCGCTTCGCGTAAGCCAGACTCATATGCATAAACGCTATATTGGGGGTAACGATAGAATAAGATCAACGCGACAAAAATACCGTTGAGCAGCGCTGCGCGCCAGAGCCATTGGATCGCGCCTTGCCGGCGACTTTTCTGCCAATGCTCGCGCAAAGCGGAAAGTCCGACTGCGCTGATCGCCATCGTGCTGGGGATCGCGTGCAGCATGCGCAGGGCGTGCGGGTTGCCTTCGTTGGTCAGGGCTGCGCTGATTGGGGAGAGGAGGAACCAACCCAGCAGCAGCAGGTCTTCGCGCGAACGGCGCTTGCCCAGCGTCCAAAGCCCCATGAGAAACAGCGGCAGCTCCACATGCAGCATCACGCCGCACAGCGGCAGGCCGTGGCGCGGCTGGGCGTCGCCGGTGAAGAAGAGAAACAGCGGCGAGAAATGCGCGAGGTAATTGCGCAGAAAAAGGCCGACGCCGCCGGGCTGGTTGAACACGGACAGACGATTGAAGCGCTCCATGCGCTCCCCGCCGCCGGAGAGCATGCAGTACAGCGTGAAGCCCGTCATCAGCGCCAGCAGCGCGACGGCCGGAACGCTCCATTTTTTTTCCGCGAGCAGTTCCTTGCGCCAGAGCCACGCCACCCAGCAGAAGAAGAGCAGCAGGAAGGGCCGCGCTCCAGCGTAACTATAAAAGGCCAGGCCCAGACAGACCGCCGCGCCGAACCAATGCGCGGGATGCCGTTGCGCTATCGTCGATGTGGCACAGCCGCCCTCGGCTGTGCTGTTTGCCATTGTCTTCGCTCCGCGCGCCAGCAGCCAGAGTCCGGCACAGACGAACAATGGCACGAAAATCCCCTGCGCTGCCCAGCGCGAAAAAACCAGGTGCCACGGACTGAAAGCCAACAAGACTGTCGCGATAAAAGCTGTCTTTTCGTCGTAGAGCTCGCGGATCAACAGAAAACAAAACAGCAGCGTCAGCGTTCCGGCCAGCGCGGCGGGCAGGCGCAACGTCCAGTTGTTCGGACCGAACGCCGCGATCAACGGCAGCGCCGCGTATTGATAGATCGCCGAGGTGTGCGAGCCCCATACATTAATAAACAGCGGCCAGCGCGTCGTTTGATACGCCTCGCCGCCGGGTTCATGCGCAATCGGCGCGGTGAAGTCGATCACCCGACCGATACGCGCCAGGGACCATGCGGAATAGCCCTTTTCCGCCTCGTCGTGGAAGACTCCCGCCGGATTCACGTCCAGCAAAGCCAAACGCAACGTTGCGCCGATCAGCAGCAACGCGGCCAGCGTCCCGCTCCTTATTACACCGTCCGCGCGCCTCGCCGCCGCGCAATGGCCGTTGCAGTCGCTCATGCTCGCGAAGTGCCAAGAAGGATTTCTTCGGCATGAGCTGCGAAAACATATTCAGTGGTCTGGCCGGTCATTGTCGTCATAAAAAGCGATTCTGCAGATACTCTTCGTTTAGCGAGAATCCACGCGCATGCTGTCCCGTTCGCACAATCAGCTCGGCTTTCTCTAATTTATTGAATGCAGACCTTACTTTTCGATAGAAACCGTCGAACTCTTTGATGTTCTGAACGTTACCCTTTTCTTCATGCCATACAGTAAAAGCCGCCATTTTCGCGGTGACTGCCGGTGTGCTGGAATAGCGCCCATAACGATATATCACATTCAAACATTTTCGAGGCAATTCATCCAGAGCTGCCAGCGTTGCGCCGAACAACGATTCTAATTCCGGCCGATAGTCTTCCCGCATCAGCACTTGATCCGCCATATAGACCGGATAAAGGGGGGTGCTTCGTTCATGTTTGAAAATCAAGCCAGTTCGTTCCAGCGCCAGCAACTGTTCGAAATGGTTATTATCCGGGGTCAAAAGAATCGTATAATGATGTTTACGGTTTTCCCATTCACTCTTTATCAGATAAACTAGCACAAGTTTTTGCTCGTTGGTTGGCGCACCGCCCAGTTTTTTCTCGATGTAGGCATCGAAGCTTGCCAAGTATGTTTTCATTCGGTCTCCCAGCAGTGGTCCGGGATTCAAGAAGAGACAGACTTCTTCACTATAAAACCGGTAGGTGGGCAAGTCGATGCGATTCTCTAGACACAAATTCACTAGCGTGGCCATGCCAATGCCTTTGCCCTCCCATTTCCGGTATACACGCAACACATCCGCCAGTTTGGGATTTCGCGCCTTGGCTTCAGGAATAATCCGCCGCAACGGCGTCAGATCGTCAGGATACTCCAGCAGTAAATGTTTACGAAAGCCGCCAGGATTGCGAATGGAAATGGAACATCCAGGTTTGATTGAAATAATCGCCTGCTTGTTGATAGAGTAATCTCGATGCGCCAGCGCATTGTTCACCGTTTCGCGCAGCACTTCTTCCGGGTATTGCGGCATAGCCTTGCCGCCGTTCTCGATGGATACGCCCACTTGGACATTTCTCAAAATGTATGCCAAACTGTGTTCCAGCAAAGGCAAGATGTTCCCGATCAAATCCTGCTTGTCTTGCGCTACCTGCTGTGGAACGTCCACATAACCATGCACGTGGCAGCGAAAGCCCATCCGATCCTCTGGATGCTTTCCACACACCAGCATCCCCAGTGTTGTCACCACGCCGTCCTTGAGGAAACCTTTGCGCTCAAGAAAACCACGCGCTGACGCCATGTCCGCTTTGATCGTCTCAACTTTGACCGGTCGATTGAGTTGCTGAATGTAATCATTGAGCGGATCCAAATCCAGATCGTCGAGTGCAGCGTTAGGAATAGGATGTAATTCACGGGCATTCCAGAGCTCCTGACGATACTCCTCCTGCCGTTCGATCTCGTCATCCGTGATGCGATGATCACCTGTCAAGACGCGTTTCCAGGCGGTATTATTGTAAAACACGAATTTCTGATCCGCAGGCAACTCATCCACATAGATTACTGCCACCTGCCCATCCATGAATGGCCGCAATTCCATCGGTGGAAAGGCTTCTCGCAAGTCGAGGGCTACTTTTTTCCGGTCATGGAATAGCTTCGGAAAGTCTTTTACCTTGGATTCTGCTTCTTCCCGCCAACCGGTGAACACCCAGTGCTTTTCCGCGCCCTGTCCTTCCTCCTTAAAGCCTAACAACATAATTCCGCCACGCGAGTTCAGAAACGCATTCACGCTTTTATACCGTTCACGCCAAGATACGCCGTCACTTGGCACAGGCTTGATTTCAAGCGTGTCTGTTTCCAACGACTCGTAACGACGCTCAGCGATCAGAGTCGAAAGTTTGGTGAGCACATTATCGGTCAAATCATGCATTGTTGACACTCATTTCCACAAAGCTTTAAAATTCGATTTTTTCCCAAACAGCATCGAGTATCAAGGCATTTCGATTTCTTGCGCCAGCTTCTTGTTAATCTTCGCTGATAGTGCTTTTTGTAGATCAGTATGATTAATGCAAAATGAGCCTTGGAGGCGTATTTGTTCGTCGTGGGCGCTTATTCTTCCGGCGCTCCAGGGAGCGTGCGGCCGACGGATTCGGCCACCTTGCGCACTTCGCGCATCAGCTCGGTGAAGGTGTCCGGCTTGAGCGCCTGCGGTCCGTCCGACGCCGCTTCCTTGGGCTTGGGATGCACTTCGATCATCAGTCCATCGGCGCCGCATGCAACTCCGGCCTTCGCCATCGGCGTCACGTATCTCCAGACGCCGGTGCCGTGGCTCGGATCCACGATCAGCGGCAGGTGCGTCTGGCTTTTGATCACCGGCACGGCGTTCAGGTCCAGCGTGAAGCGCGTGGCGTCTTCAAAGGTGCGGATGCCGCGCTCGCACAGCACGACGCTGTAGTTGCCTTCCGAAAGCATATACTCCGCCGCTTGCAGGTACTCCTTGATCGTCGTGGACATGCCGCGTTTGAATAGCACCGGCCGCTGCGACATACCGATTTCGCGGAGCAGCGGATAGTTCTGGCAGTTCCGCGCGCCGATTTGCAGCATGTCCGCGTACTCCAGGCATAAATCCAGCTCGCGCAGCGACACGACCTCCGTCACTACCTTGAGCCCCGTTTCGTCGCGCGCCGTAGCCAGAATCTTCAGCCCGTCTTCGCCCATGCCCTGGAACGAGTAGGGCGAGGTGCGCGGTTTGAACGCGCCGCCGCGCAGGATCTTCGCGCCGGCGGCCTTCACCGCCCGCGCGATGGTCAGCACTTGCTCTTCGGACTCCACCGAGCAGGGTCCGGCCATCACGGTGAGCTCCTGGCCGCCGATCAGCACGCCGCCCACGTCGATCACGCTCGATTCGGCCTTGGTTTCCCGCGAGGCCAGTTTGAACGGTTTGAGGATCGGGATGACCTGCTCCACGCCGGGCATCGAGGCGATGTGCTGCAGCGGCGTCTTGTCCTCATGTCCCACGCAGGCCACGACGGTGCGCTCGACTCCGATGATCACGTGCGCCTGATAGCCCAATTCCTCGATTTCGGAGATCACCGCCTGGCGATACTCATCCTTGCTGCCTGGCTCCATTACGATAATCATTGTTCCGCCTCGCGCAATATGATCGATCTCACGGCCGTTTCGGTTTCCAATCTCCGTTTTTGACCGCTCAATCCATAATCTGCATCATTCCTCTCTCGCGCGATGGCGTCAAATCAAAACGCATCCCGGTTCCGCTGCTTTGCCGGAGCGTTTTTTGCGAGCGAAAGCGACGGTTTTCAGGCGTCTTTTGTGTTTGACATGGTTTGAGGCGGGTGTTAGGTTTCGCACTCTTGTCGAGGCCTTTTTTGCATTTTTCGACCGGATTTGGCTGAAAATGCGAGGTATAATCCTGCGCCGCCGCGCGGCATGAGAGAGCAAGCTACACGTGACGATATTGACCGCTGCATCGCTGATTCATACGCTCGCGGAAGGCGCCAAAGGCCCTGGGCTGACGGAATTCCTGTTGCCCATGGCGCTGATTTTTCTCGCGTACGTCTTTCTGATTCAGCGCCCGCAGCAGAAAAAGGAGCAAACCCGCAAGGCGATGCTCGAGGAGCTGAAAAAGGGCGACGAGGTGCAGACCGTCGGCGGGATTTTCGGCACTGTCGAAGGTTTCGACGAGAAAAAGGACGCGGTGCAGGTGAAGGTCGACCGGAACACCACGCTGACGATCAACCGCGCGTCGATCTACTCCGCGGTGAAAAAGACCAAGAAAGGCGTGCAGGACAAAAGCGAGCCATGAGCCCAGCCTGCGCACATAATAATCCCGAGGAAGAGCGCGGACCGCAGCCGTGCATTGTGCGGGCGGAGGACGTGATCAACAATCCCGATGTGCGGACGTTCATCGGCATGGCTGACCGCTACCTCGAAGAAGTCGGCTACACCAGCCATGGCGACGATCACATCGGGCGGGTGGGCAATCGCGCCGGCTACATCCTGGAGAAACTGGGATGCAGCGAGTCGGAAGTCAACATGGCGCGCATCGCGGGATACCTTCACGACATCGGCAACGTGGTTCACCGCGACGGGCATCCACAGTCCAGCGCCTGCATGGCCTTCACGATTCTGCGGGAGATGGGCATGCCCGCGGCAGAGATTGCGACGATCATGGGCGCCATCGGCAACCACGACGAGGAGCATGGCGCGCCCGCCAGCAATCCGGCCGCGGCCCTGATCATCGCCGATAAATCCGACGTCCGGCGCAGCCGGGTGCGCAATCCATCGATGATCAAGTTCGACATTCACGACCGTGTGAACTACGCCGCGACGAGTTCCGATTGCATCGTTGAGCCTGAAAAGAAACTGATCGTGCTCAACCTGGAGATCGACACGGAGATTTCCACTGTTGCGGAATATTTTGAGATCTTTTTAAGCCGTATGATCATGAGCCGCCGCGCCGCGAACTATCTCAACTGCGACTTTGCGCTCAACATCAACGGCGTGCAGTTAATGTAATGTGATGTAAAAAAAAGACGCTTTCCATATGCGCCGTTTTTGCGCGGAAAACTCAGCACTGATATCAACGAAAGGCATTGATCAATGCAACAAGCCGGATACTATCGCGTTGGGGTTGTGGCGTTAATCCTGATTCTGTCGCTCTGGACCGTCTGGGGCACTGTGCGCTACTTCGGGCTGGTCGAGGGGGGCGCCTCGCCGGAACAATTGAAGGAATTCCGGGAGAACAATCAAGCCATCACGTTCCACCTCGACCTTGCCGGCGGTCTTGAAGTTGTCGGCGCCATTAAGCGCAACGACGCCATCAACCAGCAGGTGGCGCATTGGGCGCGGCAGATCCGCGACCAGCTTGGGCGTGAGAACATCACCGTCAAAGTCCAGACCGTGCCGGAAAAACTCGGAATCCAGCTCACCCTTTCCGGCAGCGACGGCGCGGGCGACCTGGCCAACGCCGCGGCGTGCGACGCCATTCTGCGGAAGAATTTTGATTACCTCGAATACGATCGCGACGGTCTGTTGAAAACCGGTTCCGCGCTGCTCGCTGTCAGCGCCGGAACGCAACGGCGCATCATCCGCGATGGATTGCAGAGCGCGCAGAACTCGATCCAGAAACGCTTGAACACATACGGTCTGACCAATCCGTCCGTCGTTGTGCAGGGCGAAGATCGGATCAAGATTCAAATCCCCGGAACGACGACGATTCATGACGCCAGTTCCACCGGCACCGCAGAGGTCAGCCTGGAAGACAAGATCTTCCAGCCTGCCGTGCTCGAATTCCGGGAGGTTCATCAGGACAGCGTCCTGAAGCCAGGTCAGACCATCTCAGACAAAGTGAGAGAGATGATTCAACCGGAGTATCAAATCGAGGTTTTCAAACCGGGACAGACGACGCCGAAAGTCATCGATTTCAAGTACGATCCCGTCACCAAGAAATTCAACGTTCCCTTCATCGAAGGCCAGCGTCCCGATCCTGGTTGGGAATTCGTGCCGGGCTACACTACGCATCAAGACCAGAAAACCGCGACATGGTTCCTCGTGAAGGAGGAGCCTGAAATGGACGGGATGAACCTGCGCAATGCTCGCGCGGAATATAATCCCGGTCAGGCGCTTCAATCTAACGCCAGTTCGCCATATTTCGTCTCCATCGAATTCAACGCCCGCGGCACCCAGGAGTTCTATGAAACCACGAAAGACCTGACGGGCAAGCCCCTGGGCATTTTGCTGGACGGCATTTGCTACAGCGCGCCCAATGTCAACGAGCCTATCCCCAGCGGCAATGCCATCATCACCGGCAGTTTCACGCCGCAGGAGACTCAGGATCTGGCGCTGATTCTCAAGGCCGGTTCGAATCCCACGCCGATGGAGGTCATTTATGAGCGCCTGATCGAGCCGAAGCTCGGCGCCGTGGCCATTAAACGCGGCATCACGTCGCTGTTGATCGGCGCGATCATCGTGCTGATCTTCATGACCTTTTATTACCGTCTGGCGGGAATCATCGCCGACATCGCCGTGCTGATCAACGTCGTGACGATATTCGCCATCCTTGCCTGGTCCAACGCGACGCTTTCGCTCTCCGGCATCGCCGGCATCCTGCTGACGATCGGCATGGCCGTGGACGCCAACGTCCTGATTTATGAGCGCATCCGCGAGGAAATGAAGACCGCCAAATCATGGCGTCTGGCGGTGCAAAACGGCTTCAGCCGCGCGTTCTGGACGATCTTCGACGCGAACCTGACCACGTTGATCACGGCGCTGGTGCTGCTGCAGATCGGCACCGGCTCGGTGCGAGGCTTCGGCATCACGATGACGATCGGCATTCTGATCACTCTTTACACCGGTCTGTTTGTCACGCGTGTGCTATTCGATATCTTCAGCGGAAACAAGGGCATCTCCGTCGGAACATGGACGATGTTCCCTGACAATGTTCATTTCAATATCCTGGGGCTGCGCAAGGCGGCTTACGCCTTCTCCTTGATCTTGCTTGGCATCGGCTTCTTTGCGATTTTCATGCATCATGGCATTGACATGAGCGTGGAGTTCACCGGCGGCAGCGAAGCGCAAATTGAATTCACGGATCCTTCCGTCACGGCCAATGGCATTCGAAAAAACCTCAAGGACGTCGGCTTTCCAATCGACGTTCAGCCGACGAAGTTCAAATCAGAAAACGGCGAGGGCGCTTCGTTCTCCGTCCGGATGAAAGCCCTGAAGAACAAAGCCGGCGGGGACGACCTGAAACTGACCGCTGACATGTTTGACGCCGCGATCGCCAAAGCCTATCCCAACGGCGCGGAAGTCGTCGGCCACGGCGCGATCAGCTCCGAAGTCGCCGGCGAGTTCATCCGCATCGCGATCCTGAACGTGCTCATCGCCGCGGCGTTGATTCTCGTTTACGTCGCCTTCCGGTTCGAATTCCGCTTCGGCGTGGCCGCCGTCATCGCGTTGTTCCACGATCTGTTCATCACCATCGGCTTTCTTGCGCTGTTCAAAGAGCAAATCTCGCTGGAGATCGTCGCCGCGTTGCTTGTGGTCATGGGTTACTCCCTCAACGACACGATCATCATTTTCGACCGCATCCGTGAAATGACGCGCACTGTCTTCGGCGCAAAATACGAAGACATTCTGAATCTCAGCATCTCGCGGAGTTTGAACCGCACGACGATCACATCGCTCACCACGCTGATCACCACGCTGATCCTGTGCTTCTACGGCGGCGAGGCGTTGCGCGGCTTCGCGCTTACGCTCTGCATCGGCATCGCGGTCGGCACGTACTCCTCGTCCTTCGTCGCCACGCCGGTTCTTTATATGTGGCAAAAGGGCAAGGGCGGACATGGCGGAGGATCCCATGGCCGCAAAGAGGACGCCACGGCGTCCCAGGCGCGCACTTCCAGCAAAGGCTCCACGGCCGCCGGGCGCGCACGAACGATCGAATCATAAACAGGAAAATGGACGCGGAATGCGAGATCGCAATTCAGCGTCTGATCGGCACATAGAAGCTTCCGCTCGACGCTCATCCCTTCGGGAGCCGGACGCGAGCGGAAGCGCGGCAGAACTGACCGCATTTCGCGCCAGTCAGGTTTATTTCAAACGGAGAGGAAGCGAACATTGAAAGATTACGAATCCACTCAGATCCGCAACATCAGCCTGAACGGCCATATGTCCTGCGGCAAATCCACTCTTGCGGAAGCGATGCTCTTGCAGACCAAAGCCATTGATCGCATGGGCAAAACCGAGGACGGCTCGCTCACCTCGGACTACACGGCCGAAGAACAAAAGCACCAGCATTCGCTTTACGCCGCCGTCCTCCCCGTCGAATACAAGAAAATCAAAGTCAATGTCCTCGACTGCCCCGGCTCGCGCGATTTCATCGGCGACATCAAGCCGTGCGTCTGGGCCGCGGACATGATGCTTATCGTCCTCGACGCCGCAGCGGGCTTCGAGGTTGGCTCTGAGCTGGCCTTCGAACTCAGCAAGGAATACAGCAAGCCCGTCTCGATTTTCATCAACAAGATGGACAAGGAAAACGCCGACTTTCAAAGCTGCCTAGCGCAAATTGAGGAGCACACCGGACTCACGCCTATTCCCGTGTGCCTTCCCATCGGCGCGCATCAGAATTTCAAGGGTCTGGTCGATTTATTGCGCATGAAGGCCATCTACGCCAAATCCGGCGCCAAACCGGCCATCGAGGACATCCCCGCCGAGATGGCTGATGAGGCGCAAGCCGCGCGCGCCGCGCTCATCGAAGCCGCCGCCGAGGGCAACGAGGCGATCATGGAGAAATTCCTCGACGATCAGCCGCTCTCCGACGAGGAAATCTACACCGGATTGCGTCAGGTGGCGCAGGAACGCCGCTTCATCCCGGTCATCTGCGGCACGGCCACTCAATGCATCGGCGTTGAAATGCTGCTTGGTTATCTCGAGCTTTGCGCGCCCAATCCGCTGGAAGCTCGGCCCGTCGAGGCGCTTAAGGGCGGCGAGATCATCGAACAAAAATGCTCGCCCGACGGATCGTATTCCGCATTCGTCTTCCGCTCCACCTCCGATCCGTTCCTGGGCAAAGTCAACTACATCAAAGTCATCACCGGCGCGGTCAAGAGCGATTCCAGCGTATACAACGTCAACAAAGACAAGGACGAGCGCATCGGCAATCTGCTCGCCTTCCGCGGCAAGAAATCCGAAAACATCGCCGCGCTCTCCGCCGGCGACATCTGCGCAATCGTCAAACTGGACGTGACATCAACCAACGACACTTTCGCCGAAGAAAGCGCGAAGATTAAGTATCCCGCGATCAAACTTGCCAAGCCGACCGTCATGCGCGCCATCGTGGCCCATAATAAAACCGACGAGGACAAAGTCGGCATGGCCATCGGCCGCATCCTTGAAACCGACGTCGGTCTGAAACTCGACCGCAACGCCGAAACCAAGCAGAATGTGCTCTGCGGCATGGGTGAAACGCATCTCCATGTCGCGCTGGAGCGGCTCGAAGCCATGACTAATGTCAAGGTCAACTTGGTCATTCCGCGCGTGCCGTATCGCGAGACGATCACGAAGCCCGCCTCCGGCATGTACCGTCATAAAAAACAATCCGGCGGGCGCGGCCAGTTTGGCGAAGTCCACTTGAATCTCGAACCCTCCAAGGAAGGCGAAGGTTTTGTTTTTGAATGGAAGGTCGTGGGCGGCAACATTCCCACGAACTACAACACCTCCGTGGAAAAGGGCGTCGTCTCCGCCATGGAGCGCGGCATCGTCGCCGGATACCAGGTCGTCGATGTCAAGGTCGCCTGTTTCGACGGCAAATACCATGCCGTGGATTCCAGCGACATGGCTTTCCAGCTCGCCTCCAGCATGGCCTTCCGCGAAATCGCGCACAACGCCGGCCCCATCATCATGGAGCCGATTGTGGACGTCACCGTGCTTTGCCCCGAGGACAACATGGGCGACATCATGGGTTCCATCAGCTCCAAACGCGGGCGCCCGCTGGGCAGCGAATCGCAAGGTCATAACACTATCGTCAAGGCTCAGGTGCCGATGTCCGAAATGTTCGACTTCGGCCGGGAGCTGCGCAGCATGACGCAGGGCCGCGCGACGTTCGAGATGGAATTCAGCCACTACGAGCGCGTCACGCCGGAAATTCAGGCCAAGATCGTGGATGAATACGAAAAGGCCAAGGAAGCCGAACATTAAGCGCGGCTTTCAGCGGATCGGATCCGCTAATGAACCCCTAAAATCTTTTGCTTTGCATCCGGGCGGCATACGGCAATCCAGCCATGCCGCCTGTGTTTATTTTGCGCAATCCGGTGAAGTGTCCGTTGGAACGCTCCTCATTATTATCGCAGTTTTCAATCCGTACCGCGACCGTCAGGGAGCGGCCCGTAATGCATAGCCACAGCGCCATCGGGGCCGCTTCTTCACAGTCGCGGTACGGATTGCGATGCCTTTCGAAAACGGCGAAAATTTTGCGGATCAGCATAAAAGAGAGGCTTACTGATCCATGCCTGCGTCGAGGCGTTCGGCGAAACGGAGGATGACTTCGATTAAGGGGTAGGTTTCTTCGGGGAGTTCGCGCTGGATGTCGAGGCGGGAGAGCCGCTCGGCGAGTTCGGGATCGCTGGCCACCGGAATGCCGTGCAGGCGGGCGAGTTCAAGGATGCGCTCGCCCAGGCGCCCGCTCGCCGAAGCGATCAGCGTGGGTTCCTGCTTGTCGCCGCCGATGGCGTAAATCTGCCGTTTGTCGCGTTGCGATGATTCCAATTTTATTGCGCCGCTTCGATCAATTTTTCAAACAGCGTCAGTTGCGCCGGATCGTCCGTCATGAGCTCCGGGTGCCATTGGACCGCGACGCCGAAGGGATGATCATCGAGTTCGAAGCCTTCGATCACGCCGTCCGGGGCGATCACGCCAGCCCGGCAACCGCGCGCCAATTCGCGCAAGGCCTGATGATGCGTGCTGTTGATGCTTATCGTCGTCGCGTTCCACAGACTGGAGAAAATTGTGCCGGGCAGCGCGCGCGCCTCGTGGCGATGAGCCTTGCCGGCCAGGGACGGGCGATGCGCCACGCGCGACTCCGGGAGTTCGTCGGGCAGGTCGTAATAGAGCGCGCCGCCCAGCGCGACGTTTACTGCCTGGCAGCCGAGGCAGATGGCCAGAAACGGCATGCGGTTTTCCGCCAGCGCGCGGCAGAGCGGCAGGATGAAATTCAACCGCCGGTCAGTGAGCGGCTCCGACATCGGGTGCGGCTTCTCGCCGCAAAAGTCGTCTCCGCCGGTGAGCAGCACGCCGTCCACGCGCTCCAGCAACGCGCCGATGTCCGTGTGCGGCGACGGCGCGAGGATCAATGGCGCTCCGCCCGCCCGCTCCACGGCGTCCACGTAAGCGGTTGAGAGCTTGTACGTGCCCGCGTCCGGTCCTGCGGTGTAATGCCCGATGTCAATCCCGATTAGCGGCCGCATTGGCGTTCCCTTTTCCGCATAATATCGCTCGTGAAACCGGATGATTCCGTCGATACATGAAACGATGGTACATGTTTCGCGACAGATTGGCAATCGCGGTTTTGGGATTCCGCTGGCGATTTTGCTCTGCTGGACGGCGGCCGCGCTATGCGCTAAAGCCGCGGATTCGCAGACGGTTGAAAATCCCAGCGACCAGCTGCGATTCGAGGTTCCGGCGGATTGGCGCACATTAGAGGGGCGCGACGCCGTGGCGCTGTTTCCCTCGCTGGCCGATTCGTCCGACGCCGCGGAGGATCGCTGTTATGTGGCTACTCCGCCGGATTATCCCGGTTCGCGAGTGTCGCTGACGCTGCTGGTGCGATCCAAGCGGCTTAATTTGTATTACAATCCGCGCGCCACATCCGCGCTCCGGCAGCGTCAGGAGATGATGCTGCAGGAGATCAACCCGCGCGCGCAGCTCGAAAACTTCAAGATTCTGCAGCTTAAGGATCGCGGCGCGATGCGCTATGAAGTAGCGCTGCCGACCTCCGGCGGATCGATGCGGCAGTTGCGTTATCTGACCACCGGCGAGAAATATCATTACATCCTGATTTTCAGCGCGCCGGAGGAAGACTGGAGCCGTATGTCGCCGGTCTTTGAGACGATTGTAGATTCCCTCGAAGTCGCCCCGCCGGAGCGCATCATGGCGCATAGCCGTTTTTTTCAAGATACGGAATGGCACACCTTTGTTTTTCCTGCGCTGGCTGTGGGTTTGCTGCTGGGTGTTGCGTTGCGCCTGCGGAGGAAAAAACGCGAGTTGAAAGCCGCTTTGCGCTAGATTTCCGTAGGGTGGGCCTTGGCCCACCATTCTCACGATACTTCAAAAATGACAAGATGGTGGGCCAAGGCCCACCCTACATATCGTTGTTTTGAAATGGTTATTCACATCACCAGCGCCGGATCGGCGCGGAGGGGCTGGGTGATGTCGATATCGCCGCCCAGCGCCGCGGCCGGCCGGCCGTCGATCAGCAGCCGCACGCTGTCGTAGCGCTCCAGATTGTTCAGCAGGCTGTTCACCGCTGCGAAAAGCGCCAGCTGCGTCTCGGTCGCGCCCTGAAAGCGCCGCGCCGATTCCGCAGGCAGGTCGATCACGATCATGCGATCCTTGAAGAAGATGGCGTTGAGCTCCGCGCCGCGCGGCCAGGGAGACAGCAGGTAGCCCTCCGATGGTCCGTCGATCAGCTGCCGCATGATATATCGCGCCGCGGCATAGTCGCCGTGCGGCAATGACGGCCGCATCGCCTGCAAGCGCAACGAACGACCGTCAGCAGTGAGATAGAGATAGATTTCCCGCTCCGCGGGCGCGGCGGAACCTTGATCCAGACCCGGCTGGACGGTTTGTTCCGGCGCGGCGCGCTCGCGCAGCCATGCCGAACTGCGCCGCCAGCCATACAACCCCAGGATGATCAGCAGCAGCGAGACCACCACCGCGCTGGCGATGTAGCGGATAATTGGAAAGCCCGTGTGATATTGATGCCCTACATCCATGCCTGGCCAATCCTGATCTTGCTCTTAATCTTATTCTTAATCCTAATCGTACTCTTTATTCCATTGCCTCGTGCGATGCAATCAATGGATTGCGATGATGATTAAGATTAGGATGATGATTAAGATCATGATGACCTGATTTTCCCGCTGGAAGAATCGTGCTGACAAGTTTTTTTTCCTTTTGCAATTGAAAGACCACGCCATTAAAGTGCCCGATATTGCCAGATTGATCAACCATTCTCTGTGAGGCGGCGCCAGCGTGGCCACAACCTTCAAGCGATGCGTTTGCATCCACGGACATTTTTATCAGCCTCCGCGTGAGAATCCCTGGCTGGAGGCCGTGGAGCGACAGCCGTCCGCGGCGCCGAGCCATGATTGGAACGAGCGCGTGAACCGCGAATGCTACGCGCCCAATACGCGCAGCCGCATTCTGGATTCGCACGGGCGCATCCTGTCGCTGCAAAACAATTACGAGCATATCAGTTTCAACATCGGCCCGACGCTGTTGAACTGGATCCGTGAAAACGACCGGCCGACATATGAGGCGATCATCGAGGCGGACCAGGCGAGTTCCGAGCGTCTGGGCGGTCATGGCAATGCGATCGCGCAATGCTACAATCACATGATCATGCCGCTGGCCAGCGCGCGCGACAAGGCCACGCAGACGCGATGGGGCATCGCCGACTTTCAGTATCATTACGGACGGAAGCCGGAGGGGATGTGGCTGCCCGAGACAGCCGCGGACACGGAATCGCTCGCCGCGCTGGCCGCCGAAGGCATCCGCTTCACCGTTCTGTCGCCGTATCAAGCGCGCCGCGTTCGCCCGTTGAAGGAACGCAGCGTGACGCTGGGCAAAACGGGCGCCAAGCCGCTGGGAGAGGATGAAGGTTGGACCGATGCATCCGGCGGGAAGATCGACACGAAGCAGCCTTATCTTTTCCGTCTGCCGAACGGCAAGACGATCACGCTGTTCTTTTACGACGGCCCGCTTTCGCGCGCGGTGGCGTTCGAGGACTTGCTTTACGACGGCGTGCGCTTCGCCGAACGGTTGAAATCCGCCGGATTTTCGGCGAAACCGGCGGGGCATGAACTGTCGCATATCGCCACGGACGGCGAATCTTACGGTCATCACTGGCAGTTCGGCGACATGGCTCTGGCGCGCGCCATCGACACGCTGCGCAACGATAAGACCGTCGAATTGCTCAATTACGGCGCTTTTCTCGATTTGCAGCCGCCGGTGATGGAGGTGCAGCTGTTCGAACCCTCGGCCTGGTCCTGTTCGCATGGCGTGGGGCGCTGGAAGGAAAATTGCGGCTGCAACAGCGGCGGCTCTCCGGCGAAATGGAATCAAAAGTGGCGCAAGGGTCTGCGCGACTCGCTGGATGCGTTGCGCGACACGCTGGACGCATTCTATGAAAAGCGGGCTGGCGCGCTTTGGAACGATCCCTGGGCCGCGCGAGAAGGATACATCCGTCTCGTGCTCGACCGGGATGCGCCCGCGCGCGAAGCGTTCCTGCAGGATTTTCCGGTTCGGGAAAGCGCAGACGACGGCGATGCAATCAACATGGCGTTGCGGCTGCTGGAAATGCAACGGCAGCGCATGCTGATGTTCACAAGCTGCGGATGGTTTTTCGATGAGGTCACTGGTCTCGAGCCGCTGCAAAACCTGAAGTACGCCGCGCGCGCCTTGCAGCTTGCCGAATCCCTCGGCGGCAATTTCGTCGATGCGTTTCATCGTTCGCTGCATGTCATCGAAAGCAACCTGTCCGAGGAAGGGGACGGCTGCCAGATTTACGATCATCATATTCGCCCGGAGACGGTGGAGCTTGGGCGAGTTGCGGCGAACGTGGGCATGCGGCTGGCGCAGACCGATCCGGCGGATCCTCGCTCCGCCGGTCTGAACGATTACTATTGTTATGACGTGGCTGTGAAGGAATTCCAGCGCGTCGAAAACAACGGGCTGCAGCTGTGCCACGGTCTGCTGTCGATCACTTCGCGGATCACCTTTGATCAGCTCGAGGCCGCGTTCGCCGTGCTGCAGCGTCCGGATGAACACATGAAATGCCTGGTTCAGCCCGAACGCGAGGGCGAGGGCTACGCTGAATTCAGCGTGAAGGTGCGCGACGCCTTCGCTGCGAAGAGCGCGGACGCATTGCGCGAAATTCCGCTTGGCGCGAGTTTCTTCTCGTCCAAGATGCTGTTCCACGACGCCTTCCGCGAATTCATGGAGCGCGTGGCGCGCAAATCGATGGAAGGTTTGCTCGAGTTTTGCCGTCAAAACTTCGAGAACTATAATCCGTTGATGGAGGAGCTGCGCCAGACGAACAGCGAGTTGCCGCCGGAATTCAAGATGGCCGCGCGGCTGGTGCTGGAGCAACGCCTGGAGGACGCGTTGATCCAGACGCGCCCGGCGCAAGGCTTCGATGACGCGGAGCGCATTCTGGCGGAAATTGAGCACTGGGGGCTGGAGGCGCCTGAGCCGTTGATGCGCAAGCAACTGAACGTGAAACTGCAACAGGCGATGGATCGCATGGAGGCGCGGGAATTCGACTCCGCGATTCCGGAGATCGCTGCCACGTTGCAATGGGCGCGGGGCCGCAAGGTGAAAATCGATCTGATCCCGTTGCAGGACCGGCTGCTCATGCTGCTTGAGGAGCGCCGTTCCGCGTGGCGGCTTTGGGTCGATTCGCGCGACAGCGTCCTGCGGCAGCGCGCCCAGGATCTCGCCGAACTCGGCGCCAGCCTCAACATCAGCGAAATCCTGCTGATCCGCCCGGCGAAGGCGGGAGACTAACACGAGGAAATTCATGGGAGCGACTTTTTCGGAAAAACTGCTGGCGGCCAAGGCCGGCCAGAGCGCCTGCCGCGCGGGGGAGATCGTCACGATCGAACCGGACGTCGTGATGTCGCACGACAATTCGTTGGCGATCTCGCTGGCGTTCGCCAAGTTCGGCATCGAGCGCGTCAAGTATCCGGACCGGATCGTGATCGTGCTGGATCACGCGGCGCCCGCGCCGACTGAGAAGTACGCCGCGAATCACAAGCAGATCCGCGAGTTCGTGCGGGCGCAGGGGATCAAGAATTTTTACGACATCAACGTGGGGATTTGCCATCAGGTGCTGCCGGAGCGCGGCCACGTCGTTCCGGGCAGCGTGATCGTGGCCAGCGACAGCCACACCACGACCTACGGCGCGTTTGGCGCGTTCGCCGCGGGCATCGGCCGCACGGAAACGGCTTCGATCTGGGCGCTGGGCGAGCTCTGGCTGCGCGTGCCCGAGACGATCCGCATCGAAATCAGCGGCGCCCTGCAGCCGGGCGTTTTCGCCAAGGATCTGACGCTGCACATCATCGGCCAGGTCGGCGCGGACGGCGCGGATTACTGCGCAGTGGAGTTCTGCGGTCCGGCGATCGACGCGATGGAGGTCGGCGACCGCATGACGCTGACCAACATGGCGATCGAGATGGGCGCGAAGAACGGCTACATGACCGTGGACGCGAAGACCGAGGCGTGGCTGGCGGAGCGCGGCGTGACAGAATACGCGCGTTACTATTCCGATGCGGACGCGACGTACAAGCAGGTCTTGTCCATCGATTGTTCCGCGCTGGAGCCGCAGCTGGCCTTTCCGCATCGGGTGGACAATGTGAAGCCGCTCAGCGAGGCGGCGGGGCTGAAACTCGATCAGGTCTTCATCGGCACCTGCACGAACGGCCGCCTGAGCGATCTGGAGATCGCGGCGCGAATGCTGAAGGGGCGCAAGGTCTGCCCTTCGACGCGGTTGCTGGTGATTCCGGCGTCGCGGGAGATTTATTTGCAAGCGATGCGGCTGGGGTATCTGGAGACCATCGCCGAGGCGGGCGGCGTGATCATGAATTCGGGCTGCGGGCCGTGCATGGGCGCGCACCTGGGCGCTCCGGCGCCGGAGGAGCGGGTGCTGAGCACGGCGAACCGGAATTTCAAGGGGCGTATGGGTTGCCGCGAGGCGGAGATTTATCTGGGCAGTCCGGCGGCCGCGGCCGCTGGCGCCATTACCGGCGAGATCGCCGATCCGCGCGAGTTTTTGTAAGATGGAAAATGGGAAGAGATGCGGGGGAAGGGACCTTTTGAAAAAGGTCTCCTTCCCCCGCCCCCCATCCCCCAAAACTTTTATGAACATGCGCCTGCGCAAAGGCGCAGGCGCATGTTCAGCGAAAAGTCATAAAGTTTTTGGAAAGGAGAGCGCGAGAGAGCGAAAAAGTCCGGCGGACTGTTGCGCAATGCGGTTGTCGGTTTGTTTTCACCTTTTTTCAAAAAGGTTTTCCTCTCGCCTTCACTCATGCAACAGCAATTCAGCGGCAAGGCCTGGGTGTTTGGGGATGATGTAAATACGGATGTGATCTTCCCCGGCAAGTACACCTATACGATCAATGATCCGGTGGAGATGGCGCAGCACGCGATGGAGGACGCCGATCCTTCGTTCGCTGGCGCCGTGCAGCCGGGCGATATCGTTGTGGCGGGCAAGAATTTCGGCTGCGGCTCCTCGCGCGAGCAAGCGGCCACGTGCCTCAAGGCCGCCGGCGTGGCGTGCGTCGTGGCCGGATCGTTCTCGCGGATTTATTTCCGTAACGCGATCAACCTCGGTCTGCCCATCGTGGCGTGTCCGGAGCTCGTGGGTCGGATCCAGCCGGGCGACACGGTCAGTGTGGATCTGGCCAACGGCCGGATCGGAGTCAACGGCGTCGCGACGTATGCATTCGCCCCCTTGCCGGAAGAAGTTTTCCAAATCCTCGAAGCGGGCGGCCTTGTGCCTTACGTCAAGAGCCGCCTGGAGCAGCAGTCCGTTTAAGCAGAGAACCTCATAGAATTGAAAGGATCACACAAAGGCACAGAGACACAAAGAGCATAACATTAATTTTGCTTCATAAAAATCGGTTCTTTGTGATCTTCGTGCCTTTGTGTGAATTTTTTTATAGCGCCCTGGATTGTCATATTCACTTCTTCTTTCCCGAATGCATTTGCCAAATTCTTCCACTAACCTTTTTTCGTGGATTCCGTATATATAAACGATGGTAGATTGAGTCAGGAAGAATGCGGGCCGGTGAGCCTGCGATTGAATGATATCGGAGGACGATCATGCGACGGATCTTGACGGGAGTTTTGATAGCGGCGGCGATGCTGATGGGTGCTTCGGTTCAGGCGCGGATTATTCTGTTGCCGCGCGCGCCGGAATTTGGCCCGCTGCGGCTGGACGAAAGCAAGATGCGGGTGGAGATCAAGGAGCAGGCGGCGCAGATCGCGGTTGATCTGAAGTTCTACAATCCGCATCCGCGCGATCTGGAGTGCGAGTTCATGTTTCCATTGCCGCCGGGCGCGCAGGTGACGGATTTCGAGATGATGATGAACGGCAAGAAGATGGCCGGCGAGGTGCTGGAGAAGGACAAGGCGCGTCAAATTTACACCGACATCGTGCGGCGCATGCGCGATCCGGGGCTGATCGAGATGATGGACCACGAGCTGTTCAAGGCCAGCATCTATCCGGTTCCGGCGCGGGGGCATGCGGAGATCACGCTGCATATTTCGCAGTTGCTCAAGCGCGACAACAGCATCGTTGGCTTTCGCTGGCCGCTGGATGCGCCGAAGAACGGAGCAAAGGATCTCGATCTTTCGCTCGACATTCGTTCAAGCACGCCGATCCGCGCGGTGTATTCGCCGACGCACGAGCTGGATACGGAGCGCAAGAGCGACACGCATTGGACGGCGTCCGTGAGTGAAAAATCTTCCGGCGAGGAGCGCAGTTACTTCGAGTGCTTCTATACGCTATCCAAAGATGACGTGGGCGTGAGCCTGTTGACGCACCGGCCGTATGACGATCAGCCGGGCTCGTTCATGCTGCTGATCTCGCCGTCGGAGGAACTGGCCGGCGAGGAGTTGCAGCCTGTCGATTTCACCTTTGTGCTCGACCGGTCGGGTTCGATGCGCGGCGAGAAGATCAAGCAGGCGAAGGAGGCGCTGAAGCAATGCGTGGCGGGGATGCGCGACGTGGATCGTTTCAACATCGTGGCGTTTTCCACCGAGGCCGAGGCGTTTCACGAGGACTTTGTGGAGCCGACCGACAATTGGCGCAAACGCGCGGACGACTGGATCGATAAGCTGCGGCCGTCGGGGGGCACGAACATCGACGAGGCGCTGGCGCTGGCGATCAAGCATGAAGCGGACAAGGGCCGGTTGCACATGGTGCTGTTCATCACCGACGGCTTGCCGACAATCGGTGTAACAAACGCGGATCAAATACTCAAGGGATTGAAGGAGCGCAACACGTCGAACCTGCGCGTGTTCGTTTGCGGCGTGGGATACGATGTGAACGCTCGGTTGTGCGACGAGATCGCCAACGCCACGCGCGCGGCGAGCGCGTTCATCACGAATGACGACGACCTGGAGGCGCGCATCGGCGGGCTGTTCCAGAAAATCAGCGCGCCGGTCCTCACGGGGCTGGAGCTGCAATTTAATAAAGGCGGCGTGAGCGAGCTGTATCCCAAGCCGCTGCCGGATTTATTTTCCGGCGATCAGCTCACGGTGTTCGGCCGTTACTCCGATGCGGGTTCGGCGGCGATCACGCTCACGGGAAAGACCGGGAGCAAGGATCGCAAGTTCGTTTACGAGGAGACCTTCAAGCAGCAGGAAGACGAAAATGAATTTGTCGAGACGCTCTGGGGCTCGCGGAAGATCGGCTATCTGCTGGAGAACATCCGCGCCAACGGCGAGAGCGATGAACTGCGCGAGGAGGTGATCGCCCTGGCGAAGAAATACGGCGTGGTGACGCCGTACACGAGCTATCTCGTGACGGAGGATAGCGAGCCGGTTTTCATGGATCGCCGTATCGCAGAGGCAAGGCCGAATGCTCCAGGGCAGTCTGGCGATGAGATCGTGATACGGCATGCCTTGGGACGATCGGCGGGAGCGGACGCCCCAACGCAATCCATGGGCGGCTTTGACGGCGCGGCGGATCATGCTTGGTCCATGCGGCAGGAGGCGGAGGCGCCGCTCAGCGCGGGCGAAGGTTTTGCATATAGGGAGCGCGACGCATCCGGCGAGGCGGCGGTGAATTATAGCATGGCCCTGAGCGACCTTAAAGCGAGCGAAAAAATTAAAGGGAACAAATCCGAGCGTTTGATTGTCAAAACAGCATCGAGCCGCACGTTCCATTTGAGCGGCGGATTCTGGATCGATGAAAAGGTCCTTGAACTCCGCAAGGGTGAAGGCGACAAGGCGGAAGAGATCAAGATTCATGCCTTGAGCGACGCATATTTCGAGTTGCTGAAGCTTCGTCCGGAATTGAAAGAGGCATTAGCGCTTGGGGAGCGCGTCGCGTTCGAACTGAACGGGCGCATCGTGATCATCAGCGACGAAGGCGAGGACGAACTCACCAGCGCGCTGCGAAAAAAACTCGCTATGTAGGCCTTTTACGTCTTTCCAGGCCTTTCATAGATAGAATCCTTCCTTTTCCGGCCGGGTTACCCCCGGCCGGCTTTTTTTTGAGGAACGTCCGCGTCGTTCCAGCGATCAAGACGATGGGAAATCCGCTTGCAATTTGCCCGCGAACATGAGAACCCCTTTGCGTCAATTATAATCGGATGTTACGCAGGATGTTGTACGCTTATTATTCGACGATTGCCGCGTTGTGTTGGACGCCCGCTAAAGCGGGCTATTCTGGAATAGGCGTTGCATTGCCCCCGAATAAATTCGGGGTCTAACCAGTTTCACGCAGGCTATCGCCGGCAAATGGCAACCGGCTCGGATTTTGTTCGTTTCACGCCGGTGGCAGCCGGTGACCGGCGGTTGGTTAATGGTAGAAGTCAGCAGCCGATGCTTGGATTAACGGCGGCGGCTGGATTAATGCGGGGCGTAACATCTGTTTTGATGACTAATCACAGGCATGCATCGACCGTGATTCACAAAACGAAAATTCTCGCCGGCTTGGCTTTGGGATTCCTGCTCGGTTCCGCCGGGCTGTTGTTCGCGCAGTCGGCCACGCCTGATCCGACGCATTTCCGCATGCCGGGTCTGGGCTGGATCATCGACTCCACGCCGCTGCTGTTGTTCGGATTGGCCGGCCAGATCCTCTTCACCGCGCGGATGCTGGTGCAGGCCTGGGCCAGCAAGCGCGCGGGCCGCAGCGTTGTGCCGCCGGAGTTCTGGCATCTCTCCGCGCTCGCCGGGGCAGTCCTGATGACGTACTTTTATGTGCGCTCCGATCCGGTCGGCGTGCTGCATCAGGCGGTCATGCTGGGGATTTACCTGCGCAACATTTACCTGTTGCATCGCGAAGTCTTGCCGCGGCGCATCCGTCGCGGCGGCGCGGCGATCATCGGCGCCGTGTTTGCGCTGGTCAGCGCGCTGTTTATGCTTGCGATCTGGCGCGAAGGTCCGCGCGAGGTGATGAACCAGCCCGATCCGCAATCGTTCGTGCTGCCCTTGCTGGGGCTTGTTGTTCCGGCATGGCCTATTCTGACGCTGGGTTTCCTGGGCGCCGGGGTGTTTTCCGGACGCTTCATCGTGCAATGGCTCGCCAGCGAACGCGCCCGGCGCAGCGTGATTCCCAACTCCTTCTGGTGGATGGCGCTGGCGGGCAACATCATGCTGCTGCTGTACTTCATCGTGCGCAGCGATCCGATCGGCGTGTTGGGCCAGCTCACGGGCGCGCCGGTGTATTGTTACAACCTTTACCTGATCTACTGGAAAGCGGAAAAAAACAAAGCCTCACAGCCCGTTGAAAACCCGTAGCGCCAGCGTCCCGCTGGCATTTAGGAAATATCGAGGATTGTGTTGATTGAGGCCGGCGGGACGCCGGCGCCACAATCCTAGCCGGCAATACGTTTTTCAACGGACTGCCAGGTTATAAAATGGAATCTATTGATTTTCGTATTCCCGCAGATCGACGATGATTGGACCTTTGCCGGGATGTTTGGTGTTTTCGAGTTTCCAGATCGCTTCGGCGTATTTACCGTAGCGTTCACGGTAGGGCTCGATGGGAAAGGGACGGCGCTCAGGCATTGGTTTGAGCGCGGGAGGATGCCAGCGCGTGATATATGATTGGTTAGCAGAGGAGGCGGTGCGCGAAATGACTGAAGACGGTTTCTTTTCAGACGATGGGGAAGAAGATGAGGAGCGTGTTGTGACAGCCAGCACGATGTCGGCAGCGTCGAGTCGTCCATCGGCGTTTATGTCCAGCGTGGAAGTCGTCGTTACGCCGCCCGTTTGCAGCGTGTAGGAAGTCAGCATCGCCACGGCAGTCGTGGGGAGTTCGATGGCTTGCAGTTCCGCGATCCATTCTTCCGGCCATTCGGCAGGCCAGGGCGAACCGAGTAGAGAATCCGTGGTTGTTGTTTGGCCCAGGATATAGCTGCGAATTGCGTCAACCCGATAATCCGTCGCCGCTTCATACGGACCAATGTCAAAGTCCAGACCATCGCCTGTGGAGCCTGCCCCTAAGCCATCGCCGTCCTGCGGACGCGCATTGCTGAGAAAATCCAGCGTCAATCCTGCGCTGGTTCCGTGATCGATTCCCGGTGAACCCGGCAGCAGCCGGAAATCCAACGCCCAAGCATCCGCGAATAACGGCGTCGCAGTTGAATTCGTGTCGTCGCCCAGAGTCGTTCCTTCGATCAGACAATATGTCGGAGTAGTAGTGCCTGTAATCTGTGAACCATTTAAATCCGCTATATTCCCCCATAAAATATTATTCGTAATTTCGCCTTGGCAATCAAATATGCCTCCTCCCAACAACGATGCATAATTAAACGCAACTAGATTATGCGAA
The DNA here is from genome assembly GCA_016928995.1 of Candidatus Sumerlaeota bacterium. GTDB lineage: Bacteria > Sumerlaeota > Sumerlaeia > JAFGJS01 > JAFGJS01 > JAFGJS01. The sequence goes on along the minus strand of JAFGJS010000111.1, from coordinate 19,884 downwards.
ATAAGTCCGTCGCAACCATCAATCCCGCCACCATAAAACGAATCTCCGTTAAGATTATTAAAGCAGATGATATTGTTATATATCGGGGCATCGGATGACCATATACCACGATATGTGCAATCCCAAATAATGTTCCCAGTAATAATTCCACTAATCTCCTGATAATCTTCGATGCCACTGATCCCGATAGAATCATTGTCGATAACAATGTTGCGCTCCACAACGCCAAATCCTCCAATGCCGACTTCACAACGCGTGATATAATTATGGTGGATGTAGTATGCTGAATTAGAAATGCCTTTTCCCTGACGATCATTTTCAATCCTGTTATAGGCGATCTCGCCCACACAGGCGCGGATATCCGAAGCCGATCCGAAGCTTACCGAGCCAGTATCGGGAAGGTTGATATTATCTTCAATGACATTGTGCAACACACTCCCGGCATAATAAACTGACATGCCTGTGTGGGCCTGATTCTCCCGGATATGGCAATGATCAATTTGCGCCTGCGTCGAGTTGCCATAAATGCCTCCGCCCCAATACTCGACTACAATCTCGCTGCCCAGATCGAACAGGTACATAATCCCCAGGCCGTTACGAATTGTGAAACCGCTCACCACGCTGGTCGTGCCCTCATCTCCGCTGAAAATAACGACTGGCAGCAACCCCTGTCCGTCGATCACTGTGCTCGTCACCACGTCTTCATCCAAGGGATCGGTGGAGCGCAGAATGATATTCTTCCCGCCAAATTCGATATTTTCGTAATAAGTGCCCGATGTTACGATAATCTCATCGCCCTCCACGGCCGCATCGATGGCCGGCTGGATCGCGGTGTAATCGCCACCCGCGCCGACGATCAGCGTGGAGGAACATGCGATGTTTCCCCTCGCCAAACAGAATGCTATCGCAACGATGAACAGATAATTCCGCATCAACACACCTTTAGACAGGTTCGCGTTCGTACTCGTTTTGATCGTGATCGCGTCCCTTTGAAGCTTATTTTCGAGAACGAGGACGAGAACGAGTGTGATTTCCCAAAGTTTTTAACAGAGTAAGAGCAACTCAAAGTACTCATTCCTTGAAGATGAGCAGCGCTTGATCGATGCGCGCGAGCTCGTCGCCGGTCAGCGTAATGCTTTCCGCCGGAACGGTCTCCTCGATCTGGCGCGGGTTGCGCGCGCCGACGATGGCGGCGGTGACCTCCGGCCGGCGCAAAACCCACGCGATGGACAGCTGCCCCACGGAACAGCCGCGGTCCTCGGCGATGGCTTTCAGGCGCTCTACGAATTCCAAGTTTTTCTCCAGCATCGGCGGATTGAAGTCCTTTGCCTTGCGCCGCCAGTCGTCCGGCGCCAGCGCGTCGGTGCGCTCTGCCGTCCATTTTCCCGTGAGCAGGCCGGAGCGCATCGGGCTGTAGGCTACGACGCCGATGTTGTGCTCCGCGCAATACGGCAGGTGCTGCTGCTCGACGCGGCGTTCCAGCAGGCTGTACGGCGGCTGGAGCGAGGCGACCGGCCCCAGCGGACGCAGGCGCTCCATTTGCTTCGGGCTGCAATTCGACACGCCGGCGTAACGGACTTTGCCTTGTTCGATCAGCTTTTGGATCGCCTCCCAGCCCTCTTCGAGATGCGGATCGTCCAGCGGCCAGTGGATCTGGTAGAGGTCGATGACGTCGATTTCGAGCCGCCGGAGGCTGTCCTCGCATTCGCGCAGGACGGATTCCGCCTTGAGGCAGCAGCCGATCTCGCCCGCATCGTCCCAAGTGCGGGAGCATTTCGTCGCGATGATCAGGTCGTCGCGCAGGCCCTTGATCGCGCGGCCGACAACCTGCTCCGAGCGGCCGAGTCCGTACACCGCGGCGGTGTCGATCCAGTTCACGCCGAGCTCCACGGCGCGTTGGATCGCGCGGATCGAGTCGTCGTCGTCCTGCGGCCCCCAGCCGTATTTCCAGCCTCCGCCGATGGCCCAGGCCCCGAAGCCGATGACGGTGAGTTCCAGCTCGGTGTTTCCCAGTTTACGTGTATGCATGATGGCGTCCTTTCGTGAATGTTAATTTTCATGATTGGATTGGCGGAGGGGATGCAGGAGGCGTTGGCCGGCCTGCCGCCGCCGAATGCATGGCCGGCTCCCAGACGCCGCCATGTCCGGGGAGCCGCGAGCGGCGCAATGTCAGATATGTCGCCGCAGTGAGAGCGAATCCTCCTACGATCAATCCGAGTTTGATTTCAAGCGGAAACTCCGCTTCGCCCGCCAGCCGGTTGAAAATGACCGAGAAACTGTTGAAGCAGATGTGCAGCAGCATCGCCGCCCAGATGGACCGGAACCACATGTAGACGACGCCCAGCAGCAATCCCAGCAGCGTGGCGTACGCTGTTTGCAGCGGATTGAGATGGATCAGGCCGAAGGCGACGGCCTGGAGCACCAGCGCCGCTGGCAGGGGGACGGTCCGGCGTAGTTCGGTGAAGATGCAGCCGCGAAAGATGATCTCCTCCAGCACCGGCGCCATGATCCCGATGGCGAGCAGGACAATGATGAAACGGCCTTGCAGCAAGGGCTGAATGAAATCCTGCTGATGATTGGTGAAGAAGCGCTCCGCGCCGGTGACGTCCAGCGTCATCTGCAGCGCGATGTTAAAACTGCACGCCAGCAGCACGATCAATCCGCAGATGAGCGGCGGCGCGCCATTGGGCAGCCAGGTTTGATCGAAGCGCACTTTGCGCAAGGCTTGAATGCCGAGAATGACAGGGATCGTGATCGTCGAGGAAACGAGCACACTCAGCGCTAAATGCGGTTTGATGATTTCGCTCACGTCTTCCTCTGACATGAGGGGAGCGCCGCTGTTTTGGAGGGTATGATGGATGACCACCGCAGCGACAAACAGCGCGGCAATGGCGATCTGGATGCCGTAAAACACGACAACATAGCCTAATGTGATCAGGAGCGCTTTCGCCAGATGCTTCATAATCCGTGCCTGTGTGATGCGGACTGTGCCGGCGCATTTTGTGAATGGCGCCGCGCCGGATGGCGGCTTTATTGGCCGATGACCTGCACGAACACGCGCCGGTCGCGCGGACGATTGTCGTGGTCGATGGCCACGATTTGCTGCCATGTGCCCAGCACGAGGCGGCCATGATGAATCGGGACGGTGATGCCCGGTCCCATCAGCGTCGAGCGGATGTGCGCGAAGCCGTTGTCATCGCCCCAGGTGTCGCCGTGCCGCGTGGGCTTGTCCTTGGGCGCCAGTTCCTCCAGATTGTCCCGGATGTCCTGCGCCAGGGCTGGTTCGAACTCCATGGTGGAAATCGACGCGGTCGAGCCGATGGCGGAAATGTTCGCCAGTCCCTCGGCCACGTCGGCTTGCTCTACGATTTCCGCCACTTCCTGCGTGATGTCATGAATATCTGAAAATCCATTGGTTTTCAGATGCAGTTCTTCGCCATAAATTTTCATCCGGCGCTGTTCCAATCCATTTTTGATCATCCCGCTTCAAGCTTCGGCTCCGCTTTGTTTCGATTCAAGCAAAAAAACGCGACGGGGCGCCCGCTAAAACTATCGCCGCTTGCGGCCGGTTGATTGAGTCAAGCAGGAAGAAACATCATTTCGTTTGGCGCGATTCAATGCAACGCCTTTTTCTCTTTGCAGGAACTTTCTAAAGTCACGATTGCCATATCGAAATCGCGATCGGGATCGGAATCGCTATCGAAAAACAACAACAATGACGATTACGATCCCGATGTTGATCCCGATTGACATCGAATGTGCTTTTGAAAGCCGATGTTTCTCTTTGGCCTTCGATAATATAAAGATTGCACGATGATTTCCGGCGTTTTAATTTATTGTCACATCCCCTGAGATCAATGGAGCCGTTCAACATGCCGCATTTTAACCGCATTGTGATTCATGGCGTCGGTTTGCTTGGAGCGTCCATCGGGCTTGCCGTGCGTCAGCGCGGACTGGCCCGGAGCGTCGTGGGGCTGGGGCGCAATGAACAGCGTCTGGAGCGCGCCAGGGAGATGGGCTGCGTGGATGCCTGGACCTTGCAGCCCGGCGAGGCCGTGCCCGAAGCGGACCTGGTCATTCTCTGCACGCCGGTCCGGCATATCATTCAGACTTTTCATGATCTTGCTCCGCTTGTTTCTCCCGGTGCGATCATCACGGATGTCGGCAGCGCCAAGGCCAGCATCGTGGCCGCGTCGCGGCGATGTCTGCCGCAGGATGGCGCGCGTTTCATCGGCAGCCACCCCATCGCCGGCGGCGAAAAGACCGGCGCGGATAACGCATACGCCGCGTTGTTTCAAAACGCCTGCTGCGTATTGACTCCCACGGACATCAACGACGCTGAGGACATCAAGCGATTGCGTCACTTCTGGGAAGCGCTGGGCATGCGCATTACGATTTGCTCGCCGGAGGATCATGACCGCTTGCTGGCGGCGGTGAGCCATATGCCGCATCTGGCGGCCGCCGCGATCACCGCCGCTGCGCGCGCCGCCGATCTGGACGGCGCCGTGCCGAAGATCTGCGGCGCAGGATTGCGCGACACCACCCGCATCGCCGAGGGTTCGCCGGACATCTGGCTCGACATCTGCACGGAAAACCGTCCGGCGATTCTGGAATCGCTGGACACATTGATCCAGCACGTTCAGAAAATCCGGGAAGCCTTAAGCGCGAATGACGAGTTCGCCCTGCGCGAGATTCTCAGTCAGGCGGCGGAATATCGCGCCAAGCTCTGAGAAATCCGGCCTTTACGCAACCTTGATTGTGGAAAAAAAGAAGGCTGTGTCGGGTAAAAACCGCTTGACAATCGCACCTGCTCATTTATGCTTGCGCTCCATCTTTTGCAACAAAAGCGCGGAAATGCTGTTTGTTGCAAAAAAACGTTTTTTTCCTCTAATGCTCCGGCGTGGCGCAATCGGTAGCGCGACGGACTGTTAATCCGCAGGTTGTAGGTTCGAGTCCTACCGCCGGAGCCATTTCTTCTCATCACCGCCCAAAACTGCAATCGTTCCATTCGTCCTTGAGAGATATTTTGCATTTTGATTGCAGACAATTATTGAAAAAATTAACGCTTTCTTTATCTCTTCTTTATATCGAGACTGTATTGTCGATTGCATCAGCAGTTGAAGAGGGGCGAGGTGTTTCTGAATGAAGCGTGAAACGGTCGTTGTCATCGAGGATGAGACGGACATCCGCGAGGTGATTGAACACAATCTGAATCGCGAGGGTTACAAGGTTCTTTCATCTTCGGATGGCGAAAAGGGCCTGCGTTTGGTTCAAAAGAAGTCGCCGGATATCGTGCTGTTGGATTTGATGCTGCCGGGGCTTGATGGATTGGACGTTTGCCGCAAGATCAAGTCCGAGCCGGCGACGTGCGCCATACCGGTGATCATGGTCACGGCCAAGGGCGAAGAGAGCGATATCGTGCTCGGACTGGGTCTGGGCGCCGATGATTATGTGACCAAGCCCTTCAGCCCCAAGGAGCTGATCGCGAGGGTCAAGGCGGTTTTGAGGCGCGGTCCGCTTAAGGAAGAGCAGAGCAAACAGGAGCGCCTTGTGCGGGGCAAGCTGGTGATCGATCCCGGGCGCCACGAGGTGCGGATCGGCGACGAGTCCTTGAGTTTCACCGCGACGGAATTGCGTTTGATCCATTTTCTTGCGTCCTATCCGGGGCGTGTTTTCACGCGCGACCATTTGCTGCGGCGGGTCATCGGCGAGGATGTGTTTGTCGTGGATCGCAATATCGATGTGCACATCCGGTCGGTGCGGAAAAAACTTGGTGAGCATCGGGATATCATCGAGACCATTCGCGGCGTGGGGTATCGTTTTCAGGATGAGGAGGAGCAGGATTGATGCTGCGCTCCGGTTTTTTTTGGAAGCTATACGCCGGATATTCGGCGCTGATTTTGATTTCCTGCGCGATCGTCGGAATCATGATCAGTCAGCGCGTGGGAAACGACGTGCTCGCCGAGATCCGGCAGTCGCTCAAGGCGCAGGCGATTTTGCTCGAAGAGGCTACGATTCAAGGTTTTGCGCAAGCCGATGACGCAGCATGGCAGGTCCGCATTCGCGCGCTGGGCGCGAAGATCGATGCGCGCTTCACCATCATCCGTGCGGATGGCGTGGTCATCGCCGATTCGAACGAGAATCCCGCTGAGATGGACAACCATGCCGACCGCTCAGAGCTTCACGAGGCGCAGGCGAAGGGACTGGGCACGGCGATCCGCTTCAGCAACACCCTTCGCATGAACATGATGTATCTTGCGCTGCCGGTGCAGAATGAGGGCCGGCTGCTGGGTTATATCAGGACCGCCCTGCCGCTTTCGGCGATCGACCAGCGGCTCAATCATATCCGGTCCGCGGTCGTTTTGGGCGCTGGCTTGTCCGCCCTCCTCGCGCTGCTGCTGGGATTGCTGGTCACCCGGCACTTTGTCCAGCCGCTGGCGTCCATGACGACCGTGGCCGAGTCGATGTCCTGCGGGGATTATGACAAGAGGCTGCCGGTGTCAAGGAAGGATGAAATCGGCGAACTGGCCCGGGCCTTCAACCGCATGGCCGAGAGCTGCCGCGAGCGCACGGACACCATCGTCGCCGACCGGAACAAGCTGTCCGCGATTTTGTCCGGTATGACGGAAGGGGTGGTCGCGGTCAATCAAGACGAGCGCGTTGTGCATCTGAATCAGGCCGCCGCGGCGTTGCTGGGCGCTACGCCCAAGGAATGTCTGAACGAGCCAATCTGGCAGGTCACCCGTATGCGCGAGGTTTCGGAAATCCTCGGAGACACCCTGCGCGACAAGACCGATGCGCAAAGAAGTTTGCGCATCGCAACTTCCTCGAGTGATCGACTCATTGAAATGCACGCCTCGCCGTTGCATGACGGCCAGGGGAAGGTGGTGGGAGCTGTGGCTGTTTTACACGATGTATCGGAATTGCACCGGCTGGAGACGGTTCGGCGTGAATTTGTGGCGAACGCCTCGCATGAGTTGAAAACGCCGATCACCGCGATTCGCGGTCTGGTGGAAACGCTGATCGACGACAAGGAACTGGAGCCTGAGCAGCGCGACCGTTTTCTGGAAAAAATCAAAGATCAATCGCTGCGCCTTTCCTCAATCGTCACGGATCTTTTGACGCTTTCCCGCCTGGAATCGGACGGCAATCAATCCGCCAAGGCGACGTTCGATCTGCGCGACGTGGTGATCGCTTCCGTGAAGGACTTCATGTTGATCAGCGAGGAGCGTGGCATCGCGCTGGAAACGCAGCTGCCGGACGTCCCATTGGAGACGATGGGGGACGAGGAGGCGCTCTGCCAGGTCGTCAGCAATCTGCTCGATAACGCCCTGAAGTACACGCCGGAAAACGGGCGTGTCTGGGCGCGTCTGGAGCGCCGGGATGATTACGGCGTGATCGAGGTTCAGGACACCGGCATCGGGATCGAGCCGAAGGACCGGAACCGGATTTTTGAGCGGTTTTATCGCGTGGACAAGGCCCGGTCGCGGGAGCTCGGCGGCACGGGTCTGGGGCTTTCCATTGTCAAGCATATCGCCCTTTCGCACGGGGGTCACGTGACCGTGGACAGCGATCCTGGAATGGGCAGCGTTTTCCGCGTGTTTATTCCGCTGGCGTCTACCTCAAAATAGCCGACAACGCCATTTATTTCAATAATTTACACATTTTCTTCAATTCATGCTTTTGCGGCGGAATATGCGCCACCGCTGCTCCGGTTTGGCCTCAAGTTTAAGGCGAAATTAATGGAATCCTTATATTCTCTTTACAAAAGGCTGGGATGATAATCGGCAGAGATTTGGGACGAAAATCACTAAGAAATCCAAGAAGTTACAAAAAGGAGCAACACAATGACACTGACGCAGAAATTAATGCGGACGCTTGCCGCGACCTTGCTGGTCGCATGGCTTGGAGCGGGTGTAGCGATGGCGGCGGATGAAGCCGAGAAACTGGTGCTGGATGGATCCACGACGGTGGGGCCGATCGCCAAGGCGTTCGCCGAGTATTACATGTCCAATCATCCGGACGTGAACGTGACCGTGAATGAGTCAGGCAGCGGAAACGGCGCAAAGAGCCTGATCAACAGCGCCTGCGACATCGCGAACATGTCCCGTTTCATGAAGGATTCGGAATTCGCCGCCGCGGTGGAAAAGGGCGTGAAGCCGGTCGCGCATGTCGTCGCGATGGACGGACTGCCGGTGCTGGTGCATCCCAGCAATCCGGTCAAGGAGCTGAGTTTGGAGCAGGTCCGCAAGATTTACACCGGCGAGATCGCCAATTGGAGCGAAGCCGGCGGACCGGATCAGGCCATCGTCATCGTGAGCCGCGACACGAACAGCGGCACATACGAAACCTTCCATGAGTTGGTGATGACGCATAAAGTTAATGGCGAGTCGGTCAAGGAAAAGATCACTGACGGGGCGGAATACGTCGGCAGCAACGGCGCCGTTCGTGCGCGCGTGCAGAGCACGCCTGCGGCGATCGGCTACGCGGGACTGGGTTTTGTGGACAAGACCGTGAAGGCGCTGGAGATCGACGGCGTTTATCCGACTCCAGAGACCGTGACGAGCGGCAAGTACGCCATTGCGCGTCCGCTGTTCATGTTCACGAACGGGTATCCGAAGCTGGGCAGCCACACGTATCAGTTCGTCACGCTGCATCTGACCGAAAAGGGCCAGGAGATCATTGAGGACATCGGTTTTGTGCCCGTGACGAAGTACTAACCGAGCGCGGTTCTTTGGAGTGCGCAGGCCATGCCTGCGCCTTCATCCACCGCGTCACCCTAAGGCGGCGGCATGGCCGCCACGCCTTCGCGCGCTTCGGCGGCGCAAGCGTAGTCCAAGGCTTCTAATATACGCAACATGCGGAGAATAAATGTGGCGGCGCTGAATAAAACGAATCTGCTGTACATGCCCTCAGAACGTTTGATTCTGAGTTCGCGGGCGAATCTTGTGCAAAACATCTTGTCCTGGCTGGGTCGCGCGTTTCTCTTCCTGGTCACTTCGGTCGCCGCCGCATCGGTTCTTTTCATTATTTTTTACATCGCGCGAGACGCGATTCCCTTTTTCCGGCTGCGGGGCTTTACGGAGTTCTTCACGAGCACCCGCTGGTATCCCTCCGGCGAACCGCCGGCTTTTGGCGTGCTGGCGATCATGCTGGGCAGCGGACTGGTGACCTTGGGCGCGATTGTCGTCGCGGTTCCGCTGGGCGTCGCCGCAGCCATGTGCCTGAGCGACGTGCTGCCGTTTTCGCTGCGTCAATCCGTCAAGCCGGTCATTGAAATTCTGGCGGCCATTCCATCCGTGGCGTATGGCTTTTTCGCGCTGGTCGTGTTCGCGCCGATTCTGCAACAACACGACGGCCGCATTCTGGCCGTCGCCTGGTATGTGCTGGCCGTGCCGTTTCTGTTTCTCACGGTCGTCGTGCTGAGCGATCTGTTGACGTCGAAGATCGGGCGCGATTCATCGCGCAACACAGCGCGCGCATTCGCTTTGCTCGCATTTTCCGGCGGCGCGCTGGCGCTGCTGTTATACGTCGGGAAGACTCTGCGCGGACTTGAAATCACGACCGGCACAAACGCGCTGAACGTGTCGATCATCCTGGGGATCATGGCGCTGCCGACCATCGTCAGCGTTTCCGAGGACGCCCTGCAGGCCGTGGGCCGTGAACTGCGGGAGGGGAGTTACGCCCTCGGCGCGACTCGCGCGGAGACGATGATCAAGACGATCATGCCCGCGGCCAGCGGCGGGATTTTCGCCGCTGTGCTGCTGGGCATCATGCGCGCGCTGGGCGAGACGATGGTCGTGTGGATGGCGTCCGGCAACGCGGCGCAGATTCCCCAGCCGTGGTTCAACTACCTCGAACCGGTGCGCACGCTGACGGCGACGATCGCCGGCGACATGGGCGAGGCCGACCACGTCACCGGGTCGGCCCGTTATCACGTTCTGTTCGCCATGGGGCTGATGCTGTTGTTGTTCTGTTTTTTCAGCAATCTGGCTTCGGAGTGGATCGTGTCGCGGCAACGCAAGAAACTGGCGGGGGAGGACTGACATGAGGCTCTCCACCCGCAAATTGCTGGACCGGTCGTTTTCCAGTTTGGGTATCATCTCCATTCTGCTGATGGTCGTCACGTTGCTGGTGATCCTCGTTCCGATCTTCACGCGCGGCTCGGGCGCGTTTGTCTTCCGGGGCACGATCGAGCACCGGCGCCTGTTGCTGGAGCGGTTCCAGCGCGGCGATGAGCGCAAGTTCGAAGCGGAAATGGACGCCGTGCGCCAGGCAAGGCAGCCGGTGTACGACATGATCCGGAGTTTTGAAGCCCGGCAGCAGCTGCAGCTGGATGCATTGCTTGCGCCGCTGAATACGCTGGCTGAGCGCGACGACTCCATCGGACGGCTCGTGAAACGCCGTCTCAAGCGCATCAGCGCTGATGAGCCGTTTCTGGAGAATGTTGAGGAGATTGGGAAACTCGCCGGACGTTTGAAGGAGCATGACGATGCGGCAAGCATCCAATCCGAGATTCAAACTCTGGAGAATGGCGTCAAGCAGATTGAATCGCGCACCGAAGCCCTGGTTGAATTGAACGAGGCGCTGCATGAGCTGCTGGGTCCGGCGCCGGGCGGGCCGCGCCCCGTGCTGCCTCGCAAGCAGTATGGGCAGACGCGCTGGGATCGCGCGCAGGTGAAGTTGCATCAATTGCTGTACGTCGAAGATTGGGACTACGGCGGCGAGGGCATGGGGAAGAAGGTGTATGTTCCTCGTGTGGATCAATTTCGCGGCACGGAAATCGAGCCGTTGTTCGGCTACGTGGAAGCCCATGCCGAGGATCTGCTGCGTCCGCGTTTGACGTTTTACTGGGGCTTCCTGACGGACAAGCCGCTGGACATTCATCTCTTCGGCGGCATCTGGCCGGAGTTGGTCGGCACGATTTACCTGACGCTCGGCGCCATTTTGTTCGCCGTGCCCATCGGCATTATCGCAGCGATCTACTTCACCGAGTATACGAAGCCGGGAAAAATCGTGTCGTTCCTGCGGACCTGCGTAAGCACGCTGGCCGGAGTGCCGAGTATCGTTTTCGGCATGTTCGGCTTGGCTTTCTTTCTGAACTTCTGTCACATTCCCAAAGGCGTCCTGGCCGGCTCTTTGACGCTGGCGCTGCTGATTCTGCCCACGATCATCCGCTCCGCGGAAGAGGCGATTCGCGCCGTGCCGCAGACGTATCGCGAGGCCGCGTTGAGCCTGGGCGCCGGACGCTGGCACACGATTGTCACGGTGATCCTGCCGGCCGCGCTGCCGGGCATCCTCACCGGCACGGTGATCAGCATGGGCCGCGCCGCGGGCGAGACGGCGCCGATCATTTTCACCGCCGCCGCCAGCGTGGCGGCCGTGCTCAGCCTCAATCCGATGGCGGCCTGGAGCGATCCCACGGCGGCGTTGTCGTGGAACATCTACAACCTTTGCACGGAGCATGAAGCGGTCGATGAAATCCGGCACGTGCAGTTCGGCATGACCGCCGTGCTCATCGGCGTTGTGCTGCTGCTCAATCTCACCGCGATCGTGATGCGTGCGCGGGTGTCCAAAAAATTGAAGGGATAGCAGGCGTGATGAAATCAACAATCAAAATTGGATTGCCCGATGCCGCCGATGCGAACTCCGCCGTGGAGGCGGAGACAGCGAATGCATCGCCGTTGCGGACTGCGCAGGCCAACGAAGCCGATAAAGCGCAAAAGCATACGCACGTCCGGTCCCGGGATTTTTCGATCTATTACGGCGATAATGAAGCCGTGAAGAAGATCACCCTCGACATCTGGGCCGGATACGTCACCGCGATCATCGGCCCCAGCGGCTGCGGCAAGAGCACCTTCCTGCGCGCGATCAACCGGATGAACGATCTGATTCCCGGCTGCGGCACGAGCGGCGAGCTGCGCTTCGACGGCGTCGATATATACAGCAAGCGCATCGACGTGACCGTGCTGCGCAAAAAGGCAGGGATGGTTTTTCAGAAGCCCAATCCGTTTCCCAAGTCGATTTTCGACAACATCGCCTATGGTCCGCGTTTGCATGGGATCACAAATCGCTCCGATCTCGCCGGGGTTGTGGAGCGCAGCCTTCAGCAGGCGGCGCTGTGGGATGAAGTCAAGGATCGCCTGAACAGCAATGCGCTGGGGCTGTCCGGCGGACAACAGCAGCGCTTGTGCATCGCGCGCGCCCTGGCCGTGGAGCCGGATATCCTGCTGATGGACGAGCCGACCTCGGCGCTGGATCCGAAGGCCACGGCGCACATCGAGGACTTGATCGGCGAACTGCGGGGCGACTACACGATCATCATCGTGACGCATAACATGCAGCAGGCGGCGCGGGTGTCCGATTATACCGCTTTTCTTTACGAAGGCCATTTGATTGAATACGGCGAAACCGGCCAGCTCTTCACGAATCCGGCGGAGAAGCGGACGGAAGATTACATCACCGGCCGATTCGGCTAAGGAGCGACGTTCATGTCCCATCATTTACAGAAAGACCTGGAGCGCCTGAAAAAGGAAATCATGGATATTGCTTCGATGGCGGAGCAGGCCACGAACAAGGCGATTCTTGCTTTGCTCGAACGCAGGGTCGAATTGGCCGAGGAGGTGATTGCGGAGGATGAGCGGATCGACCGCAAGGAAGTTCACATCGAGGAAGAATGCCTTAAGGTGCTGGCGCTGCATCAACCCGTGGCGACCGATCTCCGATTCATCATCACCGTGATCAAGGTGAACAACGACCTTGAGCGGATCGCCGACAAGGCCGTCAACATCGCCAAGCGGGCGATCTATCTCTCCAAACGCGACGCGCTGCAGGTTGCGCTGGATTTTCCCCAGATGGCGGATCAGGTCCGCGCCATGCTGCGCCTGAGCCTGGACGCGCTCGCGGCTGGGGATGCGGACCTCGCCCGAAAAGTTTTGACGATGGACGATCAAGTCGATGATGCGACGCGCGAGGCGTTCAGCCGGTTGCAAAAACTGATGCGCAGCGATCCTGATTCCATCAAGCGGGCCTTGCACTTGCTGTACGTTTCGCGGCATCTGGAGCGCATCGGCGACCTGGCGTCGAACATCGCGCAGGACATTGTTTACATGGTCGAAGGCGAGATCATCCGCCACGGCGCCGGAGACATGCGGGACGAGGATTGATCTATTTTAATTGAGCGCGGTGAAGTCGGCGCGCTCCTGCAGAAGCGACGCGATGGATTCGCCGCGAGGCGCTTGAACCGGTGCAAGGATTTGACCGAGCGGCACGGATAGAAAAGCGGAGCGCCAGGCGGACGACGCCTCTGGCGGCGGGAATGCGCCGGAGGGCAGGAGCTCCTGCAAACTGGCATAGGGTTGCGATTGCGGCGCTGCGACGCTGGTCTGATCCGGCTGTCCTTGCGTGAGCGCAAGCAACAGGATCAGAACCAGGCTGAAGGCTTGGGCGTATTGGACGAAGGTCCACGCTTCTGCCTGGTTTGCAGGGCCGCTTCCGGCGCTCAGGCCTTCCCGCAAGCGCTGTTTTAATTGCGCGCGATGATTGGACCGAGTTGGGATCGACGGTCGCGCTTTCCGCAACATGCATGTCAGGGCTTTCACGCTCATTGTGCGTCCTGCCTTCCGCTTGCGGCGCGATCATCATTGCGCAAGGCCTGCTTGAGTTTGCGCAATCCGCGAAAGATGCGCGAGCGAACCGTCGTTTCTTCCAGTTGCATAATCGCCGCGATCTCGCCCGTCGTCAGCTCCTCGTCATAGCGCAGTTGCAACGGCAGGCGGTAACGTTCCGGCAGCTGATTCAACGCGCTTCGTGCGCGAGCCGCGTCTTGTTCAATGGCCAACGCTTCGAAGGCGTCATTCGATGCCGTTGCATTTCCGTGAGCCAGCAATGGAGTTCGCGCCAGGAATCGCCCCCATCGCCGCCGCCGCGAGCAATCGGCGTTGATCGCCACGCGATACAGCCAGGGCCGGATGTGCTCCGGCAGTCCGTTGCGCCGGTGCTGCTCGAGCGCTTTGAGAAACGTCTCGGACGTCAGGTCTTCGGACGTCGTCACGTCGCCGGTTCGGCGATAGAGGAAATTCAGGATCGCCTCGTAGTGGCTCTCAAAGGCTTCGATGAATAGATCATCGCCGTCATGCCGCGCGGCGCCGCATTGCGTTTCTTCCGCGGATTCTGCCGCTGTGGCGCCGCGCAAGGATGGAGCGGGATCGCGCATGTTGACCGCGATTGGCCGCGCCCACGGGAATCCAGCGAGCGAAAACGCAATCGGCGGTTGTGCGATGGCATGCGTCATAGCTTATTCCTAGCGGCGCCCTTTCCGGTCGAGATACATCACAGGACCGGATTCATCCTTGGTTTTGGGATTTTTTGCCCGCTCAATCATTTCGCGTATATCATCATCACTGCTGCCTGGCGCCCAGCGGCTGGAATCGCGCATCCACTCAATATTATCCAGCGCCGGACAGTAGAGCGAAAAAGAATCGCTATCTTGCGAATAAATATACCACTTGCCTTCGAACGGATCAAGTGGGATGCGCTTAATATAATTCGGCGCCAGCGGATCGAGCGTTTCGGGATACGTGCCATGCTCCAGCCGGTAACGCTCTAATGCCACGGCCAGTTGCAGGAAATCGAATTGAACCCATTTGGCATAATATGTCGTGATCGCACGGACTAAACTCGGCGCATTGAGCTCGAAAAACGGCACGACAGGACCAATCCCGGTCTCATTTTCCTTCAAGCGGCCGGCGCTGTCCCATGGCAAACGAGCCAATGGCGCCAGCCGCTCCAGCCGTTGCGCCATGACATCGAGCGCGGCAGGATCGTCCTTAAAATGAAGATACCAAGAGCCAGCCGCACTCAGGGAGATTCCCTTAAGGGCGACGCCGATCATATACGTGACCAAAGTTCCCGCGTCGTCGGTCAGCAGCCAACCCATGCGATAGAGCGCTTCAATGTCCTCTTCCGCCGCATGTGAATCGCCCTGGTGGCAGTAGATATTGGCGCGCATCGCGATCAGCCACGAAATTTCACGCAGCGCAATGAAATTAGGAATCAGATACATCTCACCCGTGTGAAAGAAACAGTAGTCGGCGCGGCTGGCACGTATAAAAGCGCCGACGTATGGCTCCAAGGGCGCGGAGGAGATCGCCTCCAGCGTGCCGGGAATATCAACATATTCCAACGCCTCATCGAGCGCTTCTTTCGACAAATTCGAAGCGCCTTGAAATAAAAAGGCAGCCGGGATGGTGACGGGCAAATCCTTGATCTCGCTTTTCACGGGACGATCATTAGGTGTCCGAATCAGCGGCTGATAATATTTAATCGATATAACGAAGCCCGGAATGAGATTGGGCCGTTTAACAAAGCGGGCGCCAAGGTCGTCAAAGGCGTTATGCAGCGCCGACGGCATCGGGCGCGGCGGCAAATAGCCTGAAATGAAGCGGATCGTGCGCCGTTCGTAATATGCCGAGACCGCGCCCAAACCGATGATTCCCAACAGCAGCAATGCGGTCGCAAGCAGAATCAGGTTTTCCGTTGTCCGGCGTGGTTCCCAGGCTGGTGGAGCATCGTCGGGCATGGACTGAAGCGGAAATCCAGCCATCTGTTCCACCGATTGACGCAGCAGGGGCAAGCGCAGAATCAGCACACAGAGGAACGTTTGGGCGGCGATATTCCGGACGACCAGCCAAGCGTCAAGGCCGTTCACCAGCGGCTGCAAAATGGCGGCAGCGACCGTGCAAGCAAAAATGAAGCGCATCCATCCAAATTGACGCCGACAAGCGATCAAACCGCTGATGAAGATTACAACCCAGATCGCCAATGCGCGATAAACGATGAAATGGAAGGGGATCATCAGACCAGGATCAACCGGATTCAACAACGGCGATTTCGCATAGGAACTGCGGATTTCGTGAACGACTGGATACGACCATCGCATGTATGCCCAGATAAAGACAACCAGCAAGAATATGACGGTGAAGGCGACGAAACGTACGCGTGATTTGAAGCAATAGCTGATCAGCGCCAGCAATAAAATCATGCCATTCGAGGGCGTGAGCATTGTTCCGAGTGGATTAATGCCGTCGATATACGATAATGCATATAGGATTTTCGGGAGTTGAGAAAGAATCGCGATGAGAAGAATGATCACGGATAAGCTAATGAAAATATACGGTTTTTGCCGGAAAAAATAAAACAACAGCAGCATAACTGCGATCATCACAATCATGACTGGATTGGCGGCAATTTTGGCGAACGGCTCGAACGCTTCATGCGTCAGCGCCAACAGAATCAGAGTCACGGCCGCCCCTGTGGCGATGGCGCGCGAGCGCGCCAGCAGCAGGAGCAGGAGCGGAATCGGTATGAGCACGGACATCAGCGGAGTTAATTCAAAGATATGAAAATGGCCGGCTGGAAGGAATCCGATATGCTCGATCCTGCTGATCGTTTGGAAATCGTCGTCGGCAAGCTGATTCAAAACCAGCATCGCGGCGAGAAGGATCAGCAGTTCCAGGGCGCGCAAGAACATCGCTTTCCAGAACTCCCATGTCTTCAATCGCTCGAGTCGCTTCATGTTCGGCCTTCCTTCCGACGGAGTCTTGATAACATCAGCTGCAATGGCGTTTAATTCTATCTATACAATACAACGCCGGATGGCCCGTCGCGTTGCAAAATTTTTTTCGATGATGACAAGAAAGGGGGATTAATACTTGCGGAGCAGTTCGAGCATTTCGCTGTCGAGCTGATGGCCTTGGAAGTCGATGTAGTTCACATCGGCGCGGCCGCTGTCGAGCACGCCGAAGTAGCCGCGGAAGTTCCAGAGCGCCCAGCCCACGCCGGCCTCCTGCCAGTTGCGCAGGTTGTCCTCCATCCAGCGCAGCGTGACGTCGTGCGGCGTGAAGCGATACGCGCCGAACTCGCCCACCATCACGCCCACGCCCGAGTCGCGCAGCTGAATCCAGGGCTGAAGTTGATTGGCTTTGAGCCAGTCGCGGTCCCAGCGCTGCATGGTTTTGAAGGGCGCCTCGGCGTCCTCGGGATCGTAGCGGCATTCCCATTGCGGCTGGCCCCAGCTGCGGTCGAGATAAAAGACGTGTTCGGCTTGCGCGGGATCGAAGGCCGGGCGGATGGCGATTTCGCGCAGGTACAGCCAGTCGCCGTCAACGAGGCGCAGTTCCACGCGCTTGGTTCCTTCCGGCAAGCTCATCCGGCAATCCTGATCGTAGATCGGCTGATGGACGTCCCAACGGTGGTTGTATTGATCCCGCTCCCATTCCCCGGCGCCCTCTCCGGAGAGAAATTCCTTGCGCCAGATTTCCTTGCCGCCGGCGAGCACGGAAAGTGTGCCGTTGATGGAGACTTGGTTGACGTGAATCCGTAGTATCGACTCTTCCCTCAGATCGCATTGGATCGTCATGGTGGTGGCGTGTTCCTTTTTAAGGGGGCCATAGAGAAAGCCGTTGCCCACGTACGCGGGCCATTGCGGCTCGGGAAACAAGTCCGAGCCCCGGGACCAGAAGGCGTAGTAGTGCGTCAGGGGAGAAGGGAGATATCCTCGCGTGGCCTGGGCGACCTTGAGCGGCCTCAATTCTTCACAGGGCTGCGTGCCCCAGTTCATGCCGTCGCAGATGATCAAACGATCCGGATCCACCTCCCGGATGGCATCGATGATTTTGCCTGCGACCGCGGCGTATTGCTCGCCGTTCATCCGGCCGCTGGGTTCGTTGAACAGATTGAAGCTCAGCCTTTCGCTGGGGATGCCGCGATAGCGCTTGGCGAACATTTGCCAGTGCATGGCGCAGACGCGCTGCGCCTCCTCGTCGGTCCACAGGTTTTTCTCTTCACGCGGGTGGGCCACGGTGAATCCCGGGGCGCGATGGAAATTCAGGCAGACATGGATGCCGTATTGTCCGCCCCATTCGACGGCCTGATCGATCTGTTTCAGCGCCTCCTCGTTGAATTGATTCCAATCGCCGTCCACGATCCAGGTGCGGTAATCCATGGGCAGGCGGACGAAGTTGAAGCCGAACGCCGAGATCAGGCGAAAGTCCTCCTCGACAAAGGGGCCGTTGCTGTATTCAAGGTCGAATTTCTCCAGCAGGTTGAAGCCGCGCCAGCGTGGAAGGCTCTCATGGGACGCCGGCAGCCACTCGTGCCGCGGCTGCGCAGCCCTGGCGTTTGTATCGCCCGCTTCCGTCTGCGCCGGAGCGGTGGAGGTTGATATGGCTGCCAGCAGCAGACCGATCTGGAAAAGGGTGGTTCGCACTTCAATCCCCATTTGAAATTTCAACCGGTTTATACTATTCGACCACGAATGTGCTCCTTATGGTTTGTTTTCGAAAGCAATCCGCAAGTGAAAAATGAATCGAGTTCTTCTTGCTGATTGACCATGAAGACCTGATCTGCTTATTCTTCCTGTGTGTGATATGGCATGTAAAAAAATGGGAGATGACCGATGGGAAAGGGTTTTATTTGGATTCTGGCGCTGTTGCCAGCGCTGACGCTGACCGGATGCATACGGGTTGTGACGTTCGATCTTGCGGCGCAGATGGATCAGATCGAGCTCATGAGCGAGGCGTATTCCGGCGAGGCGGCGGTTTTGCGCGAGCTCCCCGCGCGGCTGATTGATACGCAACTGCGAACTTTCCGGCAGGAAGGTTTGCTGCTTGAGGCGTTGACCGCGGGCATGGCGCCGGTGGACGCGACGCCGGTTTTTCCGGTCGAGCCGATCGACCGGAAGGCCGTGAACAAACGTTCTCTCCGCGGTCGGACGGCGTTGCATTTCGCGTGCCTGGGCGGCAATCCGCTGGTGGTGAAGGCGTTGCTGGATGCGGGGGCGAAGGTGAACGTCAAGGATGCGGAGGGATTGACGCCGTTGCACATCGCGGCTTCACAGAACCGGCTGGAGGCGGCGGAACTGCTGCTTCAGGCCGGGGCAAAAGTCAATCCCCGCACCCGGCAGGATTGGTCGGCCGTGGCCCTGGCTGCGCGCTGCGGACATCTGGAAATGACGCAATTGCTGCTCGATCACGGCGCACGCGCCAGCCGCGACGAACTTTGGCTGGATCCTGCGCTGGCGGAGTTGTATTGCGAAAAAGATCCGCCTCGCAGGCGGGACAAGGCGCGGAATCCGCTGGGCGAATCAGCGCTGGAGCTGGCTTTATTGAACGGCGGCCTTGGGCGCGTGAAGGAGTTGCTGGATTTTGGGACGGACGTGAATCATGACACGCCGCTGGGCTTGCGGCCCTTGCATTATGCGGCGGCCTCCGGCTCGGTGGAATTGATTCAGCTGCTGGCCAGCGCCGGCGCGGACGTCTATGCGCCCAACAAGGCCGAAACTCCGTTGCATGTGGCTGCGCGCAACGGCCACGCTCCGGCGCTGGAGGCTTTGCTGCAGGCAGGGGTAGATCCGGCCGCGCGGGGCATGTCGCGCACGCAGGTGGAGGTGGCGCTGCCCGAGGGAAACTGGAAACTGCTCGTGGGTGAATTGAGTCCGGCGGACCAGGGCTGGACGGCGTTGCACATGGCGGCGTATTATAACGAGGCGGAATGCGCGGAGCTTTTGCTGCTGGCCGGAGCGAAATGGGACGCTGTCGCGGAAGATTCGTTTCCCGAGACTCCGCTGGAATGCGCGCAGGTCAACCAGGCGGCGGAGTGCGGCGAGCTGCTGGCAGCCTGGAGCGCTGAAATGAGCAAGAAGGCTGAGTCTGAGCAGCGTAGCGAAAAGAAAAAGAGCATGTTCGAGGATATCCTGGGCGGCATTCTGCTGCAGATGGAATAGCGGATATTAAGGAAATGTGAGCTTGTCCCCTCTGTCTAGACAAAAAATCGATTTTTTAAGGTGGTTTTTCTTGCCTCCGGAATCGCAGTTTTTTAACGTTT
>JAFGJS010000110.1 GCA_016928995.1 Candidatus Sumerlaeota bacterium | reverse complement strand
CCACGTCCATGCTTCAAAACCTCGAATCGATATTCAACGCTGTGATGAACGCAGGCGAAGAACTCGCATCCATCGGAGAGCAGTTAATCAACACCCTGTCCAAGTACGAAATTGAATTATTTCGCCTCGGACAAGCATTGCTTGAAATGCAGCGCGAATTGGAGGCGCTGCACCGCTCGCGATCCGCGGTGCAATCGATCATCGAAACAATGGACGCGGATGTGGCGATGACAACAAACCATATGGAAACGCAGCTCGCCGCAAACGCGCGACGCTCGACAAATATGATTCTGCTGCTCTCATTGCTGGCCGCCGCAATGCTGGCCGGTTTGGCGATTTACGGTTTTAAAATCGCGAGGCCGATCCAGGAGCTCACCGTCTCGGCGTCGGAAATCGCAGCAGGAGACCTGGATCATCCAATCACGACAAGCGGCAGCGATGAAACGGGAGTCCTGGGGCGCAGCTTCGCTCAGATGCGGGATGCGATCAAAGACAAGATCAACGCCCTTGCCGTCAAAAATGAAGAATTGCGGGCCAGCGAAGTGCGCTACCGGGCGCTGGTTGAGGATACCCCGGTGCTGATTTGCCGTTTCCGGCCTAACGGCGAGATCATCTATGCAAACGACGCATATTGCAGGCAGGTCGGCGAAACCATCCAGGGCGCGAACAGCGGCGCATTCCTGGAGCAGGTGCATGAGGAGGACCGCGAAAAGGCTCGGAAAGCGCTCGCAACGTTGAGCGCCGAGACGCCGATTCATTCGCTGGAGTTTCGCATGATCGGAAAAGAAGGAGAGCCCCGCTGGCACCGCTGGATTCATCATGCGCTGTTCAACGCCCAGGGGGAGATGCTGGCTTGTCAATCCATCGGCGAGGACATCGAGGAGCGTAAACAAGCCGAAGCGGAAAGAGCGCAGCTCGAGGCTCAACTGATCCAGTCGCACAAATTGCAGGCCGTGGGGCAGCTGGCGGGCGGCATCGCGCACGATTTCAACAACATGCTGCATGTAATCCTGGGGCATAGCAGCTTGGCCTTGGACAAACTGGAAGCCGGCGGTGAGATTCAATTGGAATTAAACGCGATCACTAAAGCGGCGCAGTCCGCCGCATCGCTGGTCACTCAGCTGCTGGCATTCAGCCGCCGGCAAGTGCTCACATTGACCGATCTCAACTTGAACGACGTGATCATCAACACGCTGAAAATGATCCAGCGCGTGATCGGTGAAAACATCGTGCTGGACGTCATTCCGGGACATCATTTAGGCGCCATATACGCGGACAAGGTGCAAATCGAACAGATTCTGATGAATCTCTGCGTCAATGCGCGCGACGCCATGCCCGGCGGCGGGACAATCACCCTTAAAACCGAAAACGTTTTGCTCAATGATGAGTTTTGCAAAGTCCACAACATGGATGCGCCGGGATCGTATGTGCAGCTGAGCGTGACCGACACGGGCTGCGGCATGGACGTTGAAACGCTGAGCCATATCTTTGAGCCGTTCTTCACCACGAAAGAGATCGGAGCGGGGACGGGATTCGGCTTGGCGACAGTATACGGCATCATCAAGCAGCACCAGGGGATCATCCTTGCAGAAAGCGAAATGGGCGAAGGCACGACATTTAGAATATATCTGCCTTTTTCCAGCGGACAGGCGTCAAAACCGCGCAACGTCGAGAAGAAAGCGGCGCCGGGCGGAGCCGAAACGATCCTGTTGGCGGAAGATGAAGATGCGGTGCGCAGACTGTGCCAGCTCTTGCTGGAGAAAGCGGGTTATATCGTCCTGCCCGCCGTGGACGGCGAAGAGGCCATTCAGGTGTTCGAGGAGCATGAAGATGAAATCGATCTTGCGCTGCTTGATGTGATGATGCCCAAACTTGGCGGGAAAGCGGTTTATGACCGGATCAAGGAGAAACGTCCGGATGTGCAGGTCATTTTCTCCAGCGGTTACAGCGCGGACAGCATTCACACCGATTTTATTTTGAATCAGGATATGCAGCTGATTCAAAAGCCCTATAATCGCGAGACGCTCTTGAACATTATACGCAAAACGCTTGACGCCGAAGCCTAACCTTCAACAAACAAACGGCGTCAATTCAGATCTAAATTTCGGGAAAATTGCCGCCGGCTTCAGCCCACTTTTCGCAAAACCGGATCACATCTTCCGGCGATGGACTTGCGCCGTTGCGGATGTAAAAACCTGCCACAGCCTGGCCGACGATCAGCGCCAGTTCAATATCGAGTTCAAGCAGCCGGGCATAGGCGTAACCGCCGTTGAAGTGATCGCCTGCGCCCGTGCTGATTTTCGGATTGCGGGTGAATGTTCCCTCGACGCAAACCGTGCGCTCCGCCGTGCTGGCGGCCGCGCGTGGACGGGGATGCACGATGATCTCTGTGACGCCGGAAGCGCGACGGATCGCATCGGCCAGTTCACACAGCGCCGCTGGCTCTTCCGAGGCGCCAGTGGAGCATTGCAACGTCTCCGCGACCTGCAGGGCTTCGTTGTGGTTGAGACCCAGCATCACATACCGCCCGTCGGCGGAATGGCGCCCGAGCAGTTCGAGCACGGCCTTAAGGTCTTCCCGTCTGCGCTTGGCCGGATCGGCCAAGTCAAAAAAGAACATCGGCGGCTGATCCAGACCGGCCGCCACGCGCATCAGGTTGTCAAAAACGTCCGTGGCCTCCGGCAACATGGTCCAGTTGGTCAACGCAGCGAGCCGGCATCCGTCCAGTTTTTGCGCAAAGGCCTCTTCGCCGCCGGATGCCTGAACGATCCGCTCCCATGTCACTTCGCGCAACGACTCCATCTTGCCCAGCATGATCTTGCCGTCGGCGAACTCCAGCGCGTCCGTATGCGCCGGATCGGCGATGGAAAGGACTTCGCCAAATTCGAGCAACTTGGCGAAAACCGGATGCACCTCAGGAACGCCAACGGCGCCGGCGTAAAAAATGCGCACGCCCAAACTGCCCATTGCGGACGACATCAACGGACCGTTGCCGCCCATTTTTGTCGTGCGCGCCACGCCCTCGACATTGCCGGATTTCCCGGCGTATCCGGCGAGCTTTTCAGCGAGCTCGGAAATCGTTTCGATCCGCTCGAAATGCTCCGCGTCCTGGCGCTGGCGCACCAGATGCACGATTTCGTCGATAAATCCATCCAGTCCGGCGAACGCGCGCGCCGGACGGCCGCGCAGTTGTTCGATCCGCCGGGCGGCTTCCAACCGCAATCGCCGATCCTGCTCTTGTTGTGTGGTCATTGATTTTCTTTCGATACGAGGCTATGACTGCTGCGTTTTCATTCCGGCCCAGTCCACGCCGATGGATTCCTTGTTTCTCAATCGATCAATCAACTGACCGGCGTGATGTTGAACATGGCGAATATTGTAAAACTGAAGCTCGAGTTTGCCGAAGGGCAGCCAAAAGAAACCGCTTTCCGCTTCAAGGTTCAACGCGGAGACATTGCGCTCGACCTCTGCCTGACAGAATTCCACAAACTCCAGCATTTCGTCCTTTGTGTAAGGTTCGCCGATGTCCGGCTCTTTGTGCGGAGGCCAAGGCAGAGGACCGAGAAACTCATACTCTTTTCGATGCTTTTCCCAAGCAGTGAATTCCTTTTCGGATGCTTGCAGATAAAGATGGGTGCAAAAAAGCTTATGATACGCGATATGCCAGAAGCGGTTTTTGCATTCCGGATCGCTCCAAAGCGCATCCGGACACTGGCGGATCGCCGCTTCCAGCATTTTCAACGCGGCATAATACTGCGATTGAATAACAGCTTTATCGTCCATTTTTCACTCCTCGCCGCCCGTGCATTATGTTGAAGCGTTGCTCGCTGCGGATTACAAGTTCAGGATCTTGGTCATGATGTCCTTGGCGTAGATCATGCCGATGAGTTTGTTGTCCGCCACGACGAAGGCGCGATGATGGTTGTGAGATATCATCTGATGCGCGACTTTGATGATCGGAGCGGAGGGGGTGAAGACCAGCACCTCTTTGTTCATCACTTCCTGCACCACGGTGCTGTTTTCCTGCTCGTAGAACTGCTCGAATGGTTCGAAATTCGTCAGGAAACTGTCGTCGGTGAGCAGATCGATATAGGGCGAAACGCCGATCTTCAGCAGGTCGGCGGCGCAGAGGCTGCCGACCACTCCACCCTGGGCATTGACCACGGGATAGCCGTCATGCTCTTCGACGCTCATGCGCTCCACGGCTTCGCGCAAGGTCATCTCCGGCGTGAGTTGGATGAAACGATCCCGCATCACATCGGCGACGGTCACGGTGCGTTTCACGTCGATGCCGGATTCCTCAACCAATTTCAACAGCCGCTGGGAAGACTTAATCTGCGCAAGCCCATCGCGGTTATCCTTCGAACTGCACAAGCGCGCCAGGGCCGCGAGGGTTTGCAGCATCTGGCTGTTCTGACCCGTAGGACCGAGGACCAAAAAAATCACACGCACAAGCTGATCCGCCTCGTCGTCCCATTCCAATCCCTGTTCCAATGAAGCCAGACAGAGCGTCACTTTGTCCATTTGCGGCATCTTGGCATGCGGCATCGCCACGCCATGCCCGATGTAACTGGTGACCATGCCCTCACGCTTGTTCACCACTTCCAGCACGTCTTTGGGCGTCACACCGCCGAGTTTGCCCACGGCGTTTTCCGCCATGCGGCAGATGAGTTCATCTTTCGAGGCAGGCGTGATCTGCGCCAGAATGTTTTCTTCTTTCAGCAAATGCGCCAGTTTCATTGCATTTTCCTTAGGTGCGAAGCAATCCGATACGACTTCCAACCGTTTCATTCATATGAATGCATGATCGTTGATTATGTTTGTAAGGATCGCCCCGGCTGTCAATGCGCTTTTTCTCTCTCCAGACATTTTTGCGAATAAACACAGAAGCCTTCTAACGTCCCATCCGCTCCGGTCGAAATCGCTATCGCAATCGGGATCGTTATCGAAAAACAACGACGACGACGATTGCGATCCCGATCCCGATAGCGAAAAGCGAGAAGCGAGAAGGACGCGCGTTATACGGACTTTGGAAAGCTCCTGCAATGAGCGGGGCTGCGAAAAGAAATCTTTGCAATTCTGATTTCGCAGATTATGACTGACGCCAAGAAATGATGACAACAGCCATTTTTCAAAATATCCGCGCGGTGGCGTTCGATTTGGACGGCACGCTGGTGGACGCCTTCGACGACTTGGCGGCGTCGGTCAATCACGCCCGGAAGATGATGCATAAGGCGCCGCTCAGCGTGGAGCAGGTCACGCGCGGCGTGGGTTATGGCATTCAAATGCTTGCCCGGCGCACGGTGCTCGAAATCAGCGACACTGATCCGAACGTTTGCGCGGAGGAGCTCGAACGCGCCGTCGGTTTCATACAATCGCATTACAAGGAGCATCATTGCGAGCAAACGCGGCTCTATCCCGGCGTGCGCGAAGGGCTGGCTCAGTTGCGCAGCGCCGGTCTCCGGCTCGCGGTATTGACCAACAAGCCGGCGGCGCTGGCGCTGCCCGTGCTTGAGCACTTTGGCATCACGCAGGAATTCGAGTGTGTGATCGGCGGGATGGATGAATTCCCGCACAAACCGGCGCCCGATGGATTAATGCATATCATGCTGCGCCTGGGCGTCGAGACGCATGAGACCTTGATGGTCGGCGACGGCCGCGCCGATGCGGGAACGGCCCAAGCCGCGGGCGTTCCCTTCTGCGCCGTCGCCTGGGGCGCCTCCAGCCGGGAAGACCTTCAAACCTTCGGCGCGGCGCGCATCGTCGATTCCTTCGAGGAATTAGTGGAAGCGATTCATCCAGCAAATCCCAATTAACAAGCGTCCATCACGGAGCGGGATTGTAGTCGATCTCCTGCGTGGAGGAGACGGCTTCGTATTCGGGTTGGCCTTCGTATTGCATGCCGTAGAGCAGATGGTCCGCCGGGAAGCCCTTGAATTCGCCATTGCCTTTGAGATTGATCGACACAATCAAACGTCCGGGCATCAGGCACTCAACCTCGCCCCATCCGTCGAATTGGCCGTTGGTGGAGCCATCCGCGGCGATGAATTCGACCGGCGCTTTGCGGATTTTCAGCACGGCGGTCTTGAAGCCGTCGCGCAGCTCGTCCTTGACGTATTCCACACTCACCGGACCGCGAAAGTCGCCGCTGATCAGCGGATCGAAGACGAAACCAAGGGTGGCCGCGTCGGCGATCCATTGATCGCCGGGCTTTTTATCCTCGGGAAAGAGGTCCACGTCGGCCGTCAGGCTCAGGCGGTCGATGAAGTCGCGTTGCGCGCGCGTCGGCTCGAAGCCCTCAAGCCCCTGGACGATGGTGCGCCCGACGGTTTTGATCACGCGCACTTTTTTGCCGTTCAAGCCCAGCGCCGAGTCTTGCGCTTGATCCAGCGGCTCGGAGCGGAAGGCGAGCATTTCGCCGCCGTAGTCGATCCATTGCTTCACCGAGGGCGGCAACATGGGATCAACGGCCTCGATATTCCGCTCGATGTATTCGATGGTCTCTTCAGTCAGTTTCACGCCCTTGGGCATCAACGGCGGTAAATGCCGCGATTGGAGTTTCATCCGGATTTCGCGTTCGCCGATGATCTCCTGCGCCAGGATTTTATTAAAGACATAGCCGATCTCGAGCTTCGTATCGTTATTCACATGGATGTGCGCCGCGACGTCGGCGGAATAGAGGTAGGTGTTATAGCTGGACTTGCCCAGGTCGAGTTTACCGATGCCCGGAA
Organism: Candidatus Sumerlaeota bacterium; assembly: GCA_016928995.1. Classification (GTDB taxonomy): domain Bacteria; phylum Sumerlaeota; class Sumerlaeia; order JAFGJS01; family JAFGJS01; genus JAFGJS01. Next base: position 82,881 of record JAFGJS010000110.1, on the reverse strand, counting down.
CCTGCCCCCAATATTCATTTTTGCCTTTGCCGGCGATCTGGCCGTTGATCATCATGCGCCAGGCGGTTTTTTCGGCGCGGCGCACCTTCGACGCCTGCGGCTCCGGAGTGGGCGTGGCTCGCGCTTGCCGGGATGTCTGCGCCGCAGTCTGACGCTCGGGCGTCTCGACCTTCTCGCAAGCCGCAAGCCAGCACAGAAGGATGATGCAACATGCTGACGCAAATCGAAATGACATAGAAAGACTCCTTTCCGCGTTGAGATATTAACGGATGCAGGTTCGACAATGCCAGTTGAAAAAAGTTCCCGGCCAATCGCAGGATCAGCCGGTCAGGATCACCGTTTCGAGCCGTTGCGCTTGCCGTCGAAGCCCTGCGTTTGCGGCAGGGCGATACGCGCGACTTCGGGGACTTTGTCCACAAAGTGGAAACGGATTTTGTTGCGGATTTCCACCGGCACGTCTTCCATGTCTTTTTGATTGTGCGTCGGCATGATGATTTCACGGATGCCCGCGCGCGCGGCGCCGAGGACTTTCTCCTTAAGACCGCCGATGGGGAGCACCTTGCCGGTGATCGTGATTTCTCCGGTCATCGCCAGCAGCGGCTTGATGGGTTGATTGAGCGCAAGCGAGGCGATGGCGGTGCAAAGCGCGATGCCTGCGCTGGGGCCGTCTTTCGGCGTGGCGCCGGCCGGGATATGGATATGCAGGTCGTTTTCCTGCAAAAATTCCAAGAAACGGTTGCTGGCATCGCTCTGAGTTTTCAGGTAGCTCACGGCCGCGCAGGCGGATTCCTTCATCACATCGCCGAGCTGCCCGGTGAGGATCAGGTTGCCTTTGCCTCTCGACGCGGCGGCTTCAATAAAGAGGATCTCGCCGCCCACCGGAGTCCAGGCTAAACCCGTGCATACGCCGGGCACGCCGGTGCGATCGGCCACTTCCGAGAAATACTGACGCGGACCGAGGAAATCCTCCAGATTGCGGGTGTTGACGCGAACCTGAGTCTCATCGCCCTCGACGTGGCGCCGCGCCACTTTGCGGCAGATCGAGCCGATGGAGCGCTCCAGGTTGCGCAATCCCGCCTCGCGAGTATAATTGTCGATCATCTGCTCAAGGGCGGAGTCGCTGATTTTCAGATCCTTGCTTTTCAGGCCGTTCTGGCTGATCTGACGCGGCACGAGATATTTTTTCGCGATGGCGGTTTTCTCCCGGATCGTGTAGCCGGAAAGTTGGATCACTTCCATGCGGTCGCGCAACGGTCCGGGGATCGTGTCGAGCATGTTGGCGGTGGTGACGAACATCACCTTGCTCAGGTCAAAAGCCATGTCGAGATAGTTGTCGGTGAAGGAGAAGTTCTGCTCCGGATCAAGCACTTCGAGCAGCGCCGAAGCCGGATCGCCGCGGAAGTCCTGACCCAGTTTGTCCACCTCATCCAGCATGAAAAGCGGGTTGTTCGATCCGCATTCCTTAAGCCCCTTAAGCACGCGGCCAGGCATGGCGCCGATATACGTGCGCCGGTGACCGCGGATCTCCGATTCATCGTGCATGCCGCCGAGGGCGATGCGGTGAAATTTGCGTCCCGTGGCATGAGCAATGCTGCGCCCCAGGGAGGTTTTGCCCACTCCGGGCGGTCCGGCGAAGCAGAGAATTGGTCCGCGTAGTTCCTTGCGGATTTTGATCACGGACAGATGCTCGAGGATGCGCTCCTTGATCCGCTCCAAACCGTAATGATCCTCATCCAGAATTTTCTGCGCGTGCTTGATGTCGATATTGTCATCGGTGGAGTCCATCCAGGGCAGATCGACAATCCAATCCAGATAGGTGCGCACGACGGAGTATTCGCCGGAGGAAGGAGGCATCATTTCCAGCCGGCTGAGTTCCCGTTCAGCCGTCTCGCGGGCATATTCCGGCAGCTGTTTTTCTGCCAGCCGTTCGCGGATCTCCTCGAGTTCAGGCGACGCCTCTTCGTCCTCGCCCAATTCCCGCTGAATCGCCTTCATCTGCTCGCGCAGATAATATTCCCGCTGGTTCTGGTGCAGATTGTCCTGGATGTCCTGCTGGATCTGATTGCCCAACTGGAGTTTGTCCAGCTCGCGGTTCATGATCTCCAGAATGCGTTTCAACCGCGCCCGGATGTCGAAGTGCTCCAGAATCTCCTGTTGCTCGCTGAGCTTCAGGTTCAGATTGCTGGCGATTAGATCGGCCAGTTTTCCCGGCTCGTTCAAGTTCGCCGCAGCCACGGCCATGTCTTCCGGCATGTTGGCGAGTTGCACGATCTCGTTGATCATCGGCCGGATGCGCGAAACGATCGCATCGATCTCGCGCGTGGCGCTCGATGTCTCTTCCACGGCTTCGATGCGCGCCTTCATGTACGGCTCACTCGAAATGTGTTCGGTGATTTTAACGCGACGCACGCCGTGCAAGAGCAGCCGCATCGTGCCGTCGGGAATCTTGAGCATTTTCAGGATCGCCGCGGCGGTGCCAACCTCATAGATCTCCTCGAAATCCTGATTGGTCATCGGGGCGTTTTCCTTACGCGTAAAGATCCCGACCATGCGATCCTCGCGCAAGGCGCATTCGATCATTATGCGGCTGTTTTCATCGCCGACGATGATCGGAGCGATCATAAATGGATACACCACGATGTTGTCGATCGGCAGGATCGGCAGCACTTCAGGCATTTCCGCCTCGGAAAGCTGCTCATCATTGTTGGAGACGTGCGCGATAGTTGCTTGGCTCACGACTGACACCTCTCTCGATGTATGCGATTTATTCTCCATCAATCCTTACAGGAACGGTGATTGTGTCCTCCGGCTTGTCGCTTTTCACGATCTTCACCCGCAGAAAACCGTTCGTATAGTTCGCCTGGATGTCTTCGACGACAATGCCGTCGGGCAGTCTGAAGGCTCGCTCGAACTGCCCGTAATTAATTTCAAGCAGATGAATCGACGACCGTTCGAGATCCTTTTCCTCCGGCCTCACTCCGCGAATCATCAGCATGTGGCCCTCCGTGGCGATGTCCAGATGCTCTTCCTTCACGCCGGCCACCTCCATTTTGATGACAATGGCGTTTTCGCATTCGTAGACATCCACGGGGGGATTCCAGATTTTTTTCGACAAGGAAAACCAGGGTTTTTGCGATGAAAAAAAATGATCGAACGATCCCTTGAATTCTTTGCCGGATACCATGACGCGCTTCCCCAATTTTTCGAGAGTTAACCCATTAAACTGAAGCATCGATGCGCCCGGCCCACTGCGCACCTCAAGCGGCATTCATTATACACACATCGGCAGCAACGGTGTCAAGGACAAGCATTATTTGGAAACTTCTTTACAAGTTGAGGGTTTGGCATATAAAATAAATGTCGAAAGCCTGTCCAGGATCCAATCCGAGCATGCGGGGAAGCGCCATGCTATTCAGCGATGAAAAACATGTGCTGATGCTGATCGCGCATCACAATTTCCGCGACGAGGAGTTCATCCATCCTCGCAACGCGTTGATGCGGGCGGGGCTGCATGTCTCCACGGTCAGCAGTTCCATCTCGCCCGCGCGCGGCATGTTCGGCATGGAAGTCCATCCGACGACCATGCTGGCCGGCTGCTCGCATGACGATTACAGCGGCTTGATCCTGGTCGGCGGCAGCGGCGCGACGGTGTACTGGGACGATGTCCGTGTGCATCATCTGGTCGGCTCATTTATCAGCAACGGCAAGCCCGTCGGCGCGATCGGCGAAGCGGTCGCGATACTGGTGCGCGGCGGATACCTGACGGATCCCCAGCCGGTCGTGCGGGACATCCTGCAAAACATGCTGCGCTCCGGCGCGGAGCAGCGCAAAAAAACGCGCGAGGAAGTGCGCAAGCAGCTGATCATGATCGCCGATGCGAAGTACGCCAGGCTGTTCGGCGAATCTTTCGCGGAGTTGCTGCTGCATCCCAACAGCGCCGCATCCAATCCAATGTCCTTCGTGTAACCGCGACCGATGCGCCCACCCTCCTTAATCCATCGAGTTTTCGTTCGAGCCTTAAAAACGCTTAAGAGGCTGCGATCGCCCTATTATCTCTCCGCGCTGTGCATTGGACTTGCGGGAATCCTCGCCGCCTGCGGCACAAGCGATCCGCCTGCTACGCCGGGAAAAACACCGGCGCCGGACCAGACGCCATTTCCCTCGCCTACGCCGGTTGCCCAGAAGCCGGCTCCTGCGCAGCCGCCCAAACAGCGCCCGGCTTCGATTCCAACAGCAGCCGCATCGTCCGATCCGGCGCAGATGGTCCAGCAGTTGCTCCGCTGGATCGAAAACGGCGAGTTCGAACGCGTCAAGGAGCACATGTCGCGCGATGAGCTCGCCATCTGGGCCGAGGAAGGCGAGGCGGAGCTGCGCGAGCTGCGCGCATACTTCCAGCGCAACGGCGGCATCGTTGAAATCCAGACCGGCGACGTGGAAATCCAGAACGGACGCAGCGTCGTGCCGTATCAACTACGCTATCAAAACAAGAAGATGCAGCATGGCAATATGCGCCTGGTGCATGAAGACGGCGCGTGGAAAAAAGACTGATTACCCCCCGGAGGCGGACGCGGTGAATTCCGGCAGGCCTGAAGCGGAATCAGCGTCCGATTCGTCCACGAATCCCAGAAGATCCTTGACGTCCTCAATCATGAGATACAGACAGGGAACGATCAGCAGCGTGATCGCCGTGGCAAAAAGCAGACCATAACCCAGCGAAATGGCCATCGGGATCATGAAACGCGCCTGAATGGAAGTTTCGAAAATCATCGGCGCGAGTCCGCCGAACGTGGAAAGCGTCGTGAGCATGATCGGCCGGAAGCGCCGGACCCCGGCCAGATGAATGGCGTTGAAGGCGCTCAGTCCATCCGCGCGGCGATGCTCATTGGCATACACGACCATCACCAGCGAGTCGTTCACCACCACTCCGGAAAGCGCGATGATGCCCATCATGCTGACCACGCTGAGATTGAATCCCATCAGCAAATGTCCCAGGATCGCGCCGACAAAGCCAAACGGGATGGCAAACATGACAATCAGGGGTTGAACATAGCTGCCGAAGGGAATCGCCAGCATCGCATAAATCACCAGCAACGCGAGAACGAAGTTGCGCTTAAGGCTGTTCATCGAATCGCGCATATCGGCCTCGCGGCCTTCGAAGCTGAACGACAGTCCGGGGAAATCCGCCGCCAATTGCGGCAGCGTCGATTCATTCATGCTCTCAATCACCTGATTGGTTTGATCGTCCGGCTCCACGGCGGCGCTCACGCTGATCGTGCGGCGGCCATTGCGCCGGTCAATCGTGGAATAGGCCCTGCCGCGGTCAATTTCAGCGATTTGACTCAGCGGAACGTCCTTTCCCGACGGCGTGCGAATCAGCATTTGCTCAATGACGTATTCGCTGGAGCGCTCCGCTTCCGGCAGTCGAACGCGAACAGTCACCTCGTTGCGTCCGCGCTGCTGCCGCAGGGCCTCCGCGCCATAAAAGGCGTTGCGCACTTGCTGCGCCACGCCGCTGGCGGTCAAGCCCAAGCTGCGTCCCTCCGGTTTGAGGCGAAAATCGAGCTGAGTTTTGCCGGGATTGAATCCGTTTTCCACGTCGCGCACATTGGTGAATTCCTCAAGCCGCTCCGCAAGCGTCTCCGCCGCGCGCTCCAAAACGTCGATGTCGCGATGGCTGAGTTCCACGGTGAGCGACTTGCCTCCGCCGGGACCGCCGCGATCCGACTCGAATCGGAGCCATTCCGCGGCAGGGATCGAGCCGGTCTTCCCGCGCCAGATCTTCGTCGCCTCCGTCGTGCTGATCGGCCGCACCTCGGAATCGACAAGATTGATCGTGACGGTCACGACGTTTTCATTGATTTCGGCGAAGATGTTCTTTGCGAGTTGCATATTCTTTTCTTTTTCCACTTCATCCACCGTCTCACGTGCGGCTTTCTCCAGCTGGTCGCGCACATGCAACGCGAGAGACATCGGAGAGCCGTACGGCAGCGAGGCGGTGACAATCGCGCGGTCGGACTCCACCTTGGGCATCAGCGTCATGCCCATGCGCCCGCTGAGGGCGTATGCGCAGACGATCGCCAGCAGGGCAAGACCGAACGACAACGTGAGATAGCGCACCCGGATACAGGCGTCCAAAAAGGGTCCGTAAATTTTATTCACCATGCGAATGAAAAAACGGCTGAACGCCTGTTGCCAGTGGTGAAACTTGAGGCTGATGGGATTCCTGGATTCTTTCACATGGGCCAAATGCACCGGCAGGATCAACAGCGCTTCAACCAAGGATATCGAAAAGACGGTGAGCACGACAAGGGTGATGACGCCCCAGATTTTACCCATGAAGCCCGGCACGAAGAGCAACGGGAGGAACGTGACGTTATTGGTGAGGATGCTGAACGCCACCGGCATGGAGACTTCTTGCGCGCCTTTGATCGCCGCTTGCGAGAAACTCATCCCGCGCTGGCGGTATTCGTAGATGTTCTCGCCAGCCACGATGGCGTCGTCCACCACGATGCCCAGCGCGATGATGAAGGCGAACATCGAGATCATGTTGATCGACACGCCCATCGAGGGCAGAAACAGCAGCGTCCCGAGAAAGGAGATCGGAATGCCCATGACAACCCAGAAGGCGAGTTTGAATTCCAGAAACAAGGTGAGAGAGATAAACACCAGCGTCAAGCCGAAGAAGGCGTTTTTCAGCAGCAAGTGCAGGCGTTGACGATAGATGTCCGACATGTCCCGGCTGATCGCGTATTGGATGCCGGCCGGCAGATCCGCCTCGATGTCCTCCAACGCCTGGTGCGCCGCATCAGAAACGCCGATCGGCGTTTGAGAGCCGATGCGATAGACGCCAAGGCCGATAGAGCGCTGTCCGTCATACGTCGCCAGCCTGTCGGAGTCTTCAAAACCCTCGCGCACTTCGGCGATGTCGCGCAGGTAAAGGATAGAACCGTTATCCGCGGCCACGATGGGAATATCGGCGAACTCCCTGGCCCAATCCCGGCGCTCATTCACGCGCACCATGATCTCGCCCGCGCTGGTCTTCATGCTGCCGCCGGGCGCCTCCACCGCTGTGTTGCGGATCGTATTGGCGATCTCCGAGACTGTCAGGCCGTAGGCCCGCAGGTTTTCCGTGGAGACTTCAATCGTAATTTCATAATCCCGCGCGCCAATCAGCTCCACCTTCGTAATGCCAGACGACTGCAACAGGCGGTCGCGCACGTCCTCGGCGCATTCGCGCAAGGAACGTTCGTTGACGTCTCCAAAGAGCTGCACATCCAGCACCTCGTGGAAATGCGAAGCCATGGACACCTGCGGCTCTTCGGCGTCTTCGGGAAATGTCGTGATGCGGTCCACTTCCTGCTGGATGTCCTGATAGACCTTTTGCGCGTCGGCGGAGCTTTCCAACTCCACCCGCACCGAGCCGGAGCCTTCATTCGCGCTGGAAGTGAATTCATCCACGCCGTCGACGCCGCGCACGGCTTCTTCAATGGAGAGCAGAATGCCTTGTTCCACCTCCGCCGGACTGGCGCCGGGATAGGCGACGGAGATGCTGACGATGTCCAGATCGAACTCGGGAAAAATCTCCTGCTTGATCTGAAACGCCATCAGCAGGCCGCCGATCATCAGCACCACCATCAGCAGATTCGGTGTGACGCCATTGCGCACCATCCACGCGATGGGTCCGCGTTGCGTTCCAGGCTCTAACCGTGGCTCTGGAAGGTTCATGATTGCGGCGCCTCCGTGAGCGTTCCATCGTCTGTCGTTTCGGTTCCTTGCAGCGTGGGAGATGATGCCGCTTCGCTTTCCGCCACGCGCAGAGCCATGCCTTCCACCGGAGCGGAAAGCGTGGTGACGACGACCCGCTCGCCGGGGCTCAGGCCCTCGGAAACCAGCAACTGCTCCGGACCGCGATGAGCGACTTTCACCAGGCGAATCTCCAGCGTGTCTTCCGGCGTCATGATCCAGACCTGATCGCCATCCCGCAGCAAAGCGCGATCGAGCGCATAGACATCCTCCAGCGCGGACCCTTCAATCTCCACGCTGACGTATGAGCCGATGAGCAGCGCCGGTTGATCTTCATTCTCCGGCTGCAAGGCCAATGGATCGGCGACGGACACCAGCAGCTGCGCCATGCGTCCTTCCTCTTCCAGGGCGCTTTCCAGCCGAAGCACGCGCCCTGTGCGATAAATCCCGGCGCCCCATGCGGCTTCGTCATACACCCGCACCATTGATCCCGTCTCACCGGTCTTGCGCGGGATCGTGATCCACTTGAGTTGATTGACAGGCAGCGCGACTGTGACCCAGTATTCATCCGCTCCAACAAGCGTGGCCAGCGACGTGGAGACGTTGACTTGCATCCCAAGATTCACATCGCGCGACTGCACCACGGCGTTGAACGGCGCCTGCACTTTTGTGCGCTCCAGTTCCAACTGCGCCAATTCCAGCGCGGCTTGCGCCGTGTCGACCTTCGCCTGGGCGCTCTCCATTTGCGGTTTGCGCAAAACCCACTCTTCGTCTTCCGGAGCGATCTCTTTCTGGAGCAATTGATACTCGTTGCGGGCGATGGACTGCTGACCTTCTTCGATTTTCAATTCGCTTTGGATCGAGGCCAATTCCGCTTTGCGCTGACGCACATTCAGCTCGTAGTCCTTGGAGTCGATGCGCAGGACGATTTCGCCTTCACTCAGCAATCCGCCGGGGATCAAGGCCGGACTCATTTCAATCACCTGGCCGCTCACCCGCGGCTGCAATTGCGCCACGCGCGAGGCTTTCACCGTGCCCATGCCTTCAATGGTCACAGAGGCCTCGATCGGAGCCGCGAGAAGCGTTTCAACCAGGCGAGCGTTGCGCACGGGTTTTTGGCGCGATGATTTCGGACCGGATTCCATCAGATAAATCGCCGCCAGCGTCGCTCCCGTCAAAACCAGGATCGGCAGGATCACCTTGACGAATAGACTGAAAAGAAGGCGGACGGATCGCGTGGCTAAATTGGGCGGATTGGCGCCCGCTGAGTTTTGTCCAGACATGTTGAAGTTCCTCTCTTGAGGCGACGGCGGCAAAGCCGTTTCAGTTGTCGCGCTTACTCCGCAGCCATGTCAACAGATCGTTGCGCGGCGCAACGCTGAATTCCGGACGGGCAAGTTCCCATCCGCCGGCCAGCGCGCGGCACAGATCGATGCGGTAATCGATTAATTGTCGTTGCGCTTCCACGAGTTGGCTTTGCAGGTCTTGATGGCTGAGCTGCACGTCGAGCACGCGCAGATAATCCTCGGAGCCTTTGAGATATTCATCGCGTGTTTGTTCCGTGATTTGCTGCGATAGTTCGTATTGACGATGCAGGCTTTCCAGATACTCCTGTTGCTTGCTTTCCAACGCGAGGGCGTCTTCCACTTCATGCAACGCGGTCAAGATCGTCTGAGCGTACGTGTTCACATACTCATCGGCGACGGCGCGTGTTCGCTCCACCTCGGCTTTGCGCAAACCAGCGTCAAACAGAGGCGCCGTCAGATTCGCCGCCAGCGCCGCCGCCCAGTTGTCGAACAGATCGCGCCACTTCTCATTGGTGGCGTCGTAACGCGCCGTGATCGAGAGCTGCGGGAAGCGATCCGCGATCGCCGCCGCCACGCGCTGGTCCGCCGCTTGAATGCGAAGGTAATCGCTGCGCACATCCGGACGGCGCCGCACCAGTTCCGCGGGAACTCCGGTCTCCGGCAAGGGCGGGAGTTCTTGCAACTGGCTGTCCGGCGGCAGTTCCAAGGCGCCCGGTGCCTGACCCAAGAGAATCGCCAGCGAATGCTCCAGAGTCTTTAACTGAGCCTCGGCCAGCGTTTTTTGCCCGCTGCGCGTTTCCACGAGCTGACGCTGCTGCAACACGTCGATCGAACTGGATTGCCCACGCTTAAAGCGCAACGTGATGATTTCCAGCGTCGCCTGGTTGACCGCCAGTTGCTCTTCCAGCACGCGAACCTGAATGCGTTGCGCGACCAGCTGATACCAGAGCGACGCGATGTTCGCGGACAAAGACACCGCCGCGCTCATCACATCCTCCAGCGTAGCCTCGGCATCCAATTTCGCGGCGTTTCGCGCGAAGCGTACGCGCCCCCATAAATCCACTTCGTAGCTCGCCGAAAAACCCAGGCTGGCGTTGTCGATATGCCCTTCTTCCACAACGGTCCTCTGCACGGTTTGCGTGCTTTCACTGGAATCGCCGGTCTCAATCGTCACGGTCTGCACGCTTTTCTCGCGCGACCAAGTGCGCTTCCAGGCTGCGCTGTCATTCAGTTCCGGATAGAGCGTAGCGCCCGATTTGCGCAGCGCCGCCTCCGCCTGCTCCAGACGGTTCCACGCGCTGCGAAGATTGAAGTTGCCCTCGAATGCGCGATCCATCAAAACATTCAATGAAGGATCGTTAAAACACAGCCACCATTGCGCAGGGAGTTCCTCTGCGCCGGAACGCGAGAAATCCTGCGGCAAATCCAATGGCATCGGCGCCGGTTGAATTCGCACGGCGCAGGACGTCCAAGTCAAAGCCAGCGCCGCCAAACCCGCGCTCCAGATGATCCTTCGCGACACTCTCACAAGCCTTTTCCCTTCGGATTCGTACTAGACGCATCCGCCAGCGCAAACGGCGTTTTCCGGCATGTGTCTTTCAAAACAGATAGATCTGTCTGTCATGCCGGGAGCTGATTGTCAAATGGATTGAATCGGTCTTCACTCGTTGAATAACTGATGTTACGCATGGCCTTGTTCGATTGTCGTCCAACGGTGCTGTTTTGCTCTGGACGCCCACTGAAGCGGGCAATCCGGGAGTGCAACGGAGCTTTCCCCCCGAATGAATTCGGGGTCTAACCGGTTTCACGCCGGCGAATGCCGGCAACTGGCGGCTGGAGTGACGCAGTGCGCAACATCAGTGAATAAGACCGATTGCAGCAATTCTTGGTTTGAATTCGTTTGAATATTACCCCGAGTAAAATTGCAGAAGATTTCAATTGATATTTCTTTATCGGTTTCCGATAAGTGAAATTATTTTACACATGTAGCGTATTTTACTGGAAATCGGTTCAGCAAATAGTGTTTAATATGTGGGTAAAATGGAAGGACTGTTTTAATCCATGCTTTGAACCATAATTGTGCGTGGCGAATCGAAGGACAGAAGAGGCATAATTATGCAAATCCAAAATCTCACAAAACCACAGAAAAGCCCGATCATGAAAACGATTGCGATCTTGGGCGTCATGATTGGAATCAGCGGTGTTAACGGCTGGACTGCACAACTCGCGCATTATCAATTTGATGGAAACACGATCGATAGCGCGGGCGCGATGCATGCGCGTGTCTCAGGCAATCCACAGTACGTCCAGGGCTGCATCGGGCAAGCCATCAGCCTGAGCGCGTTGAATGATTATGTGGAGTTGCCGTATAACGTCGTCGCTACTGATGATATGACCATTGCGATGTGGGTTTACTGGAACGGCGGCGGTCAATGGCAACGTATCTTTGATTTTGGAGACACCGGCTCCGGAGATTTAATGTATATGACCCCCAGTTCCGGAAGCAATACTTTCCACTTCGGCATCCGCAAAGGCAATACGAATCAAACGATCGACGCCCCCCAGTTGCCCTCCGGCAAGTGGGTGCATGTCGCCGTCACGCTCAATGGTGACATCGGAGCGCTGTATGTCGATGGCGCTCAGGTCGCTTCACGTCGCATCACGCTCAATCCAACCGCGATCAATCAAACCTCAAACTATATTGGCAAAGGGCACGGCAGCGAGCCTCCTTACAACGGTTTGATTGACGACTTCCGCATCTTTGACCAAGCGCTGTCGCAAGATGAGCTGGTCAGCCTGGCCAGCGGCAGCGGCAGCATCGGACCGTCCAGTCTGATCACGCATATGCAATTCGAAGGCGATGCACGCGATATCGCCGGAACAAACAATGGCGTCGCCATGGGCGGTCCGATATTTGCCGGGGGCATCAGCGGTCAAACGATCGGCATGGACGGCATGGATGATCATGTCAGGCTTGCCAACAGCGTGCTGGATTCTGAGGACATGACCATCGCCATGTGGGTCAGCTGGAGCGGCGGCAATCAATGGCAGCACATCTTTGACTTCGGCGTTGACACCAATCAATACCTATACCTGACTCCATGCTCCGGCGGCAATGCTTTGCGCTTCGCCATCCGGAAATACGAGATCAATCAATCCCTGGACGCCACAAGACCGCTGCCCATGCGGCAATGGGTGCATGTGGCCGTCACTCTCGAAGGCGACACCGGTAAAATATTCGTCAATGGCGAAGTGGCGGTTTCAGGGCGCATCACCTTGAATCCATCCGACATCCTTCAGAGCAACAATTATATCGCGAAAAGCCAGTGGCCCAACGATCCGTTTTTCAGAGGGTGGATTGACGACTTCCGCGTGTACAATGTCGCCCTGTCGGAATCAGACGTTGCGGCGCTGGCGTATGGCAATACAAACGTTGCCGGGACAAGCAGCCAGTCTGCCACTGCTGATTACGCAAAACAAGAAACGCAGCAAACGCAGCAAAGTCAAGCCACGGGTCCGATTCCCACAAGCGTGCCATGGAAACTGACCTACCAGGAATTTGAATCGGAAGCGCTGAATCAACAAAAAGCGCGGGTATTATACTTTTACAATGACAACGTACCGGTCTGCCGCAGGATCGATTCAGAAATCTTCTCGGCCGGCGATTTCCTCGATCTGACCCGAAAGTTCGTCTGCTATCGCGAACAGATCTATTCGCGCGGAACATATCACCAGTTAGGCGTGTATCAGATTCCTTCGCTCATCTTGCAAGATGCGCAGGGAAGAATCCTCCGCGCATATGTTTTCAACAATTTCGATACAGATAAAGCTGATCTGATGCAAAGAATGGGGCAAATGTAAAGCCGTTGGAAAACATGTTACAGAATTCTATCCGGCGCGCAATCAACCGATTGCGCGCCGTTTGTCTTTCATCGTCCATCCGTCAATAAACTTCATTCGAACCACAATCGGGCGTGGGGCGCATCTTGACTTTATCTCTTTTTTTTCTTGCTCTTGCTCTTGCTCATGCTCCGATTCTTCACCTCGCAGCCGAAAATATGCTTCAACGCAGTGTCGCTCTTTGAATCCGAATGCTGAAACCAGAGACCATCATTGGATTGCGAGCAAGAGCAAGAGCAGGAGCAAGAAGCGCATAATTCAGCTCAATTTGAGTTATACCCGCAACCGGGCGTACTTGCTTTTGAAAAAAAGCCGTTGCGCAACTCGCCGCGGAATGATCTAACTATTGAAACGTCGTATTGGGCGTATTTTCAGCATGCTTGCGATATGCGCTGGAGTTGCGCGTTCCAACAAATGCCAAGGAGCCTTGCATGGCCGCGAAGAAAATAACGAAGACGAAAAAAATCAATTACTCGAAATTGCCCGATTGGGAAAATCCGCTGATCGTGCAGCGCAATAAAGAGCCTGGACGCGCGACGGCCTGGCCATTCGCCGATGCAAAATCAGCCTTGAAGGGCGCGCCGGACGCGACTCCATTCCTCAAATGCCTGAATGGGAATTGGAAATTCCACTGGTGCGGCAAACCGGCCGACCGGCCGGCCGGTTTTTTCAAATCCGATTACAACGACACCGATTGGGACGAGATACCGGTCCCGTCCTGCTGGGATTTGCAGGGCTACGGCATTCCGATCTACACGAATGCCACCTATCCGCATCCCAAGGATCCGCCGTACATTCCCCATGAATATAATCCGGTCGGCTCGTATCGCACGCAATTCGAAGTTCCGGCCGATTGGGACGGCCGTCAGATCTTCATCCATTTCGCCGGGGTGTATTCCGCATTCTACCTTTGGATCAATGGCGAGCAGGTCGGTTATAGCCAGGGCAGCAAAGTTCCCGCGGAATTCAACATCACGCCATATGTCAAAGCAGGCGCAAACCAGCTCGCTGTGGAGGTCTATCGCTGGTGCGATGGCAGTTACCTGGAAGATCAGGACTTCTGGCGCCTCAGCGGCATTTTCCGGGACGTGTTTCTGTTCAGCACACCGTCTGTGCAGCTGCGCGATTTTTTCGTCAAGACGGAATTGGATTCCGCCTATCGCGACGCGAAGCTGAAGGTTCAGGTGAAACTGCGCAACCTGAGCGGAAAAAGAGCCGGCGCCCACACCGTGACAATTGGCCTGTATAATACGCAGGGCAGGCCCGTAGGAAATCGCACGCTCGCCTCGGGCGTCTGCGAACGGATCACGGCGGGCAAGGAAGCCGTTTGCGACATGAAAGCCCATGTGCGCAATCCGCTCAAGTGGACCGCGGAGACGCCGAACCTGTATCGTCTTGTGCTGGAACTTCGCGATGCTTCCGGAGAAGTGATTGAAGCAAAAACGTGCAGTGTCGGATTCCGCAACGTCAAAGTCAAAAACAGGCAACTCTGGATCAACGGCGTATCCGTCAAACTCAAAGGCGCCAATCGTCACGAGCACGATCCGGACACGGGCCGCACGCTGTCGATGGATTCCATGCTGCGGGACGCTCAGCTCTTTAAGCAGCACAACCTTAATTGCTGCCGCACCAGCCACTACCCGAATGATCCGCGCTGGTACGAGCTCTGCGATGAGTACGGCATCTACGTCATGGACGAAGCGAATGTCGAGTCGCACGGCATGGGTTTCCGGGAAAACACTCTGGCCGATAGTCCGGATTGGAAACTGGCGCACATGGAGCGGACGGTGCGCATGATTGAGCGCGATAAAAATCATCCGAGCGTGATCATCTGGTCGCTGGGCAACGAAGCCGGGCGAGGGCGAAATTTCGTGGCGACGAGCAAGGCCTGCCGCAAACTCGATGACACGCGGCCAGTGCATTATCAGGGTTATAATGATGTCGCCGACATCGACAGCAGCATGTATCCCCGGATTGAATGGCTGAAAAAACGAACCGAAGCCAAGGACGGCAAGCCGCATATCATGTGCGAATATTCGCATGCGGAGGGCAACGCCATCGGCAACCTGCAGGAATACTGGGACATGGTCGAATCCCATCACGATCTGATTGGCGGCTGTATCTGGGACTGGGTGGATCAGGGATTGCGGCGCTATACCGGCGAGATCGATGAAAATGGCAATGCGATCTGGTACTGGGCATATGGCGGCGACTACGACGACTATCCCAACGACGGGCCGTTTTGCATCAACGGCATCATCACTCCGGATCGCAGAGTGACGCCGAAACTGCTCGAAGTGAAGAAGGTCTATCAATACATCGCCATCGAACCGGCGAACCTGATCGCAGGCAAAATCAAAATCACCAACAAGCACTTCCACACCAACCTGAAAAATTATGAACTTCACTGGGCGCTGAGCTGCGACGGCGCCACGATCCAGAGCGGCATCTGCAATCCTGTGAATCTGGAACCAGGCAAGAGCAAAACGATTTCGCTGCCGCTGGAATCACCTGTGTTGATACCAGGCGCGGAATACTTCCTGCGCGTCAGTTTTCAGCTGCGCGCTGACACAGCCTGGGCCTGTAAAGGCTATGAAGTGGCGTCGGAGCAGCTGCCCGTGCCCTTCAAGGCGCCAGCCAAGCCGCAAAAGGACGTGAAGGCGCTGCCAGCCATCCGCATCGATGACGCTCCCCTCGCGCTCACGTTGACCGGCAAAAATTTTGGCGTCATTTTCAACCGCAATACCGGCGCCATCGCCTCGCTGATTTACAACGACAGGATGATCATCGACCACTGCGACGGCTTGCGCCACAACGGACCGCAACTGAATATTTTCCGCGCGCTGACGGACAACGATATCTGGCTGCGGGAAATCTATCGTCACAGCGGCGTCAGCATGCTGGGCTGCAAAGTCATGAATTTCGTGACGCGCGAATTGGACGGCGCCGTGCAGGTTTGCGCGTCGATCCGCCGCCTGGGCTATCGCGGTCCGGGCTTCGTGCATCACGCGACGTACACGGTGCTGGGCGACGGCGTGATCGTCGTGGACAACATCATCGAACCGGTGGGCGAACTGCCGCCATTGCCGCGCCTGGGCGTGCAGATGACGCTCAACGGCGCGTTCAACCGGTTCACCTGGTTCGGACGCGGTCCGCGCGAGAGCTATCCGGATCGAAAGCGCAGCTGCGACGTGGGGCTTTACTCCGGTCTGGTCTGCGAGCAATACGAGCCGTACGTCCGGCCGCAGGAAAATGGAAACAAGGAAGACGTGCGCTGGGCGGCGCTGCTGGATGCGGATGGAAACGGCTTGCTGGCCATCGCGCCGGAGCCGCTGGCCATGTCGGCGACGCACTTTGCGCCCGAGGATCTGGATCAGGCGCGTCATCGCACCGGAGAAGGCCGGCATTATCACCGGCTGCATCCGCGCAACGAGGTGATCTTCAGCATCGACGCTCAGCACATGGGACTGGGCGGAGCGAGTTGCGGTCCGCCGCCGTTGGAGCAGTACATTCTGCGGTTGAACGAACCGCGGCGCTTCCGCTACATCCTCGCGCCATATCGCCGTGAGATGGGCGAGTTGCGCGAAGCGGTTTGCGTCGATGCCGCGATTTGCATGCCGCCCACAGTCTCCCGCGACCTGCAGGGCAAAGTGCGCATGCAATGCGGCACGGACGGCGCGGAAATCCGTTATACAATGGATGGATCTCATGCGGATGAAGCGGCCAGGCAATATAGCCGCGCGCTGAGCCTGCCGGAAAGCGCCACTTTGCGCGCATCCTCGACCGCTCCCGGCATGCTGCCAGGCGGCGAGGTGAAGGTTGAACTCCTGAACATGCCGTTCGGCCCGCTGCTGGATCTCGACCGCAAGAAATGGAAGGTGATTCATGCGGACAGCCATCGAGGCGATTGGGGCAAGGGCGAGCATGCGATCGATGGATTGCCTTTTACGCATTGGTTCATCGCCTGGGACGGCAAAACCACACAGCCAAGGGAAATTCAAATCGACATGGCTGAGAAACTCACGCTGGCGGGATTCACCTATCGCGGCCATGGCATGGGGCGTGGCGGTCCAGGAGGCCCTCATCAGCGCGAGACGAAACTCGAATATGAGCTTTATCTCAGTGCGGACCGCCGGAATTGGGGCAAACCCATCGTACGGGGAGGTTTCAGCCGGGAAGCCGGGAAACATACAATCTCGTTTGAGCAGCCAATCCAAGGCCGCTTTTTGCGGTTCCGGTTGCTAACTTCGGTCAAGGAACGGCAATTCGTCGTGATCAACGACATCGACGTCATCGCCACTGGCAAGGTGTAAGAAGCGATCCGGCGCGGGAAGGTCATGCTGACAAAACGGGCGTTGCGCTGAAAGGCGCGCGCCCGGCGCCGCTCACGATTCAAGCGCTTCCTGAACGGCGCTGATCAGTTCATCGGATCTTAATGGTTTGGACAACACGCTGCAACAACCGAGGAGTTTCGCGGTGCTGAGCAGTTCATCCGGTGAAAAGGGACCGCCGCCGGTGTAGGCGATGATGCGGGTGTCCGACGCTTTTTTCCTGATTTCGATGACGGTCTCCAATCCATCTTTTTCCGGCATGATGATATCCAGAAGAATCAAATCAGGATTCTCCTGGCCCCAGAGTCGAATCGCCTCATTGCCGTCTTTGGCGCAAACGGTGTCATAACCGGCCATCGACAACATCTTCTTGACCATGTTCCGAACCGCTTCTTCATCATCAACGATCAGAATTTTTGCCATTTTCAGCTCCGATGCTTGCAGCAGTTGCGATGCTCTGCTCCGTCCACAGCCCAATCCATCCGTAATTATAGAATCAATTCGAATTGGAACATATTGCTCATCGACAGATCAAGACGAAATGTTAAACCGAGCCGTCGCCGCCGCGATCAATAAATCCGTGGAATGCCTGTTTACGTTCTCTGAATTTCATCCACATGGCGTGGTTTCAGCAGTTTCATCCACGCCCCAGGTTGCGGCGCAGGCCATCGGAGCATTTATTGCTTAAAAAGGGAATCCCACTTTTTTTGAAGTTCTTCCTTGCGCTTGGCGGGATCGGCGGGTTGAAGGCGATCTTGCGGATTTCGATCCGCAATCAGGAATTCATCGCAATCGTTGGAGCCTGCTTTTTCCGAGGGAGGATTTGTGTTTCGCAGAGCGCAGGCGTTGGCTTTGGCGGAGTCGTAGTTGCTGCAATTCAGGCAACAGCGCCACGGAGCGCCGCATGCGTCGCATTCTTCCCGGCGGCCTGGCTGCCGATGCTCCGTCCATTCCTGTCCGCATGCGTGGCAATATTTCATAGCGGATTATGATCGGCTCCTGTCGTGTTGTGTTTTTTCAATTCCTTGCCTGATTTGAAAGTCACAACCTTGCGCGGCGGGATCGGATATTCTTTTTTATCTTTCGGATTGCGCCCGATTCGCGGTTTGCGCTGTTTGATTTGAAAAACGCCGAAGTCGCGGATTTCAAGCCTTTGATTTTGGCAGATGACATCCTTCATGGATTCGATGATCGTGTCCACAATCACCAGCGCTTCCTTGTCCTTTTTATTCATGCTGGCGGCGATTTTTTTCACGATATCCGCTTTAATCATAATGCTCCCTCCAACGGGTTTTCCGAAACGGCGCTTAGATATTGTCTTTTACGATAACCATATCCCCGCTTCCGAAGCAAGCAGAAAATTAACCTGATAGGCAGAATGTCTTAATGCTACGGAGGCGGATTGATCATCCGCCCCCGCGATTTATCGTATCAAACCGGCGATTAAAAGCTCGTTTCGCTCGGATTGTACAAACCCGACGGCCGGCTGCTGGGATTCGAGGAGGAAGAGGATGAGGAGGTGGAGGACGGACTGCTCTCTCCTTCGCTCGAACCGGGTCGCCCAGGACCGCCGCTTGAAGACATTGATGTTTGCCCAGATCTCGCTTGCTCAGCCCTGATCCTGGCGTCTCGCATGGCGGAAATCGACATGCTGGGATCGGTGCTGGGAGCATTATCTTGCGATCGGCCCTGGTTGATCGAATAGATATGGCTCGGTTGTATCGCGATCTCCCCTTTCGGCGCTCCGACGTTGACTTTATAATTCGTGTAAGCCTTGTAGGGATCAAAACGATCGTCCGCAGCAGCAACCTGGGCTTGCTCGATCACGGAAAGATCAACATCGAGGCTGTCGATGTCGTCCAACAGATACCCATGCGCTCGGGCGGCCCGGCGCTCTTCTTCCACCAGGTAGCGATGGATTTTCTCCACAGATTCGGGCGTGTCCTGGAGAATGAGGAAGTGCAAGTCGTCGCTCATGAAGTCCAGGCTCCCCTGCGATGTGAGGCGCTGCTTGACGCCTTGCGCGACGTCGCTGACATTCGCCCAGGTGAAACGGAAACGGGCTCGTTCGACGGAGGCGGCGGAGGCCAGCGAATTGCTGGTCAAATCATCCAGCCCGGCGTAATCCGGAATATCAGGCTGGCTCGGTTCACGATCCGCGATTTGCGGACCTTCATCCCACTGACGGGATAGCTGTTCGCGAAGACTGCCCTGACCCCATGCGTTGTCAGCTTGCGGCAGCACTTCGATGCGGCGATCGTGGTATTCCTTAAGCGGCTCCGGCGCCAGCACGGACTCTTCAGGACGGATCACGTATGGCGTGACGAAAATCATCAGCATGCGGTTATAGTTGCTTTCCGAGGGACGATTCGTCGAACCGAAGAGCACCCCGCCAATGAGCGGAATGTCTTTGAGGAAAGGAATCCCGTTCTTCGATTCGCCGCTGCCTTTGGAAAGCAGACCGCCAATGACTCGCGTGTTGCCGTTCGGGATGATCATCTCGGTTTCGATTTCCTGTGTGTTCAGACCCACCACGTCGTAGTCATAGCCCTCGACAACGCGCGAGTCGAAATAGGCTTTGTTGTTTTTTAAACTGACATTGATGCGGATTAAGTCGCCAGCCTGGATGGCGACTTCGATGTCCATCTCGATGCCCTCGTTTTTCGTTTCCTGCGTGAAAGTGCGATTAGAGTAGTTGCTTGATGTGCTGTCGGTGTAGCGCGTGGTGATGAACGGCACTTCGGCGCCGATGTCCATCGTGGCCTTGCCATGATTGCGCACAAAAAGACGCGGCTGTTGCAACACTTGCGTGCGGGTGTCGCTCATCGCGGCTGTGAATGTGATGCGCGCGTGACGGCTCAGGTTGTCCAGCGTGATGCCTCCGCTGCCGAGAGTGACTGTTGGGAATTCATCGCGCAGATTCAGAAAACCAAGATTTTCCGGTGTATTGGCTATATCGCTGCCTTCTGGGATTGAGGGACTCAAACTATGTGGAAGACCTGTAAACAGACCATCACGGGTAGCACTGAAAAGATCCTCGCTCCAGGTAATATCTGTGCCGTAGCTCATGCCGTGCTGCATCTGGGTCTCGATGATTTCGGCCTGGATCAGCACTTCCGCCGGAGTGCGGTCGATCTGAGCCAGTATCTGCTCCACATCCTCGTGCACCGGGGGAATGTCGCGCAGGATCATGATGTGATTTTCGTAGTCGAAATGCCAGTAAGCGTCTTCGGAGAGCAGCGGCTCGACGGCTTCTTCGATGCGAGTGAAATCATCGCCCTCCATGCCGACGGAATAAATCGGGTAGCTGCGGATCACCGGGCGGATGTCGAGCAGCGCCACGATCGTCTCCAGCCGCTTGATGTGGCTGGGCGTGGCCATCACGACGATGCTGCGGTTGGGCTTGTCGAACAGGATCTCCGCCGGCTGGCCCAGCAGCCGCTTGGATTCGTTCTGCACGGCGTCGTAGATAAAGTCCGCGTTGCCGCGCGCGATCTGAAAACGGCGGATGGTGGGTTTGACATCGAGCCAGCTGATGACCCAGTCGATTTCAGCGAGCACCTGCGGCAGGTCCACGACCACGACAGTGCCGTCCACCGGATTGGGCGATGAGGAGCCGATTTCCGGAGTAAGGATGGATTGAATGTAGTTCGAGAATTCCGCCGGGGGAATATTATCCAGCTGATAGATTTTCCGCTGCACCTGGTTGCTCAGATATTTGGTTTTGTACGTCGGCTCATCCATCAGGATGTAGCGCGCTTCGCCAGGCGGAGAGTAGAGCACCAGGTTGGATCCCGCGGCGAGTTTTTCCAGCACGGACATCAGCGGTTCTTCTTTTGCATTGACGCTGAATTTCATGCCAGTGGCTGTGCCTTCCGCGGAAACGGAATAACCGGACTGTTTGGTGATGTCGCCCAGGATCATTTCGGCGGGGGCTTCGTTGCGGATCAAGGTGATCAGGGGCTCTCCCCGCTCGTCGGTCTTGATGTCGCCCTGCGCGGCGGCCCGGCCGGCAGAAAGCAGCAGAAGCGCGCCCATCGCCAGGGCGCACAGGCAAAGCGCACGGCGCGAATTGCCGCGCGTGGAGCATGCGTCGCGGGATGATTGTGTGTTCGTCGGCGTTAGCATTCGAATCTTCTCCTCGGGATTGCGCGTCCTTCTGGCGCGCGTAATATGATTCAAGATCTTTAAGCCTTTCTGCGGCAACGCTAGAAGCTGAACTGCTTGCGTTGCGTCCATTCCTCGTCCTCGTTGTTAGCCTGCGCCTTGATCGTGCAAGCAGGATTTTCCGTGTTCACGGAGTCCAGGATCACGACGAGATTCGTACCGCCGATCGGCGCTGAATAGGGCTGGCCGACGGTCAAATAGACATAATCGCCGTTAATATCGAAGATGGCCTGCGTCTCGCTGTCGGGTCCGACGAATTTCCAATGCTGCAACGCCGCGTCGATGTTCGGAAAAGGCTTAGGCGGTTCAGGCGTTGGCGGCGGAGGCGTTGGCGTGGCGATCAGCGTGCGGAAGACCTCCTTCTCGCCCACGGAGGCATAAACACGCACAGTGTCGCTGGTCTTCGCTTTTTCCATTGCGTTTTTGATGATTTCCTCGACGCCAATCTGCTGCGGCGGCGGCAACTGGGGTCTGAGAATAAAATATAGAAATCCCGTTCCGCAGATGCAGGCCAGCAGAATCATGATGACGATGGTTTCCTTCATGTTGCTCATTATCGCACTCCCCCTCCACGGATTTGACGCTTGCGATCCATCATCTCCTGCCGCCGCCGCTGTTCCGCCGGTGTGAGCGGCACGAGTTTTTGCAGCGTCAGTTTCACGGTCAAAGCGTCCTGATCAATAGTGTTGTTAATGCGCATATCTTCGATGAAAAAACCGTTGCGGTCGAAAGCCTTCAGCAGATTGCATACCTGCTCGTACGGCCCTTGAAAGTTCGTTTGCAATTCAAGCCACTTGTACTGGTCGCTTCCGGCGATGGAGGTCGAACGCGGCGGTTCGATCCGCGGGGCGGCGATGCCGAAGTCCTGGTAGATGCTGGTCACTTCCAATGGCAGCAGATCACGCGGATCTTCAGAATTCTCGCCTCTTTCAAGGCTTTTGGGGATGAATTCCCTGATTTTCTTGAGCCGCATCGCCAGTTTCTCAGCGTCGTCGATCAGCCGCAGATTGCCTTCGTATTCGCTCTTGGCCTTGTCTAAACTGTGTGCGTCGAATCCGGACGATTTTCCTTCTTCGCCGCCGCCGACCATCATCAGGATGCCCACGCCGCAGATGAAGACAACCACGGCGCAGAGCATCAGCAATTTCTTTTCACGTTCGCTTATTTTCACTCGAGTTCTCCTTATGCCGTCAGAATTCGCAGTCGATGGTGAATTCATAAATGGGATCGGGTCTGCGCGGCAGATGCGTTTTCGATTGCGTGACGATCTCCACATTGATGAAGAGATTCGTATCCTTCAATTCCTTGCGAAATTCGGTGATCTCTGGAATGGAACGCGAGTGGCCGCGCAGTTTCAGCTCCTTCTGGCGCTGAAACTCCACCATCGTCAGCGTGACGGATTCCGGGATCGATTTCACTTCTTCCGAATTGAGGGCGTTGAGAATCGCCAGCGCGGAAACTTTGTCGTTTACGTTGGTTTCCAGAATATCCAGGTGCGTCTTCATCTTCTGGAGCTGATCGATTTCCTTCTCCATTTTCTTGTTCTGACTGACATACCATTGGTATTCCGTGCGATTGATCCGCTGGTGCTTGTTGTAAGCCAGGAAGCAAAGAATCAGCAGCACGAAAACCTCGGCCCCGATGATCGACCAGGTGCGGATTTTCTGCTGCGTGGTTTGCTGCTTGAGATAATCGTCCGGCAGCAGGTTGATGGAGATCGGCTTGGGATTCAGGGCCTGGGCCAGCGCGCCGAAATGGATGTGCAAAAGCTCGGTTTTCGCGGCGTCCCTGGTCTTGGAAGCATGATATTGATTCCAGCCCTCGTCCAGGCTGACGCATTCGCAAGAGAAGGTCTCGGCCACAGCCTGCTGAAGATTTTGCCAGCGGCAGGGCAATCCGCCGATGATCACCGCGCGCAAGGGGGGATAGTTCGCTTCGCGCCGGGCGAAGTTCCAGGTGCGGTGCATCTCTCCGAAGAAACGGCGCATCCATTCATCCAGCGCCGCGGATGCCTCGCCAGGAGGCTCATGCTCTTCGAAGTCCAAGCCGCTCGCGTCTGGCGCGCCGGCGTCGGCGGAACGGGACGCGTCCACAAACGCCGCTTGCGGATTCAACACGTCGATGCTTTCGAGCAAGGAGACATCGAAATCCGGAGCGATGTTCCGCAAATCAACGAACAGCGACTCCCACCCGGATTTGACGCTGCGCGCGTATTTCAAGCGGCCGTCGGCGAACAATACCAGGTCCGTGGCGCACCGGTCGACGTTGACCAGCATCAATGTGCCAGGCGTTTCGGGATCGATCCGCTCGCGCGGCATCAGGTTGGCCAGGCATTGCGAAGTGCAGATCGCCGTGTGGAACTCGATTCCCGCGCGCTTCAACAGCATCAAATGGCGTTGTAAATATTCGCTCTCAATGGCGGCGATCAGCACTTCGGAGCCCTCGATGCCGAGGTGCTTGGAAATGTGATGGGAAAATCCATAGCGCTCCGGATTGAAGGGGATCTGCTTTTCCGCTTCAAAGCGGGCCATCTTCGCCACTTCGTCGTCGTTGATCGTCGGCAGACGCGTTTCACGCAATGTCACATGTTGCTTCGGCAGAATCAAAACCTTGTATTGCGGTTTGATGCGCACGGTCTTGATGGAGGTTTGGATCTGCTCAACAAGGGCTGTTTCCGCGGCCGCGTCCATCTCGCCGTTTTCCAGTTCGACGTTGATCCGGCTCTCATGATCCGCGTTCCATCCATCGCCGCCGTTGATCCAGAAAACAAAATGCAATTCGTTTTCCTTGGCCTCGACCGTGAGCGCGGTTTTGAGTTTCGATGCTGTGATCTTACGTGCCATAGTTGTTCTTTCCGCTTTCCGTGTAATGTCGATTCTCCAGAATATCGCCGCCTTGGAGCAGGCCGGCCGTCACCATTCCACCCAGTGCTCGCAGATGACCGCGGGCGACTCATAAAAATCAGTGCTGATGTCTTGTTGCGCCTCTTCTTCTGAGAGTGCGCCTTCTCTCATAACGCGCGACGCCAGTTGGTCCTTCAGGATCTGCTGTTGTTCCAAATCGTATTCGTCGACTTCCAGCAAAGCGATGGGGAACCGGTACAGCTGGCGGTTCACCGTCGCAGAAATAAACGACCGGCTGTTAGCGTATTGGCCAAAAGCATAAATAGTGAAATAAGACGATTTGAATCCGACCGGATGTTTCCCGTTCGCCTTATCGATAGCAGTCGTCAATTCGGGCACCTGGCCGAGATCCTCCAGTTGATAAAAAATATTCGCGTCATTAAACCGGCGATAGCCGCGATCTTCCCGCCATTTGACGACATCCTCGGCCAAGTTTTGAGCTTTATCGATGTCATAATCCGTGTGCAGCATAAACAGCACCGCCAGCGAGTCGAAATTCGCCGTGTTCATGTTGATGCACGCAACGGGCGAGGCGGTGAAGAGCTGCGCCAGCCCCAGCTGACGCTCATCAATGTCAAAACGCCAAGGCGCGGATTCCTCGTCGTCATCAGGAAGCGGAAAAGGATTTTCGCGGTATTCCTTTTCAGGATCGTATCCATAAAGCAATTCGGGCGTGACGCCATTGACCTCCAGCAATTCATCCATGAATAATATGTTCTCGTTCCGGTTGCGATACCCGTAATAGCGCACTTCGCTGATTTGATCCGCGCGTTGTTTGTTATCCTCAAGCGCTTCCTGCTCCTCTTCGGTCTCCACGTAGTCGCGGATTTCTTCGTATTCGTCCATAATGCTCTCTTTGCTTTCCTCGGAGAGGAATTGCACCACGCCGTTGTCGTCGCGCCAATCATAGATCGCGCCGGCCAGGCGTTCAGCGTCCATTTCATCCTCCATGCCGAGATACAACAGCGCGGCCTTGATGATTTCCGGAGAACAAAGGTTGATGCTCAGCTTGCTTTCCTCGTCCACGGTGATATACCAGAAAACGCCGTCATTCAGCTGCTCCGGCTCATCCTTGCTGGGATGGTCGGCCCAGAAGTCGTTCAGGGAGTCCGTGGCCGGATGCTCCTGCAAAAGTTCCTTGTCCGTGTGCAGCAACATATCGTTCTGCAGATCATTGACCGCCCGTCCAATGCCGGCGCGAGCCAGGTTGAAAGCCGCCTGACTGTCGCGCTGGGAGCGCGCGATGTGCAGCTCGCGGCTGACGTCGGTGATCAGACGCACGGCCATCATGCTCAGCATCAGCAGCATGCCGAGTGTGAGCACGAGGATGAATCCCCTTTGCCGCCGGTGTTTTGTGCGCGGAATCGTCACCATGAGACCATCGCCTCTTCCAGATACATCTTCTCTTTAACGCCCAATGGACGAAAGCTCTCAATGCTGGACGGCAGCATGATGCGCGTCGAGAAATAGCGGATCGAACCCGCCGCGCCCGACTTGGCAGAGGCGCCTTCACGCACGCCCAGCGTCACGTCCACATATCCCGGAATGCCGTCTGGATCCACATTGTTGTCAAAAAGAAAAAACGTCTCCATCGCCGGATCGTCGCGCAGAAAATCAAAATCCTTGTATGGATTGCGATAGAAGGATTCGGCGGAATTCCAATCCTGCGCGACCGCCCAATAGTCGTTATGCCAATAGCCGAATTGCAGGTCGAAAACCTCAACGTTTTCCGCGATGATTTCGTCCTGCGCTTCGGGCATGTCCAGGTATTCGCCGAAGATGTCGAAATCCGGCAAACGCACCGTTCCCTCGGAGCGATACAGCACGCCGCCGCGCAAGCTGTATTCGATGCGACCCAAATGGCGATATGGTCCGGCGCCGGGCAATGGCTCGCGCCCGCTGGCGTAATAGCGGACAAAAGACAGCTTGTCCGAGTCGCCGGCATTGTTGCATTGAAAGGTCAAATCGATCGGCAGGCCCTGTTCATTGAGCTCGCCCCAAATGTCCTTGAACGCCGGATCGCTCGGATCCTTGAAAACCGGATCGGCTCCAGTCTGCAACACGCGCTGCCGGTCCACTTCCATCTGGTTGCGCAGGGCGCGCTCCTTGTTGATGAAGTGCTCATTGACTTGTTCCGGCCTTTTATAAGCCACGGCCCGCAGGTCGCGCATCAGCAAATCCAGCGTCACGCGCGAGGACTGGAAGGCGACCGCGTCGCGATGATAACGCTGCATTGAGCGCACCGCGACGCGAAAGACGGAGAAGATCGTCACGGCCGTCAGGCTGAAGATGGCGACTGCGGCCATCACTTCAAAGAGGGTCATGGCGCGGCGGCGATGGATGATGGCGGTCGTCATTTGTATTTCTCCCATCCGCCTTCCTGGCGCAGCTTTTCCATCCTCGTGTCGCGCGCGAAGCGTTCGAAGTTGATCAGGCACGTGGCGAGTTCCGCTCCGATATACGGCCGGCGCTGCGGACGGTTCGGATCGTAATACTCCACCCGGATCGAAACCCAGGTGAGGTTCGTATGAAAATCATTGAGCTGATCCGACTTCACATCGTAACGCGGCTCTTCCTCTTCAATCATAATTTCATATTCGTAGTTCGGGTAAGCTTCCCAGGAGCCAGTGCCCTCTCGCGCCAGAGCGGGATTGTGCTCCAGATCCTCGATGAACGAGTTGGCCAGCATCACGGAGGTAGTGATGATCTCCTGACGCCGCAGAGCCTTCAGCGCCATGGAAAACGACTGCATCACGGCGGTGAAGCCAATGCTGAGGATCAGCAACGAGACCATCACTTCCAGCAGAATAAAGCTGGAGCGGGCGCGGCGCTTGCGGATCATGATGTTGTTTGTGCGCGGCATGGTTTTCGAACGCTTTCCATCGTCATCGATTCTTGCGGCGGTAATACGGGACATTGCTTTGATCCCATCCGCTGCCGTTTTCATCCGCTAACTGCGAAATATCTTCGTCCGTCTTTACGTCGGGTTTGCCGTTGTGCACCTCCACACGACCCGTGGTGCTATACAGCTCAACTGTCATGAATTTCTCCTCGTCGCGATTTTCCTTCACGGATTGCAGCACGATCGAGGCTCCAGTGGCCGTTCCGCGCGGGTAAAAACGCAACGTGACGATATCGGCGTCATCCTCGTCGTCGCGGCTGGAGGAGCGGCGGTTGCGTTTCTTCAAGTAAGGATCCTGCTCCTTATAGCGGCGGTTGCGCTCCATCTCGTATGTCACGACGGCGGTGAACTGCACGTCGTTGCTCGGCAGTTCGATCACGCGCTCCTCGGACTCCACCCGCATCTCATCTTCTTCCCGCACATTGGCCGGAATGCCGTCCAGCATCAAATCGAGCCGATAGACATGCTCGCGCAGATCGAAATGCAACTCCACGAGTTGATTGCGCGAGACAGCCTCGTTGCGCGCGTACTTCAGCAGCGAAACAAGATTACGCGCTTCGCCGCGCAGCTGCCCTCTGTGCAACATGTGCTTCATTGACGGCGCGGCGACCGCGAGCAGCATGCCCAGGATCACGACGACAACGACGATTTCGATCATCGTCATGCCGCGCGATGCGGATCGGCCGGTTCTGTTGCGCGCGCCGTGCATCGCCGTCAGCCTCCCATTTCCGTCAGGTCGATGTTGAAGATCGGCAGCAGAATCGCCATCACGATAAAGCCGACAAACGCCGCGATGATGAGAATGATCAGCGGCTCGATCAGCGCCGTGAGCGTCTTGATGCTGCGGTTGACCTCCTTCTCATACGAGTCGGCGATTTTTATCAGCACTTCGTCCAGGTTGCCCGTTTCCTCGCCGACGGCCATCATGCTGATCACCACGTCAGGGAAGGTCTTGCTCCCATCCAGAGCCTTGGCCACGCCGGAGCCTTGCGTCACTTGTTCGGGCATGTCTTTCACTTCGCGTTGAAGCACGGCGTTGCCTACGACATCCGCCACGATCTCGAGCGCTGGCAGGATGTTCACGCCGTTGTGCAGCAACGAACCGAGCGTGCGGGAAAAACGCGCGATTTCGCGCTTCACCAGCAGGCTGCCCAGCACTGGCACTTTCAGCAACCCGCTATGAATGCGGTAGCGGCCTTGCTCCATCTTCATGTATCTCCGGAAGAGGAAAACGCCCACGACCGCGCCGCCGATGATGAACGGAAAGTAATGCGTGAAGACATTGCTGAACGTGACGAGGAACTGCGTGACGGCGGGCAGGGATTTGCCAATGTCATCGAAAATCGCCGTCATCTTCGGGATCACGTAGGTCATCAGCACAATGAAAACAATGGTCCCGAAGCCGGTCATGATCATGGGGTAAATCATCGCGGATTTGATCTTGGCCTTCAGTTCGCTTTCCGCCTCGCCGAAGTCGGCCAGACGGTTGAGCACCTCGCTGAGCAGACCGCCCGTCTCGCCGGCCTTCACCATGGCGCAGTAGATCGGCGGGAAGGTCTCCGGATGCTGCGCGAAGGCCTTGGCCAGCGAGTCTCCGCGCTCAACGTCGCTGCGCACGTCATGGATCACCTGCCGCAACGCTTCCTGCGTGGCTTGCTTCTCCAGCACGCCCAGGCTGCGCACGAGCGTCACGCCCGCGCTGATCAAATCGCTCAGCTGGCGCGTAAAGGTCGTCAGATCGTTGGTCGAGACGCGTTTCTTGAAGATCGGCAGGTCGGTCAGCCAATTCTGCCTGGGCGACGTGTCCACGATATCGAGCGGGAAATAGCCCATGGACTGCAAGCGTTGCACTACGGCGGAAGAATGATCGGCTTCCATCGTGCCCTGCACCACCGCGCCCTTGGTGTCTTTTGCGTTGTAAGTGAAAGTTGCCATATCGTTTGATTATTGAAAGCCTTTTTGGATGCGGCGAAGCACGGATGGCTCGTTCAGTTTGAAGACTATCGAGGTCTCCTGATCGTCAAGCCATCGAACGGTCTCGGTCGGATCGGTTTCGATTTCCACTTCAGATCCGGTTGTGCCGCTCAACTGTCCGGCTCCAACCGCATCGGAATAGCCTTGCACTCGCGCTGGCCACAAAGTCATCACGTCGTCTTTGCATTCATAGCGTATGAAATAGTATTCCTCAGCGCGTTCTTCTTGCGGTATAACCAAAAAACCATCCTGAACGTTGAAGAGACCGTATTTCTGAGTGGCGGTGACATAGACCGTGTCGGTGGTCAGTTTGAACTGATCCTCTTTGAAGTCTGTGATGGCGATCTCCAAAATCCCACCTTCGCGCCATTTGGTTTGAATGGCGTGACGATTAGGCTCATCGCTGGTCGCGTCGGTCAGCCAGACGCCTTCCAGTTTTTCGCTCAAGTCTTCCTTGACCGGCTCGCCAAGCGGAGCCTTGACGCTGACTGATTCGCAGGCAAATCCACTGGCGATCAACGCAACGAGACAGAGGCTTCTCACATAAAACATAACGCGATTCATATTCATGGCTGGCTCCCTTCTTCAAAAAATATTAGACAACAATCTATCCCGGCCGATTTATGCCGGTTGATGCGCGAACTCATCTTCCATGGTCATGCGCATCACTTCGTCGATCGTGGTGATGCCTCGCTGGATTTTCAGGAAGCCATCGTCGCGGATCGTGCGCATGCCGTTTTTCAGCGCGGTCTTCCGGATCAGGTTCGCGCTGTCGCGGTTGACGATGTGACGTTTGATGTCCTCATCGATCCGCACGATCTCGTAGATCGCCGTGCGGCCGTAATGCCCGGTGTAGCGGCAGCGCTTGCAGCCGACTGGCTTGAAGAAATCCACGTCGCTGAAGTTGACTTTCTTTTGCAGATTCAGCCGGTCGAGGATGGCCGTCTCCGGCTGATAAACCTGTTTGCATTCATGGCAGAGGAGCCGCACCAGACGCTGCGCCACGATCCCCTCGACCGAGGAAGAGACGAGGAACGGCTCGATGCCCATGTCGATCAGACGCGCCACGGCGCCGCAGGAGTCGTTGGTGTGCAGCGTGCTGAACACCAAGTGGCCCGTGAGCGCGGTGCGGATTGAAATTTGCGCAGTTTCCGTGTCGCGGATCTCGCCGACCATGATCACGTCCGGATCCTGACGCAGAATCGTGCGCAGCACAGAGGCGAAGGTCAGGCCGATATCGGAGTGCACCTGAATCTGCGTGACGCCCTCGATGCGGTACTCGATAGGATCTTCAATCGTGATGATCTTGCGCTCGATGGCGTTGATCTCGCTGATCGCGCCGTAAAGCGTGGTCGATTTACCCGAGCCCGTCGGACCGGTGACGAGAAAGATGCCATGCGGCTTGCTGATCATGTCACGAATGATGGCGATGTTGTGTTCGTCGAGACCCTGGTTTTCCAGTTTGATCAGGGATTCCTCGCGGCGTAGGATGCGGATGGCGACGCTCTCGCCATAGGGCGTAGGCACCGTTGAAACGCGCAGGTCGTATTCCTCGCCCTTCATCGTGATCTTGATCTTGCCGTCCTGCGGCAAGCGGCGCTCGGCGATGTTCATGTCGCTCATGATTTTTACGCGCGAGATGATCGCGGATTGGAAGCGCTTAATCGTAGGGGGCACGGCGGCTTCGTAGAGCATGCCGTCGATGCGGTAGCGGATGCGCAGGTCTTTCTCCATCGGCTCGATGTGGATGTCCGTGGCGCGGTCGTTGAACGCCTCACGGACGACCTGGTTCACGAAGCGGACGATGGTGGCGTCCTCGGCCATTTCATCGACGTCGGCGGTGACGTTGGCTTCATCGACGGCCAGCCGCGATTGTTCGCGGTTGTCCATCATCTGCTCCATCGTGGCCGCGCCGATGCCGTAGTGCACCTTGATCGCTTCGTCGATGTCGCGCCGCGTGGCCGCGACCGGTTCGACCTCCATGTCCAGCAAACGGTTCAGGCTGTCCAGCGTTTCGATGTTGTGCGGATCGTCCGTGGCGATTTTCAGCATGCCGTTGTCTTCGCCCAGCGGCACCACGTGATAGTGGCTGGCGATCTTGGCCGGTATGCGCTGGATGATTTCCGGGCTGAGTTCCGTGGCGGAAAGCCGGATAAAGGGGATGTGCAGCTGCGTGGCCAGGGCGCGCATCACGTCCTCTTCGCTCAGCAGCCCCATGTTGATGATCACCCGGCCCAATTGATCGCCGGTTTTCTCATGCTCGTGCAGAGCCAGATCCAGGTCGCGCTCGTTCAGCTTGCCTTCATCCAGCAGAATCTCGCCAATCCGTTTTGTGCCGACATTGATCATGATTCGATCCGCCCCAATATTATATCTCCATCAAAGCTAATAAATATAGGCCAGTAGCATGCCAGATTGAATCGTTCCGTCATAAAATAATCCCGGCCAACGGGAAAGCCGAATAATCCATGTTGATGATTGTGATAAATGAATTTAGGATCCAATACAGGATGAAGCCGTTCAAGGCGCGGTGATCAACCGCATGTTCTCCAATCGGAAAATCGCGGTCCACCAATTGTGAATTCACAACTATATTGAAGTTAGATCACAGGAAATTCTGAGCAGTGATTATGACTCGGGAGGCGGCTGACGCTTGTTCCCATCTTCGTCCAATTTTGACTCGGATTGCACCGATTCCTTGAAGGCCCTGGCGCCCTTGAATAATTCCAGCGCCTGCCTGAAGCCCCATGGGATCAAGCGATGCCCAAAGATAAGCAAAATGACGGCGATAATCGCGATTATTTCCCAAACGCCGAAACGAAACATGATAGCAGCCGTTTCTTATCCGTTCAATATGCCTGATTTGCCGATTTACATGGTGATTTTAGGTTTACGCGCCTGAGCTTGTCCAGCCTAAAGAATGAATAGCCTTATGGCGCATCATCCAGTTTACGTGAGCAATAGCCGGATTCACGAGGCGTCTTTCGGCTCATCGCCACCTTGAGCGCTGCGATCGATCCAGGCACGCTGAACGATGCGTTGGTCCAGCTGCTCCAGAGTTTCAATCCCGTCCACAAGACGCTGAAGTTCCCCGTGGGTCCATTGCGGATTCCAGGACTCGGCCACGCGGCCGAGGAGTTTTTCCTGCGGCATTTCTCCGGCGGAGCGATCCTCTTCGCCTTCCGGCGCGATGTTCTGATCCGCACCGTAGCGCTTCCATTCTTCATATGTGCGTTTGAGCACCATCCTGCGATACCATCCGCTCGTGCTGCAATAGGCGAAGACGCCCACCATCAATAAAGTCCAGAACAATCCCAGCCAAGGCCCGGCATTGGCTAAAACCAGGTAGCAGCCATAGATGCAGACGCCCCAGAGAAACCACCGGAAAAGACCGGCATAATAGAACGCGGGGATGCAAAAATAAATCACCAGCGCGCTCAGACTGATTGTCGCGCCGACAAACCATACTGTGTGCATCAACTGTGACAGCATGCGCAATCGATCCTTTTCATCGAAGCATCGCCTGAGTATACATACCGCCCTCCGAGAGGCAACAGCAAAGATAATCCGAGTGAAAACAGCGAAAAAAACACGGCGAAAGAGCCGGACAGCGCGCCGTGATCCGATAAAAGTTTCAGTTGATTTTATCGTTTTTAAGTAGGATAATCATCTGCTTAAGACAGATGGAGTGATGGATATGGAGAACGTTTGCCAGATTGGCACGAATGCTGCTGCATTCGACAAATGGGATCAGATGTTGCGGGAGCGGCTTACTCAGCAGCGATATTGGCACTGCATCGGGACGATGCAGACTGCCGTGGCGATTGCGGAGGGCAATGGCCTGAATACAACCAGTGCTGCAGCGGCCGGTTTGTTGCATGATTGCGAGCGTTGCGCCCCGACGGACGTACTGCTGCGCAAAATTCAGGCGAACGGCGTGGAATTGCCCGAAGATGAAGCGGAACTGCCGTATGTGTATCACACCTACTGCGGCGCATGGACCGCGGAGCACGAATTTGGACTGCACGATCCGGATGCCCTGGCAGCGATTCGGACGCACAGCACAGGAGGGGCAAACCTTTCACCGTTGCAACAGTCGGTATTTATCGCAGATTTGGTTGAGCCCACGCGGCCGTATGCGCAGGAGGAAACGATCCAGGAGATTCGACGGACGGCCTGCCGCGATTTACGCCTCGCAACGCCGATGGCATTGCGTTACAAAGCCCGTTTGAGCGAGATCAAGAGCGGCGGCGCCCTGAATCCCAGAACACGAGAGATGGTCGAGGCCTATTTATGACGGAAAAAACCCGGGAGAACCAATTGACATCAAACGACGCGATCGAGATGGCGCGGATCGCGGATCAGGAAAAAGCGGAAGATGTTATGATTTTAGACATGCGGGGCCTGGTGAACTTCACGGATTTTTTCGTGCTGTGCAACGGCCATACGCGGACGCATCAGCGTCGAATCGGCAATGCGATCGAAAAAGCGCTCAAAGATCGCGGGCACAAATGTTTCAACTCGGCCGGTTATCGCGATACGGATTGGGTTGTGCTGGATTTCAGCGACATTGTCGTGCACATCTTCACGGAAGAAACGCGGGGATTTTACGCGCTGGAGCGGCTTTGGGCCGACGCGGAAGCGGTGGAATGGGCTCCTGAAGAGGAGGATTCCAGGGCCTCCGCGAGCGCGAATTAAAGTCTTGACTCTTTAAAAAAGGTGGGCAATTTTCCTACACGCTTGCACATTGCGCGTCAATCCAATGCGATTAATGCCGCTCGTGCAAGTCGTATTATTTTGATCCGGGGAAACTGAAAGAGGGCTATTATGAACGCTGAGTTTAAAACCGGCGACATTGTCGTAGAGCCGACCATCGGCATCTGCAACATCGAAGGCGTGGTTCAGAAGACAATCGACGGCAAAACCGACTTGTATTACCTGTTCAATTCGAACAGCACGCGAGTTTACATCGCGAAATCGAAAATCATCGAGCGCGGCGTGCGCAAGCCGATGACGTCGGAAGAAATCAAGAAGATCATCAATCTGCTGAAGGTGCCGGTGACTCCGCAACGCACGGACCTGCGGACGCAATACCTGCATTACCGCGACATCATGAAATCAGGCGATCCGGTCACGATCTGCAAGTTGCTGCGCGATCTTTACATCCTTGAGCAGCAGGACGACCTGAAAGGCAAAGAAAAAGAGATCATGGAACAAGCGATGAAGTTCCTGGTGAACGAGATATCCTACGTCAAGGACGCCTCGAAGAGCCAAGTGACGGAGCAGATTCACGACGCGCTGAAGACCATGTTCAAGAAAAAACAGCAAAAAGATAAAATCACAAAGAAATCGACAAAAAAAGAAGAAGACCAATAATCACGCATTAGCCCGACATATCCAGTATAGAAAGACACGCCCGTGCATCCTGCCGATGCCGGGCGTGTTTTTTAATTTACAACGCTATGTAATTGAGTTTCTATGAAATAGAACGTGTTCGCCTTCCGGTTTTCAATGCGCCCGGAATACAAGAGTCCCGCCGAAGAAGGGGGGAGACTTCCAGCGGGACTATGTACGGTTAACAAGCATGAGTGCGCTTGTCGTACACCGGACCTTATCACTTTGTCTTAAAACATCCCACGATTTCAAGAAAAAAAAAGAAATTTCCACAGCCATTATAGTTGCGTTGGAATCGACGCTATGAAACAATCGCCGCGTTTGTTGAGTTAGGTGAAATTCTGTGGCGTTGATTGCAATTCCCACGATCAAAAAACTCCCAGTTGCATCCGATTCTAGCTGCGTCTTGAGTTCCGGCGATGAGTTTTCCGGTCAATCAACCTGAAAGCAGTGATGGTTTGGCCATGCCGTGTTAATTAAAGAGTTGTTTGATGCAAAGTCAAAAATTTTTAAGATTGGCGCTGGTCAGCTGCGTGGTGTTCTGCGTATTGCCACTGCAATTCGGCTCGCAATGCAACGCGGCGACACAGCCGAATGTTCTCCTCATCCAGGCGGATGATTTAGGAATCGGCGATCTCGGCTGCTATGGCCAGCCCAAAATCAGCACTCCTTTTCTGAATCAGCTGGCGGCCGACGGAATGCGGTTCACCCAGTTCTACTCCGGAAGCGCGGAAGATGCTCCCGCGCGTTGCACGATGCTGACAGGACTGCATACCGGACATGCATGCATCCGCGCGGACATGGATTACGCGACAACGGCCGGCCTTGGACAGCACCCGCTTCCGGCCGGCCAGTGGAACCTGGGCTTCATGCTGAGCGACGCCGGCTATGCCACGTGCCTGATCGGCAAGTGGGGCTTGGGCGGCGGCTGGGATGATGCCGCCGGGCAAGCGGTGAATACGGAGGCCATGCCGAACAACCAGGGCTGGGATGCGTGGCACGGCTATCTGGATCTGCGCGTCGGACGTTTTTATTATCCTACGCACCTCTGGAGCGACATGGCGCGCGAGGCGCAGACCGGCAATACGGATCCTTACAATGGCGGCGCGCTCTATGCGCCGGATTCGATGAAACAGCAAGCCATCGATTTCATCGATGCGCATGCCAGCGAGCCGTGGTTGCTCTATTACGCGGCGCCGGCGCCGCATGCTTCGCTGCAAGTTCCGCAAGACTCGTTGAACTACTACATGCTTGACGCCGTCAGTTCGGCGTTCGAGCCAGAGCAGGTGTACTCCGGCGGCGATTTCAGCCCGCAGTCAAAGCCGCGCGCGGCCTATGCGGCGATGATCACGCGGCTGGATTCGGACATCGGGGAAATCCTGCAGAAGATCGACGACTTGGCCTTGAGCGATGACACGATCGTGATTTTCACCAGCGACAACGGGCCGGCGAACGAGGGCGGCGTGGATCGCGGCTATTTCGACAGCTCGGGCGGCTTGCGCGGAGGCAAACAGGAACTATACGAGGGAGGCATCCGCGCGCCGCTGATCGTCAAATGGCCCGGCTGCGTGAAAGCAGGAACAGTGTGCGGCCATATCTGCGCGGCGTGGGATCTGCTGCCGACCATCGCGGAGGCTTGCGGCGCCGTGATGCAGGAAGAGAGCGACGGGATCAGCCTCATGCCCGCGCTGACGGAAGCGGATACGCAGGCGGAGCATGCATATTTATATTGGGAGTTGAATTCCCACGATGGCGGATTGCAGGCGGTGCGCATGGGCGACTGGAAGGCTGTGCGATCCGATGTGTTAAACAATCCAGAGGCGGAATTCGAGCTCTACGACTTATGCACGGATCCTGCGGAAATAAACAATGTCGCGCTGTTACAACCCGATGTGATCGAGCAGATCAAGCAGATCGTTGGAGCGGCCCGGACAGTTTCGGAAGATTTTCCCTTTCCGGATTTAGAGGGATACGAGGCCTGGCGCCCGCGCGCATTGGAAAAGTCGGGTTGGACGCTGGTGCGCGTGGACAGCGAAAGCAAAACGGACGGCGAAGATGCGACAAGCGCGTTCGACGGCGATGAAACGACGTGGTGGAGCACGAGCGCCAGTCCGTCGCCGGATCCGCTGCCGCATGAAATCGTGATCGACCTGGGACGGGAGCGTCGACTCAACGGTTTTGTCTATCTGCCGCGCACCGACGGCGAAACGGATGGAATGATTAAGGATTTTGAGTTTTACATTGGCGCCGATCCGGACACTCTGGACACGGTCGTAGCCTCGGGCCAATTCCCGCAGGAACAGGATTATCAATGTGTGGATTTCGACTGCACGCGGGGGCGGTATGTCATGCTGCGCGCCATCTCGGAATGGGGTTCGCAGAACACATTCACCTGCCTGGCGGAACTGGAAATCCTGGAATGCGCGGAAACGAATCCGCCAGATCCGGCGCCGGCGGAGTTGTCGCGAGCCAGGCATTGGGAAATTCTGGAATAAGACGCGCAAATTTTTTCGATTCCGGTTGCGTTCCCGTTCATGGTGAATGAGGATCGCCCTGGCGATGAGACGCACTCGCCGGAATCAACCAAGTTTGGAAAACACGAAAATCATGGGCACGCTGGAATCAATTACAAAATACGAACACTTGGGGCCGGAATTTCTGATGTGGCTCTGGCATCATGGCTTGAAAAACGACGGCAAATTCAACGTGGAAGGCTGCGAGGAGCTGGAGGTGCGCCTGGGCGAGCAGATGGTGCTTGAAGGCGAAATGGGCAACGCCAGCCGTGTGCAGATGAAGGGCGAAATGCCCGCGCAATCGAGCGAATTTCACACCGCATTGCAGGAAAACAAGACGCCGCAAAAAGTGAAACTGCTGATGAAAATCGACGGCGCGGATTGGGCTTTGACTCTCGATTCGCGCAAATGGTCGCTGGGCGGCATCAAGATTCCTGTGCCCGGCGCGATGTTTTTCGAAGAAGCCTGTTCGCTGCGTTTGAATCAATTCGAACGCTTCAGCCAGGTTTTTCTCGCTTTATTCGACCAGTTCCTCGCGTTGCGATTCGACGCTCGAAAATGGAACAGAATCGTCAAAACCATCAAAACGGACCTGACGGATTCCTAGCCGCCTGCGCTTCAAAAAACCAACCATAGAGATCAAGCCGTAAAAAAAATTCAAATTTTTCATCACTCTGCCGATCATGATAGCAGAGGGGCATGCGTATGAATATGCCTCGCGTCTGCATCTTCCAGTTTCCACTGATCCGGTTGATTACGAGAAAGGTTCTGCCAAGAGGCTATTATTACATTATCGAAGTCGAGGTGTGCGAGTGGCTTTCCAAAACTGTTCGACATAGAGACATTTGCCATAAGAGGACAAGAGAACAATGTGGAACACCGTCCGTGAACGTCAGGCATGGCTGATTATGCTGACGTCAGTGATCATGGTTGGAGCATGTCCATCCAGCCACGCCGAAGGAAACATGAGCGGCGGCGCAAACAGCATGAAGCTGGTTGTGCATTATCAATTCGATCAAAACATGTTCGACGCCGCCGGATCGGCCAACGGCAATGCGATTGGCAGTCCGGTTTATGCCGTGGGACGAATCGGACAGTCAATCGAACTGGACGGCTTGGACGATTATATTCAACTGCCGGCCAGTGTGGCCAATTCGGATGACATCACAATCGCGGCATGGATCAACTGGGACGGAGGCAAAGGCCGGGAGAGGACTTGGCAACGTGTCTTTGATTTCGGGAACAACAAGACTCTATACCTGTTTCTCACGCCGAGTTCCGCTTCGCGAACGCTGCGTTTTGCGATTACATCCGACAGTTATGAAGAAGAGGAAAGGCTCGAAGCGCCGGAATTGACCGTCGGCGAATGGACGCATATCGCGGTGACACTCGAAGGCGACACGGGCACGCTGTATGTCAATGGCGCCATCGCCGACTCCAAGCCGATCACGCTGGATCCGTCTACAATTTATCCGGTGCACAATTATATCGGCAAAAGCCAATGGGGCGATCCGCTGTTCAATGGCCGCATTGATGACTTTAGAGTATACAACTACGCGCTGTCGGCATCGGAAGTCGCGGCGTTGTCTCAGAGCGGCGGATTGAAATCCATCGTGGCGTGCTATGCTTTCGAAGGCAACCTGTTGGACAGCATCAACTCGAAAAACGGGATCAACTCCGGCGATATATCCTTTATCATGGGCCACGCTGGACAGGCCATCTTTCTAGATGGATCCAATGATTATGTGATGCTGCCCGCGGTATTGATCGATTCGCATGACATCACCGTCGCCGCGTGGGTTAACTGGGATGGCGGCGGACCCTGGCAGCGCATCTTCGATTTCGGCGCAGGAACGGATGCGTACTTCCTCCTGACGCCGCGTTCAGGCGGCGATACGCTGCGTTTCGTGATTAGAAAGGGAAATGTCGAGAACATCCTGGAAACCGATCCGCTGCTCGCCGGTCAATGGACCCATGTGGCCGTTTCGATCAAAGATGACGTCGGCAAAATGTACACCAATGGAAACCTCGCGATCACAGGCTCCATCGAGCTGGATCCCTTCGACATCAAGCCCTATCTGAACTATCTTGGCAAGAGCCAGTGGCCTTATGATCCGCTGTTCAACGGCCGGATCGATGATTTTTACATCTTCAGCTACGCGTTGACGCAATCGGAGATTGAAATGCTGGCCGGACGGAAAGTGAATCCATCCTATACATCCGCGACGCCGATAGGGTTGCAGCAACCGCAATTGCAAAATCCAAGTTTAGTCTCCTGGATGCCTGACTTCAAGGAGGCGCAGACCAAGGCTCAGGCGCAAAACAAACCGCGAATCCTCTATTTCTACCAAAATGACATAGGGATCTGCAAAAAGGTGGATGAAGGGATTATCGCTTCCGCTTCCTTCCAGACGCTTGCGGAAAATTTCGTCTGCTATCGCGAGGAGATCACTCCAGGCAAAGGAGTGTCGTATTGTTGCGACAATAATAAATTCACCGTGTATCGAGTTCCGACGTTGATGCTGCAGAACAAACAGGGGCAGATCGTCAGGGCGTTCACCTTCGCCAGGTTTGATCAAGATCGGGAGAACCTGTATCAGCTGATGAGCAACTTGTAATGATCCTGCGCGACAAGGCGGCCGGGACGGCTGCGCTCAATACGGCAATTGCTCCAACTGCTCAAGCGAGCGATCTTTCTCACTGATATATTCCTCGGCATTGCGCGCGAGATTCAATTTTTGCTTCGCGTCGAAGTCCCCGCCGAATCGAGGCGGACCGAAATGATAGACCGAGGTGTAGAGCAGTTTCGCCTCGTTTTCCGGCATCCCCCCGCAACGGCAGGCGTTGTAGTACATCCGATGGATCGTCTTCCAGTCCCGTCCTGGCTGCGGTCCCAGCAAACACGCCACATCGTGAAACACGCTCGCATACCTGTGCCGTCCGCGATAAGGCGAGCCGACCGTCGACCAGAAGCCCTGAGGGATGGACGAACCGTTCACATACGTCCCGCGCGGCGCGGTCCAGATCACACCGGACGGATCTTCATAATAGACCGTCCTGGTCAACTTCATCCAGACGCCGTCCGGCTCCCATACGGCCTCCGGCTGCCCATAGAATGCGCCGAATTCATTGCGGATCACCGGCTCCCCCAGCGTGGCGGAGGTCGGCTGTTCGCGCAATTGCGCCTCGTACTCCGTATAAACCTTGCGTGTTTCGGTGACGATCGTCGGATCCAGTTCCATAGCCTCGTCATAAATCCAATACGCGACCAAGGCGTTCTGCTGTCGTGCGCAACCGCTAAAAACCAGCGCGATCAGCAGCGCAATCCATCCGAATCGCTTCATGTTTTCACTCCGCGCAAATTCATTCATGCGTTCGCTTTATTACTCGGAACCGGTCTGCTGTGTTTCAACGAAACACACCGCCTTCTGCTCGGTCGTGGCGGCGTTGAGAAAGATCGGCCGGCCCCCAGGCAAATCCTCCGTGTCGATCACGCGGATGGCATCCTCCATCTTGATCGTCACGTCCGGGAGGAGTTCCGCCAGTTTGTTCGGCGTCTCCAGCAAGAACTGCTCATTGAGAAAGTTGTGCTCTTTTTGCGGAAAGTACGCCAGGTATAAAATATCCAATTCCACCAGCTCGCTGAAGAAATGCGTGCCCAGCGACACGTCCGGCACGATGTCTTTGTCCATGCCGACGATCTCGCAAATCACCGCGACCCGATTGATCTCCGCGAAGGAAACTGGGACGCCAAGCGAAGGCGTCGTCGTGCCCCAGCGTCCGGGACCGATCAGGAAAATCTTGCCGTCTTTGTCGTCCAGCGGCGCTTGCGTGATGCGGCCGATCAGCCGCGCCACGCTGTATCGCTCGGTCTGCGGCATGCGGCTGTAGATCGACGGAACGACATAGATGAAACGATGGATCGGGATTTGCCGGCTATGTCCGATCACGGCGCCATGCGCTTCGAGAATCGTTTCCTCGCGCGAAAGATTGACCGGCGTTTCCGGCGCTTCGCCGACGCCGATCACCTGGAGCGGCCGGCATTGCACCAGGTTGATCCGATACGACTTTTCGTCCAGGAAATTAGCCGTGAATTCAACATCCACGGGATAATCATAGGCGTCATGCAACAAGCGCATCATCTGCCGCATGTCCTGAACGAATTCCGTTTCGGAGAGCAGATTATCGAACGTTAAAAACCAGGAGAAGACTTCACCGCCGCGATCACGGCTCTCACGAAGCAGTTGCTCGTCGCGGGAGGCGAAGATGCTCAACGGCGGTTTCAATCCCGGTTTGGCCGCGACGTTTTCAAAGCGGTACGAAAGCAGCTGATTGACTTCAAGGTCGAGCACGTCCACCTTGTGTTGGGCGAACTGGGTGATTTCCTCGATGTTGCTCTCCGGCCTGCGCATTGGCGCATTAAGCGCCACAAGACGCGTATAATCGTCATCGGTGCGATCAACAGCGCGAGTGCCCAGCCCATAGACCAGACGCAACATCCCGGCATTCGGATCGATGTCCTCGTGCCAGACGTACGGATTGAATGAGAAACCGACGCCGGCGATCTGCGGAAAGAAATAATTGCCGTACAGCGCGCCTGACACGCGCATGACCAGCAGGCTCATCTGCTCATCCTGATGCAGCACATTACGGCGAGCGCGGTAGCTCAGCGCGCGCTCGCTCATCGTGCTGGCGTATACCTGGCGCACCGCGGCGATGAAATCGTCGAGGCGCTGTTTACGCGAACCCTGATTGGGGCAAAAGACACTGATGTATTTTCCGGCGAAGGCGTTGCCGAAGGCGTCCTCCAGCAAACTCGAGGAACGCACGATGATCGGCGACTGGCCGTAGTAATCCAGCAAGTCGGAGAACTGCTGGACGATGTAATCGGGAAACTCGCCCTGCAGAATGCGATGCCGGCCGCGCTCGGCGCCTTCCAGGTATTTTTCATGATCGTATTGCTGCTGACGGATCCACCAGCAGCCGTTGCGCACCAGGAAGGTGTAGAACACGTCCGAGGCGATGTAGAAGGAGTCCTGCACTTCCAGCAGATCCTGCCAGCGCGGATCCTCCTTTTTCAGAATGGCGCGCGCAAGCAGCATACCGACCGCCTTGCCGCCCAGCATGCCGGTGCCGATCGTGCGATGGCTGATGTCCAGCAGATCTTCCACCGTGAAATATTTCCGCGCTAATTGCAGCAGGCGATCATCGCGCGAAACGGCCATGCGCAGGACGCGCTCCTTGCATTGTTCGATCTCATCTTTGCTTGCCAGGCCGCGTTTTTTGTCTTCCCACAGCTGTTGCAGCCGCGTGAAACTGCGCTGCCAAACATCGCGCGTCGTGCTGGCCGAAGCCAGTTCCGGCCGGCCGACCGACGCCATGATTTCGGAGATGATCACGCTCTCCGTGGCCGGCGCGAACTCATCGCCATCCCAGACATGCAACATGTACATCGTCGGCGAATGGCGCTGTTGCACTTTCAACGGATGGATGTAGATCTTATCCCGATGATTATGCACATCGATCACCACTTGCGCCGTATCGGTGATCGGAGTTGTGGCGTAGAATGAATGCTGGTTGCGCAGCAGGCAAAAATATGCCACTGCTTCGATGTCGTAAAGATACGGACACGTCAGCTGAAAGAAATTACCGAGCATCGTGTCGCTGTACCAATCGATGGCCAGGTCCGTCAGGCAATCGAACACGTAATAAGCGCCGCGTCCGCCCATCTCGATATGCCGGTGCATGGTGATCAGGAAATGCTCCAGACCTTCCTTCGAACTGAGCGGAATGACTTCCACGCCCGGTCCGGCTTCCAGCAGCGGCTCATGCTGGGCGAAACGGAAATAAATAATCTCCGATCCCTGATCCCGCACCCAATCGGCATAGGGCTGCACAAACAACTTATAATCTTCGATGCTGTTCGTATGCCATACGATGTTGTCGCCAGCCAGAATCCTTCGCAGCACCCGATCCAATCCGGGCAAACCTGTGCTGATTTCCACGCCATCCATGGTTCATCCTTCAGTTTCAACGTTTGCTGGTGTGATCAGCCAATCAACTGATGAGTTTGACAGTTCTGGCCTCTCGGCGTCCATGACAAAATGATGCATGCCGCATGAATTATATTCCAACAATAAATTATATCACATTTTTGTAACCGCTTAAACTTTGGTGTATCAACTGATGATGATACTTGCCTGCAGCGAACGATCATCCGCGCTAATACAGCGCTGAAGCGGCGCTTATGCCAAAGCGTTAATTTTCTTGCAATCCATTTTCATTCTGTTAAATGTTATTCGCCTATCACCGAAAGACCCATGAGCTGTTTATTGTTCAAATGCCGTAACTGTATTTTACGGCGTTTGTGTTTTGTATGTGACTCATGGATCTCCAACAATAAATAACTATTCAATTTGCGATTAATGACATGCCCGGCAGATATGTATTTATCTGTCGCTACGGCGTGCATATTCACGCCTTGAAATACTATACGATGAATATCGCCACATCACCGATATATAGTTATTTACAATTTCATTTTTTGGCAAGGATTGGAGGCGGAAGCAATGCTGTACAAGTACAAACAAAAGGCCGTCGTCGCGGGTATGACGCTGATGGCATCAGCCGCCTGGTGCGCGGAAGGCGCAAGCCAGACGACTGACACCGGCGATACGGCCTGGATGCTCACATCGACGGCGCTCGTGCTGCTCATGGTGCCCGGCCTGGCTATGTTTTACGGCGGATTGGTGCGAACGAAAAATGTGCTGGGAACCATGATGCATTCCTTTGTGGCCATGGCGCTGATCGGCGTCCTATGGATGGTTTGCGGTTATGCGTTATGCTTCGGCAGCAATGTCCTCGGCGGCTTCATCGGATGGAACAGCGATTATTTCATGCTGCGAGGAATCGATGAGTCGATCACCAACGGAGTGCCGGAATACGTGCTGGCGATGTTTCAGGGCAAGTTTGCGATCATCACCCCGGCGCTGATCAGCGGCGCCCTGGCTGAGCGGGTGTATTTTCGCGGGTATTGTCTGTTCATCGCGTTATGGTTTCTGCTGATTTATTGCCCGTTGTGCCATTGGATCTGGGCGAGCGACGGCTGGCTGTTCAACGCGGGCGCCAATGGCGTGATCGACCTCGCCGGCGGCACGGTGATCCATGTCTCGGCTGGCACGAGCGCTTTGGTGATCGCACTGCTGCTGGGCGCGCGA
Source organism: Candidatus Sumerlaeota bacterium (assembly GCA_016928995.1). Classification (GTDB taxonomy): domain Bacteria; phylum Sumerlaeota; class Sumerlaeia; order JAFGJS01; family JAFGJS01; genus JAFGJS01. The sequence goes on along the minus strand of JAFGJS010000110.1, from coordinate 38,530 downwards.
CGGGGATATCCGAAAACCGCCATCCACCCGAACAACCTGGTGATGACCCTGATGGGCGCCGGTCTGCTGTGGGTGGGCTGGTTCGGCTTTAATGCCGGATCGACCGTGCATAGCAACCTGGACACCGCGCGAGCGTTGACCATGACGCAGATTTCCGCGGCAAGCGGCGCACTGACCTGGATCGTGATCGAAGCTGTGTTTTTCCGCAAGGCGACATCGCTGGGCTTCGCCTCTGGCGTGCTGGCGGGTCTTGTCGTCATCACTCCCGCGGCGGGCGTCGTCTTGCCCAGCGGCGCGCTTCTGCTGGGAGCATGCTCGGCCTGCGTCTGTTTCTACGCGCTCAAACTCAAAGATAAATTCGGTTATGACGACAGCCTGGACTGCTTCGGCATTCACGGCGTGGGTAGCGGGCTGGGCGTGATCTTGCTGTCCTTCTTCATTCGCAAGAGCTGGATGGCAAGCGCCGCCGCCAACACCGACGCGGGCAGCTGGTCGGCGATCAACCAGTTCTTCGTGCAACTGCAGGGCCTGGGATCGACTATCGCCCTCGCGGCCATCGGCACGACGATCATCTATTTCATCGTTGAAAAAACCATCGGCTTTCGCATTGATGAGGAAGGCGAGCTGGCGGGATTGGACTACACGCTTCACGGCGAACATGGCTACGGCATGATTAACGTTGACGCGTCATGAGCCAAGACGATTCAATGGAACTAGAAAAATGATAAACCCACGAAAGGATTGAACGCTGATGAAACTGATCAAGGCGATCATCAAACCCTACAAACTGAACGATGTGAAAGAGGCCCTGTCCAGCAAGGATCTGGCGCGCATGACGATCTACGAAGTGAAAGGCTTCGGCCGCCAGAAAGGGCACAAGGAAATCTATCGCGGCAGCGAATACCAGGTGGATTTCATTCCCAAGCTCGCAGTCGAAATCGTCGTCACGGATGATCAGGCGGAAACCGCCATGGAAGCCATCCGTCAAGCGGCGCACACCGACAGCATCGGCGACGGCAAAATTTTCGTCATCGACGTGGAGCAAGCCATGCGCATCCGCACCGGCGAAACCGGCGCTGACGCCCTATAGTATCCAACCAAAAGCCCCGCAGGGCGGAACAAACTCCGCCCTGCGGGTCACACATTATATTAATAATCCGTTGATAATGTGTAGCGCCAGCGTCCCGCTGGCATATTCAAGCAAGCCGCCGAGACGGCGGCGCTACGATAATCTGCATTACGATATTTGACGGCGCTGCAATTGAAAATCGTCTTTGCAATCACTGAAAGCACTCCAAATCCATTTCCAATCCTTCAGTCTTGCCACGGAAGGATTTTTCAACACATAATCGATGTGATTGACAAAATCCTCTTCATTTCGAATCAAATGATCATAGTATTCCCTTTGCCAAAAAGCCCCCGTCCGCTTCAATATCTTGTTGGCTTCATGAGCAGTGTACGATTTCCATGTATGCAAAATATCCTCCAATTCATGGCCTGCCGCAGGTTGAACAAGAACATGCACATGATTAGGCATTACGCACCATGCGAACAGTTGATAGCGCGTCCCGTGAAAATGACGCAACGCATCCGCTATTAAACCGGCGATTTTGGGATTGTGCAAATAACACGCTCCCGCCCTAGCATCCAATGAGCGCTCAATCTTCTCTTCGTATAATTCTTTAACCCTTTGCTTCTCCGCATCAGTCAGCTTACGCTTAATTTGCTTGGCTGTTATGATAATGTTTTCACGTTCAAATTTATAGTCGTCCAAAACGCTCCGAGGCAACGAATCAAAAAGTCGGAATGTCACGAAGTACGTTCCGTCTTGCGCTGTCCAGTGCGGTAGATAACCTCGCGAACGGATATTGATAGCTTCGGGATCAGGATTTTGGGATTGTGGTTGCATCATGTATCCCATATCGTAGCGCCGTCGTTCCAGCGGCTTCAATATGCCAGCGAGACGCTGGCGCTACGCATTTTAACGGGTCGCTATCCTATCCATACCCCAGTATTATACAGGAATCCGGGACATAAATTCGGTGACTCCATCAATCAGGCTCTTGACCTGCGCCTCGTTGTATTTATCATATTTCCCGTGCGCGGCATTGTTGCGAAGTCCAAGCCATGCCGTTATAAATTTTTGATCACTGCTTAAATATATATTCGCTTTAGCAAGATCAGAATTTAAGCGATCGGCTTTTTTGGGTTTGCCTCCAAGTTCCACATCGATTCCGTGTGCTTGACATAATTGACGCAAATGTTCTTCGAGCACACTGCCCGCCACAACCGCCGCAGGATCTTTATATTTCGATTCGAGCAAATAATTCGCCATCTCTATAAAATCCGCGAAGACCTCGGCGGTTATAAGACCTTTTATCGTAAAAAGCCAATCGCCTTGAATTTCATCACGAATCGATTCCAAGATAGCAATTCCAATCTCAGCATGTTCAAGTCGATGGCTTTTAACTCCTTTTTGAAATTCATTAAAATGAGGATGAGTGCTGCCATATACCCGTTCTATAAACGAAAGAGCAGCAGTCTTAAACCCCATAAGTTTTCCGGCTTCAACAAATTTGGCTGTATAGATTCTACCTCCAGGACGTCCTTCTATCTTATGAGTAAACCATGCTTCTGTAACCTTTTTGCCCTGTTCGATCAGTTCTTCAACTCTTTGGATCAATCTGTCTCGTGTCATGTTAATCCGCCATATATTATCAACTCTTCATCGAAATAAGCACATACTGCCTTGTGTGTCAAGAAGGCGGAAGAAAATGCAATATTCACGGCATGGGCACAGCCTCGATGGACTGGGGGTTGAAGCGGCCTTCGCGCTGGATGTATTCCAGGACGGGGTCGCGGAAATTTTCGGGGAGCTCTTTCCAGCGCTCTGCAGGAATGTTATGCTCTTCAATAAACCTGTCGCCGACGTAACTATTCGTGATCAGCGTATAGAGCGGCTTGGTCTCTTCAAATGCCGCGTCGGGGAGCAGAACCTTGACCTGCTCCTGCGTCAGTTCCATGCGATAGAGTGTGTTGTCGAAAGGCAGGATTTGCCAGATTTTACGGATGGTGATGTCGCCGGCGGGCAGGTTCTCGCGCGTGCCTCCGGGGTTGTGAAAGGCGAAATCGACGCCATACTTTTGCTGCCAGACGCGCTCGACGTTTTGCTTGAACTCCGCCTTGGTTTGGAGTTGCGGATTTTGTCCGATGACAACGTCCATCTCGCCGGAGACTTTGCCTTCCCATTCGTCGATCACTGCCTTGACCGAGGCTAGAGGCGCCATGCCTTCAACCGGCACGGGGATCAACTTTGCGTCGATGGAGACGATCTTCTGCGATTCTTTGTCCAGCACGATGTCCACGCGGCCAAGGTTGCGGCCGTGCTGTCCAGACTGCACGATCCAGGTGTCGCCGACGCGAACCGGTTCATCGAGCGCGGTGTGTGAGTGGCCGCCGACGATCACGTTCAGGCCGCAGCCTTCCACAGCCGCGGCGAGGCGCCGGTCTTCCTGCACGCCCAGGTGCGTCAGGGCGATCAGCAGGTCGCATTGCGGCCGCAGCTGCTCCGCGTATTCGAGCAATGTCTCGGCGGGATCGCGGATGATCAGACCGGGCTGATCCACGGCGTGGCTGGTGGTCAGGCCGATGATGCCCACGCGCACGCCATCCATGTCGAGCAGGGCTGTGGGCGCGTCGGCGATCAGTTGCCCCTCATAGACCGCCGTGGCGGAAAGAATTGGAAAATTGGCGATATCCTTGAACGTCTGAATGTAGTTTACGCCATTGTCGAATTCATGATTGCCCAGCACGGCGCAGTCGTAGCCGATGGCATTCATCACATGAAAGATCGGGGCGCCGTTATAGATCGAGCTGACCGGCGTGCCCTGGGTCATGTCGCCGGCGTCGAGCACGAGCACGTCCGGACGTTCGCCGCGCAGGCGATGGACGTAGGCCGCGATGTTGTCCCAGCCGCCGCGTCCCTGATCGTCAGGCAATAGGTGCGCATGCACGTCGTTCGTATGCAGAATCACTAAGGTGTCTGTCGTAGCTTTGGCCGGCATAGTGCAGAGCAAAGCCAGCAATGCGATCCAATATGAGAATCCGCGTAGCATGATTCGTTTTCCTTTCATTCTTCATTGATACAAACATGCATTAACTACCACCGCGACATGCGTCTTAAAACACAGTGGTGACTTTCCTGACAGTGCGCTCGTAATCCACGTCACATGACGACACTTCTCCCGTTTCCCTGTTCAAGCGGAAGGTGATGTCCACTCGCGTCATGTTTCGATATTCCCCGTCAACTTTGTCTGAGTTGACGCCATAGCCATAAGTCATATAATCCCCATCTGCATCGCCCGTCATGGAGAATGGCTCTCCCAGCAGACAGATGATGTCGCTTTTCTTCAGGTGCTTGTCACTGTAATTGATTGATTGCAGCCAGCTCTCCAGAACTTCATCGTAGCCGTCAGGAGATCTTTTTTCGCGCATATTACGCAGCGCCTGTCGCACGTCTTCATGCATCGGCAAGGCGCCTTCAAGTTTCTCAATCGCCTGACGTGCGATCCGTTGCTCGCGCAGCTTGAGATGGATTTTCCATATAATCTCTCCCAGACCCGCACATACGATCAGGCCAATAACAACCAATATTAATTTCAGAAATGTTTTTTGGGACATCAGAATCTCCTGACTCAATGATATTCCAATGTTTTCCGCTCATCCTATGCTGAAAAAAGCCGCTTCAGATTTTCCTTGTACGGCGGACGGACAACGCCCTTTTCGGTGATCAGCGCCGTTACGAGTTCCGCCGGAGTCACGTCGAACGCGGGATTGAAAATCTTGACACCGTCCGGCGCGGTCTGCTTGCCGAAGCCGTTGCGCACCTCGTCCGCGTCGCGCTCTTCGATTGGAATCTCATCGCCCGAAGCGAGCGACATGTCGATGGAGGAAAGCGGCGCCGCCACGTAAAATGGAATGCCGTGCCGCGCGGCGAGCACAGCCACGTTGTACGTGCCGATTTTGTTGCACACGTCGCCGTTGGCCGTAGTGCGATCCGTGCCGACGATCACGGCCTGCACTCTCCCCTGCTGCATCACCGTGCCGCTGGCCACGTCGCAAATCAACGTGACCGGCACGCCGTTCTCCCGGCATTCCCACGCCGTCAAGCGCGCGCCCTGCAGCAGCGGCCGCGTCTCGTCGGCGATCACGGAGATCGTTTTGCCCTGCTCCATGGCCACGAGCACGGGCGCGAGCGCCGTGCCATACGACGCCGTGGCTAGTCCGCCGGCGTTGCAATGCGTGAGGATCGTGTCGCCGTCATTCAGCAGTGCCGTGCCGTACTCGCCGATCGCCCGGCAGACTGCGTTGTCCTCGTCGATCATCGTCTGGGCCAGTTCCAGCAAGGCCGCCTTGAATGCATGCGACTCGGCGTCCTGCATCGATGCGGCCTTGGCGACGACCCGGTCCAGCGCCCAGAATAAATTCACGGCCGTGGGGCGCGATGACGCCAAATAATCCGCGACGGTCTTCACCTTGGCGATGAGTCCGGCCGCGTCGCCGTCCGCATCACGCACGCCAAGATACACACCGAACGCCGCAGCGATCCCGATGGCCGGCGCTCCCCTCACACGCAAGGCCTTGATCGCTTCCCACGCCTCCTCGGCCGACCGGAGTTCGATGGTTTTGAACTCCGTAGGCAAAAGCGTCTGATCCACAATTTTACAACAGTCATCTTCCCAATAAATCGTCCGCACAGGCATATGTTTCATGCTCCTTTTCAGCTGTTGTGACGATAGGGACGAGTTCCCGCGAATGCAATCTTCAATTTACTTTCACTGGATTTTCAAGGCGGCACAGGCGCCGATTTTCCTTGATTTCAGACGCGCTTACTGGCTTCGTGGTAGTTTTTTCCGGCACTTCACAAGGATCGTTTTTGAATGAACGCAGCGGAAAGAACAACGGATACATCCTGCTTGATGCGCACGTACCGGGCGTATAGCCGGATCATGGTGCGCGGCGCAGGAACGCGTTTGTACGATCAAGATGGCCGGGAGTATCTCGATTTTCTGAGCGGGCTGGGCGTCAACAACCTGGGCCACTGCCATCCGGCGATTGTGGAGGCGGTGCAGCGGCAGGCAGCGACGCTGATCCACGCCTGCAATCTTTACGGCATCGAGCTGCAGTTACGCCTGGCCGAGGAACTGTGCCGCCGGTCGATTTTCGACAAGGTGTTCTTCTGCAATTCCGGCGCCGAGGCGATGGATGGCGCGTTGAAACTCGCCCGGCTGCATGCCTGGAATCGCGGCGAACGAAAGCGTACAGGGTTCCTGGCGATGGAAGGCTCGTTTCACGGCCGCACGTTCGGCGCGATGTCGGTCACCTCGCCGCGAAAGGTACGCGAGGGTTTCGAACCGCTACCGGCCGAGGCGCGCTTTGCTCGATTCAACGATGCGGCGCATGCGGCGGAATTGGCGGACGACTCGATCTGCGCAGTAGTTGTGGAGCCGGTGATCGGCGAGGGCGGCGTGATTCCGGCCACGCGCGAATTCCTGCAGGCGTTGCGCGAGCTGTGCGATGCACGCGGCATGGCGCTGATTTTCGATGAAGTTCAGTGCGGACTGGGACGCATCGGCTGGCCGTTCGCATACGAGCATTTCGGCGTGGAGCCGGACATCGTGACGCTGGCCAAGGGGCTGGCGGGCGGTCTGCCGATGGGAGCGATCCTGGCGCGCGGCGATTGGTCCGCGACGTTCCAGCCCGGCCAGCATGGCGCGACGTTCGGCGGCAATCCCCTCTCCGCGAGCGCGGCTCTGGCGTATCTTGGCGAGCTCTTCGACAAGCGGCTCTGGGAGCGCGCAGCGGAACTGGGCGAGTATTTGACCGGCAAGTTGCGCGAGACGCTGAAGCCGATGCAATGCGTGAAGGAAGTGCGCGGACTCGGTCTGATGCTCGGCATCGTGCTGGATCGCGAGGCCGCGCCGGTCGTGCGCAAAGCGCTGGAACACGGGCTGCTGGTCAATGATACAGCGGAGCGAGTGATCCGGTTGCTGCCGCCGTTCATCATCACGCGCGAGGAATGCGACCGCGCAGTGGAAATATTGCATGAGTGTTTGAATGACGTAAAGGACGACGCCGTAAAGGCGTGATATGGATAGTCATTTTCTGTAAGTTGGCGATTACACCGGAAGGAAGGAACTGGGCATGGGCAAGTACAACTTAACTCGCATGACCGACTTGAGCCTTGAAGACGTCGAGGAGATCTATCGCATCTCCGCCGAGACCAAAGACGACGTGAAAAACGAGCGCGAGCATCACCTGCTGCGCGGCAAGTTGCTGGCGATGTACTTCGAAAAGCCCTCGCTGCGCACGCGCTGCACATTCGAAGCGGGTATGTTCGACCTGGGCGGCCATGCGATCCAGCTCGAAGGGAACACAGTCGGCATCGGACGCCGGGAGTCCGTCTACGACGTGGCGAAGAACCTGGAGCGCTGGTTCGATCTGATCATGATCCGCACTTATCAGCAGCGAATCGTGGAGGAGCTCGCGCAGCATGCGAACATCCCCGTGATCAACGCGCTGACTGACGATTATCATCCTTGCCAGGCGCTGGCCGACCTTTTCACCGTGCGCGAACACATGGGCGCGTTGAAGGGATTGACGCTGACCTTCATGGGCGACGGCAACAACATCTGCGCGTCGCTGGCGCAGCTTTGCCCGATGCTCGGCGTGAACTTTCGCCATTGCGGACCTTCGCAGTTTCAGTTGAAGCCCCACATATTCACCGCAGCGCAAAAATTGGCGCAGGCATCCGGCGCGACAGTGGAGTACACGGACGATCCGGCAGCGGCGGTCAAGGGCGCTAATATGATCTACACCGATGTGTGGGCCAGCATGGGCCAGGAAGCGGAAGCGGAACAGCGCAAGACGATCTTCATGCCGTACCAGGTAAACACCGCGCTGATGGCTCAAGCCGAAGCGGACGCGTTAATCATGCACGACCTGCCAGCGCACCGCGGCGAGGAGATCACCGACGACGTGATCGACAGCCCGCGCAGCATCGTCTTCGACCAGGCGGAAAATCGTCTGCACGTGCAGAAAGGCATCATGGTGCACTTGTTTTTTAAGAACAAAAAAGCATAAATGTATCTTTCGAATGATATTTTGCGTGTTATGCATGTATTGATTGCAATGATCGAAAAGATGTTTTACTATATACGCAAAAGACACGCGGAGAAGGTTTAGCGCATGCGGTTCGAATGGGACCACAATAAAGCGGAAACGAATCTCCGAAAACATGGAGTGTCATTCGATGAAGCGACAACTGTATTCGGGGATCCATTTTCACTGACGATTCCTGATCCCGATCATTCCGATGATGAGGATCGGTTTGTCACAATTGGTCTTTCGACGAAGACACGAACGATTATCGTCATTCATACGGATCGCGGCGATGCGGTACGATTGATCAGTTCTCGGTTGGCGACAAGGAAAGAAAGGGCGATTTATGAGCGATCAACTTAATCAAGACGATATGCGGAACGAGTATGATTTTTCGGCAGGCGTTCGCGGCAAATACGCGAAGCGCTATCACGAAGGCAGCAATATTGTTGTGCTCGACGCCGATGTGGCCGAACATTTTCCCAATTCCGAAGCAGTCAACCAAGCGCTCCGCACGATACTTGAACTTCAAAAACGAAAAAGCGCATAAATACTCCGCATAGTCAGTAATTATAAACAGACAATATTCAGTTTGTAACATGGATTATTCAGGAGGTTAATAAAACCATCAAGGCGATATGGAATGAATCCCACGCATCCTTCGCAAACGCCGCATCATGTTCGCCGCATGTGGTATCCGTTTCTGCTGCTTGCCTTGATCGCATCGATCTTCTTTACGGAAATTCGCTTCAACTTGAATTTGCCCGAAAGCTTCGAGCACTTGGAGCCGCTCCAAAAAGGCGAAGGCCCCACGCCTTTTCAGTACCGGATCTTAGTTCCTGCGATATTGCTGGGGCTGGAAAACTTGACGGGCGAAACCGGTAAAAATCTCTGGTTCCGCTGGGACGTGGCGATCACATTCATCGGCATGTTTTTACTCGTGCATTACCTCAGGGTGTTTTATCAATCGCTTTTATTTTGCATGCTCATGTCGCTCATCGGCTATTCGCTATTGGCGTATAATCTGGTGATACCGCAAGAATTGCCGATGCTATTCCCATATGACATGACGTCGTTGACGGTCATGCTCGCGGGATGCCTGGCGCTGCACCGCAAAAAGTGGTTGTTATTCTACATCGTATTTATTCCCGGCACATTCAACAAAGAGACGACTTGTTTTCTAAGTTTATACTGCATTTGCCTCTATTTCCGGGATATTCCGCATCGGAAGCTTGCGCTCCATGTCGCGGTGCAAATTGCGCTGTGGGTTGCGATCAAAACGTTTTTATACTTGCATTTCAGCGCCAATGCCGAGCGCGGCGCGTTTGTATTTACCCTATTCCGCAATCTGCACTATTTATGCGACTTTCAGGTCATGAGCGAATTTCTCAGCATCTTCGGTTTTTTGGGGCTTTTTCTACTGCTATATTACAACGGCCTCTCACACCCCATGATTAAACGAATCATCTGGGTATTGCCGGTATATATCCTTGGCATGTTATGCGTTGGTGTTGTGAACGAAAACCGCATCTATCTTGAAATGACGCCGATCGTGATGGCTGGCGTTGCGGATTTATGCGAGCAGGCGATTAAGAATTCCAGCCCCGGCGCAATTAAAGGATAACTACTTATTACTAATCCGAGTCGCCATCGCGCCCCTGCTTAATCGCTGTCAGCGCGAGGGCGATTTGTTGGAGAATTTCCTCGCGGCCTTCGTTCGTCTGGGCGCTGAATAGATGTAAAAGCGGATCAACCTCGCCGACAATGGGGCGAACGGCCTTGCGGATGGCGGCGATGTTTTTCTGACGCTCGTTTTTGCTTACTTTATCCACCTTCGTCAAAACCAGCAGCAGCGGAATCTCAAAAGCAACGGCCCATTCGATCATCTGCAGATCGTCGGCGTTCGGCGTGCGGCGTACGTCGAGCAATTGCAGCAGACCGATCAAATTCGGGCTTTGCTTCAAGTATGTTTCGATCATCTTGCCCCAGTTCGCTTTTTCCTGGGGCGGGGCCTTGGCGTAGCCGTAGCCGGGAAGATCGACGAAGTAGCATTCATCATTGATCGTAAAAAAATTGATCTTCTGCGTGCAACCGGGGGTTTTGCTGACACGCGCCAGCTTGTTGCGCTGAGCGAGCGAATTCAGCAGGCTCGATTTCCCGGCGTTGCTGCGGCCGGAAAAGGCGAATTCGGGCAATCCGGTCTCCGGCCAGTGATCGGGCGCGACGCAAGCCTTGAGCCATTCGGCGGTTTTAATGATGTATGGTGTTTCTGTCATGGAAATATCCTTCAACATTCCGTAGTTAGGGAACCTATAAAAACTATTCTCGCACAGAGCACACGGAGCGCACTGAGATTCAATAATTGTATTTACATGGTATAGAAAATCAATCCTTTGTGTCTTCGTGTCTTTGTGGTGAATTTATCAAGGTTGCCATAATCACATTAATCTTTGCTTATTCGTCGACGATGAGCGCGGCTAACGCATGGGCGTAGATGAGCAGGTTGCGCCGGAGATGTTCAAGCGTAATGCGCTCATTGGGCTGATGCGCGAGTTCTTCCTCGCCATCGGCCTCATCGCATGGACCGAAGTTCAACGCGTTCGGCAGCGCCTTGGCGTAGGTAGTGCCGCCAATAGACATCAGTTTCGGCTCGCGTCCGGTGACGCAACGATACGCCGCTTGCAGTGCTTCGATGAAATCGGGATGCAGCGCCGGATCGATCCAGATCGGGCGCAGCGGCTTGCCGATGAATTCCGCTGTGGCGCCGTCGAATTTGGATGCGATGCCGTTGAGGATTTCTTCCGGTTCGATGCTAAAGGGTTGCCGGACGTTGAAGACGGCGGAACCTGCTTCGGGCGTCAGCTTGAGCATAGTCAGGCTGCATGTCGTCTCGCCCAGTCGCTCGTGAATGCGATGGATACCGAAGCACTCGCCTTTTAGATCCTTCGCGCCTTGCTGCAATGCCGAAATCAGCGGCGGCGTTCCGCCCTCAGCCCGCGTGATTCCGGCGAGGAAGTCCAGCGCAATGGCGGCGGCGTTGCGGCCAGCGTGCGGCAACGAGGCATGGGCGCTGTGCCCCTTAAACACAAAGGTCGAGCACACCTTGCCGTCAGCGTCGCGCTCAATATTCGCTGGGCGCTTCATGCCCGTGCGTTCATCGAACTCAGCCATCAACCGCTCGAATTCCTCCTGCGTATCGTCAATTTCGATTTCGAAGACAAGCGTGGCTTCGTCAGGCACGACATTGGCCGCCACTCCGGCTTCCAGCAAGACGAAACGAATGCTGGATTCGCACACGGAGAAACTCAATCCCGGCAGGCCCAGCCGCGTTGTGACGATGCCTTTTTCACCGTTGATGATCGGGAACTGCGAATCGGGCACAATGCTGATGTCCGGGGCGCTCTCCAGAGCGAGATATTCCTCGATGTCGCTCCAAACGCCGCCTTCCTCCTCGCTGCCGATGATGATGCGCACACGGCGCTGGACCGGCGCGCCCGCATCGCGCACGGCAGCCAGGGCGTACAGAAATTGAATCAGCGGACCTTTGTCGTCCTGCGCGCCTCGCCCCCAGATGCAACCATCGGCGATCTCGCCGCTGAACGGCGGATACGTCCAACCTTTGCCCGCTGGAACGACGTCGATGTGCGTCAGGACGCCGAGTGTTTCAGCGCCCTCGCCGCATTCGATCACGCCGACGCGAGGGGTGGGCATGCGGAAAGCAAAGCCGAGTCTCGCAGACAGTTCGCCCAGGAACGCGAAACAAGCGTCGCGCTGCTGTTCGAACTTCGCGCGCTCGGCCGGTTCCGCGCCGTTAACGGTCTCGAAGCGCAGGATGCGCGAAAGGTCATACGCGGCCTGTTCCTGCGCGGCGTCGATGTTTTGCCGCAGGACACCGCCATATTTATCGAAAAGACCCAACCGGCCGCTCATCGGCAATCCTCTCGTTTTTGCGTTTCATTAAAACCCAAGTCTGCTTGACATTTGCGCTGGAAATCCAAAAATTAAGCATGCTGTCGCATCTGCCGGCCTGTTCTAGGGCAACAAACGGCTCGATGCAATTTCATTTTTCAATCATTGCAAACACCGGCCTCCGGCCGCCGGAGCTAAAGCGAGATGAAACGATGCCCATACCCACCGAAACGACACTCACCTATCGCGAAGCCGCTCAGCTGGCGAAGGGGGAATTAGCGCTATGCAAGGGCGCGAAAGAGGATCAGAACATCGAACGGCTAACCTCGCTGGCGGACGCCCGTCCAGAGGATGCGACATTCATTTCATCGGAGAAGTACGCGGCGCAACTCAGCGAAACTCGCGCCGGACTGGCGCTGGTCCCGCACTCGCTGGAACTTGAAACGTCGGCGATGTCGCTGGTGCGCTGCGACGATGTATGGGCGGCGGTGAAAGCCATCCTGGAACACCTGTATCGTCCGCAGGCGGATTCCGCTGGCATCGCACCAAGCGCCATGATTGCGGATGACGTGAAACGCGGCGCCAATCTGAGCGCCGGCCACAACGCCGTGATCGAGTCCGGCGCAACGCTGGGCGACAATGTCCGCATTGGCGCGGGATGCTATATCGGCAAAGGCGCCCAAATCGGCAATCACACGGTCCTGCATCCCAATTGCATCGTGATGGATTTCTGCGAAATCGGCGCGAATTGCATTCTGCATCCGGGGGCCGTGATCGGCGCTGATGGTTATAAATACGAAGCGATTGGCGGCGTGCCGGCCAAAATTCCACAAGTAGGCGTCGTAATCATCGAGGACGAAGTGGAGATCGGCGCAAACACAACGATTGATCGCGCCTCGTTCACGGAAACGCGCATCGGCCGGGGAACCAAGATCGACAACCTGGTGCAGATCGCGCATAACTGCAAAATCGGACGTTATTGCCTGATCATCTCCCAGGTGGGATTGGCCGGCTCGACCACGGTGGGCGACGGCTGCATCCTGGCGGGTCAGGTCGGCTGCAAGGATAATATCAAAATCGGCGATCGCGCCATCCTGGCCGCTCAATCCGGACTCATGCACAACGTGCCGGCTGGCGAAACCTGGTTCGGGTATCCAGCCCAGCCGCTTAATGATGAAATGCGGCAAATCGCCTTATTGCGCAAACTGCCCGAAATGCATAAAGCGATCCGTGAAATACAAAAGAAACTCAAAAACGTTCAATGAAATCTAATAAAGAAGCCTTGCCGCATCAAAATAATAGGATGTTCACTATGCTTCGAGAGTCAGCATATTCCTTTTTCAAGGCGGCCGACTCAATCCGATGCGCCATACTCCAAAATAAGTTTCTGAATATCAGTACTTTATACAAATTTTTACTTTTTTTTGCATAAGGAAAAATGACATCATGAGTGGCGTTTATCGATTAGTGTTTTCCTGTTGTCGCAAATTTTCACCCAATCTTTTTTTTACACGTGTACAAATTTGATTGACAACGTTTACAGGATTCTCTATGAGTCCAAATCTGATGGCTGCATCACATTTGCCAAAACGCTTATCTTAACTATTATTGCCACAACGATTTTTTTGACTTCAGGCCAAAGGCGCCATTATGATCACCATGAATGACATTGCCCGGTTGAGCGGCTACTCCCGCGTCACCGTATCGGCGGCCTTGCGCAACAAACCTGGAGTGTCGGAAAAGGCTCGCGCTCGCATCCTGGAAGTCGCCCAGGAGCATCACTACGTGCAAGACCAGATTGCCGTTTCGCTGCGGGGCAAACCGAGCAAGTTGATCGGGGTTGTGGTGCGCGACATCGGCAATCCGTATTTCACGCATATGGTCGAGGGGATCGAGAACGCCGTGGCGCCGGATGGCTTTACGCTGCTGACGATCAGCACACATGAGGATCTGCAGCGGGAAATTCAGGCGGTCAGGACGCTGGCGGCGTATCGTGTGGACGGCTTGATCCTGTGTTCGTTGACGCGCTCCGCGGATCAGCGCCATCTCGAGATTTTCGGCCGCATGGAGCGGCCGATGATCACCGTGGAGCGAATTCAGGATCACCAGTTCGATTGCATTGATTTTCAAAATGTGCAGGGAGGCTATATTGCGACTACGCATTTGATTGAAAAGGGGCATCAAGACATTTGTTATTTCGCGGGTCCGTCTAATCTGAAAGCCTCGGCCGACCGTTTTGCGGGGTTTCTGCAGGCGTTAAGCGAACACGGCATTCAGTGCCAGGATTGGATGAGGGTGGAATGCGGATCGTCGTCGCTGGATGGTTTTCATTCCGGATTCGACGTGCTGCGCCGACAGGAAAAACGGCCGACGGCGATTTTCTGTTTCAGCGACCTGGTGGCGATCGGCGTTTATAAAGCGGCGCAGCAATTGCGCCTTCACATCCCGCAGGATGTGAGCATCGTCGGATTCGACGATATTGATTTGGCGTCGGTGCTGGGGCCGGCGCTGACCACGGTCGGTTATGGAATCCGCAACGTCGGACGCCTGGTCGGCGAACAGATGTTGCAAACGATTGGATCGGGCAGACGCACCAGCGGCTGGTCCCAAATCATCAAACCCAGACTATTTGAACGCGATTCCGTTCAGAAAATATAATAACTGGAATCAAAAACATCACAAAGGAGGCAGTCGTATGCGTCCAATCAGGTCTATCATGTGGCTGGTTTTGTACGCGGTAATAACGTTGGCGGTTTCGGGATGGGCCGCTGAGGATTCGGAATCAAGCATTCGTTGCGAAAAATACGGCACGGTAGGAGAACAAGACGTGGATATTTACACATTGACGAACTCGCAAGGCGCGGAAGCACGGATCACGAATTACGGCGGAACGGTCGTCTCATTGAAAGTGCCGGATAAGAACGGCGAAATGGGCGACGTTGTGCTGGGCTTCGAAAGCGTCGAGGATTACGTGAACCACAGCCCGTATTTCGGCTGCCTGATCGGACGTTTCGGCAACCGGATCGGCAAGGGTAAATTCACGCTGGACGGCAAGGAATATACGTTGGCGCAAAACAACGATGAGAATCATCTGCACGGCGGCGACAAAGGCTTTGATAAAAAAGTCTGGGACGCCAAGCCGATGGAAACCGAGGAAGGCCCGGCGCTGGAACTGAAATACGTCAGCCCCGACGGCGAAGAGGGCTATCCAGGCACGCTGAGCGTGACCGCGGTTTACACGTTGACCAATGACAACAGCCTTAAAGTCGACTACACCGCCACCACCGATCAGAAAACCATCTGCAACCTCACACACCACTCATACTTCAATCTGAAAGACGCCGGCAAAACGGACATGCTGGGACATTCCATCATGATCAACAGCGACAACATCGTTCCGGTCGATGGAACGCTGATTCCGACGGGCGAATTGATGCCTGTGGCGGGGACGCCGTTCGATTTCACCACGTCCCACACCATTGGCGAACGCATCGAAGCCGACAACGAGCAGCTCAAGTTCGGCGCGGGCTACGACCATACGTTCGTGCTCAAGAAAGACGCGCCGGGCGAATTATCCTTCGCCGCGAGAGTGACCGAGCCGGAGACCGGCCGCGTGATGGAAGTCTACACCACTGAACCGGGGATGCAGCTCTACTCCGGGAATTTCCTGGACGGCACGCTCACCGGCAAAGGCGGAGTGGTTTATCAGCGCCGCTCGGCGTTCTGTCTGGAGCCTCAGCACTATCCCGATTCTCCGAACAAGCCGGAGTTTCCCTCGACCGTGCTGAATCCTGGCGATACGTATCGCAACACGATCGTATATAAATTTTCCACCCTTTAATCTTTCTTGAGAAAGCGAGGAGTGAAACGATGAAGCAACGCATGATCCACCTGACAATGGTTTGCATTCTGGCGGCAATGGTGTTTTCAAATGGGCGGCAGGCGATGGGGCAGGAAGAAGCGGCGAAAGAACCGGCCAAGAAACTGACGCTGGCTTTCGTGACAAACAACGCGGCGAACTTCTGGACGATCGCGCAACGGGGCTGCGAAAAGGCGGAAGCCGAACTGGAAAACGTGAAGCTGGAATTCCGCATTCCGTCGGAAGGCAGCGCCACACAGCAAAAACAATATCTCGACGACCTGTTGGCGATGGGGATCGACGGCATCGCGGTGAGCCCGATTGATCCGGAAAATCAGACCGATATGCTGAACATGATCGCCAGCCAGACGCTGCTGATCTGCCATGACAGCGACGCACCCAAAAGCAACCGCGCCTGCTACGTGGGCACGGACAACGTCGCGGCGGGCCGCGAAGCCGGCAAACTGATCAAAGAGTGCCTGCCGGAAGGCGGCAAAATCATGGTCTTCGTAGGCAAGATCGACGCGCAAAACGCCAAGGAGCGCTTTCAGGGCATCAAGGAAGCGATCGAAGGCTCGAACGTTGAGATCATCGACGTGCGCACGGACGACACAGACACGGTTCGCGCGAAGAAAAACGTCGAAGACGCACTGGTGAAATATGACGACCTGGCGTGCCTGGTCGGCCTGTGGAGTTACAACGGCCCGGCGATTTACAACGCCGTGAAGGAAAAAGGATTGGCCGGCAAGGTCCAGATCGTCTGCTTCGACGAGGAAGAGGAAGTGCTGATGGGCGTCGAGGAAGGCACGATTTACGGCACCGTGGTGCAGCAGCCGTTTGAATTCGGCTATCAGGCGATCACGCGCATGGCGAATCATCTGCGCGGCGACGCGGACGCGATTCCGGAAGGCAAAATCGTGATCATCCCCACGAAAAACATCATGAAAGACAACGTCGCGGAATTCAGCGCGCAACTGAAAGAAATGCTGGGCAAATAATGTCGGATCAACAAGTTCGAAATGAAGTTGAAACAAATTCCGGCGGCGGGGCTGCTCCAGCCCCGCTGCTGGAAATGCAAGGCATCTGCAAGCGATTTCCCGGCGTGATCGCATTGGATCGCGTCGATTTTAGCATCGGCGCCCAGGAAGTGCTGGGATTGATCGGCGAAAACGGCGCCGGAAAATCCACCTTGATGAACATCCTGGGAGGAATTTACCAACCCGATGGCGGCGAGATCCGGATGGACGGGCGCGTGGTTCATGTGCCCGACGTGACAGCTTCGATGAAATTGGGAGTCGCGTTTATCCACCAGGAACTCAATGTGCTCGACAACATCGACGTGGCTGGCAATGTGTTTCTCGGGCGCGAACCCAGGCGTGGCGGCCCATTGCTATTGATTGACCGGAAACGAATCCATGAAAACACACGGCCTTATCTGAAGCGCCTGGGGCTGGATATCTCCAGCAAAACCTTGCTCAAAGACCTGCCGATCGCGCAGCGCCAGATGGTGGAGATCGCCAAGGCGCTCTCGCTCGATGCGCGGCTGATCATCATGGACGAACCGACCTCCAGCCTGACGCTGCATGAGACCGAGCAGCTGCTGAAGGTCGTGCTGGAACTGAAGCATCAAGGCGTCAGCGTGATTTATATCTCGCATCGTCTCGCGGAGCTGAACGACATCGCGGACCGCGTTGTTGGTTTACGCGACGGCAAAAACGCGGGCGAACTGACAAAAGATGAAATCAGCCACGACGCGATGGTGCGCATGATGGTGGGGCGCGATATTAAAAGTTTCTATGTGGAATCGCACGCCGAAGTGACCCAGGCGCACCTGCGGGTGCGCGGCATCCGGTCGCGATCCTATCCACAGTATCAAGTTTCGTTCGACGCCTCGCGCGGCGAAATTTTCGGATTCGCCGGGCTGGTGGGCGCCGGACGGTCGGAAGTGATGGAAGCGATCTTCGGCATCGACCGGCAACCCGCCGCCCAGATCTATATGGGCGAGGAACAACTCAAGATTCGCTCTGTGCGCGACGCGATCCGCCACGGCATTTACCTGGTGCCGGAGGACCGGCGCGGCAGCGGCCTGATCACGCGGATGGCGATCAGGGAGAATATCCCGCTGCCCGCGCAAGGGCGCTACGCTAAAATGGGATGCCTGATCTCCCGGCGCCTGGAAACGAAAACATCCGAAGAGCAGCGGGAATCGCTGGACATCAAAACGCCCAGCGTCGAAACCGAAGTCGTGAACCTCAGCGGCGGAAATCAGCAGAAGGTCGTGCTGGGCAAATGGCTTTCGCTGGAACCTCATGTGATTATTTTCGACGAACCGACCCGCGGCATCGACGTGGGCGCGAAGGCGGAGATTTACCGTATCATGCGCGACCTGGCCAAAGCCGGAGTCGTGGTGATCATGATCAGCAGCGACATGGAAGAAATTCTGCACGTCAGCGACCGCGTCGCCGTGATGTGCGAGGGCCGCATCACGGGCGTGCTCACCCGCGAGCATTGCTCGGAGGAAAACATCATGCAGCTGGCGGTAGGCAATCAGGTCGAAGGCGCGCTGCCGCCATTCAAACAAGACAAGGGGGAAGCGGCTTAAATGCGGAAGGAACTTGGTATTTTCATTTTATTGGTCGTGCTATGCACGCTCGTGTCGATCATGAATCCGCGATTCATCTCCGGGATCAATCTCTCGAATATCGCCAACCTGGTCGGCATGTTCGGCATCTTCAGTATCGGCGTCGGGCTGGTCATCATCACCGGCGGCATCGATCTGTCCGTCGGCTCCACCTTCGCGCTGGCCGGCGTGCTGCTGGCCATGGCCCTGCGCGAGTGGAACGTTCCGTGGCCGGTGGCGACGATTCTGATCGTGCTTTTTCCGATGACGCTGGGCGCGATTCACGGTTTCCTCGTCACGGTGGTCAAAATGCAGGCCTTTATTGTCACGCTGTGCGGCCTGCTGCTCTATCGCGGATTGGCGCAATATGTCGCGGGCAATATGACCAAAGGCTTCGGCAGCTGCGAAGGCTTTGAGACGCTCAAGCATCTGGCCAGCGGCCGCCTGTATGAAGTCATGGACGAATCCGGAAAACTCGTATTTCCCGGCGTCCCCAATTCATTCATCCTGCTGATCATCATCGCCGTGATCATGTGGATCGTGCTGCACCGTTCGGTTTACGGCCGCTACGTGATGGCCGTTGGGCGCAATGAAGAGGCTGCGCGTTACTCCGGCATCTCCACGCGTCTGGTGATCGCCAGCACCTATATCATCGCAGGCGTGCTGACCGGAATTTCGGCGGTATTATTCGCCTTTTACACGAACTCCGTCACGCCATCGACGCATGGCAATTTCTACGAACTTTACGGCATCGCCGCGGCGGTGCTGGGCGGATGCAGCCTGCGCGGCGGCGAAGGCTCCGTGATCGGCATCATCATCGGCGCGGCGCTGATCCAAATCCTGCAGAACTTCGTCAACCTGCTTGGCATCCCCAGCTCGCTGAACTTCGCGGTGATGGGCGCGGTGATTCTGCTCGGCGTGATGGGCGAGCAATCCGGCGATTTCATCCGGCTGCTGCGAAAAACGAAGTTGGCCAAGTCTTTAAGCAAAAATCTGGCCCTCTGGCAAGGAATGCGCTGGGGCAGTTGGATATTGATTCTCGCCGGTCTGGGATTGATTATCTTCTACGCGATCCAGTTCCGCAGCACGAAGGAATTGTCCGTGTATTTCTTCTGCGGATTCTTATTGGCGGGATTAGGCGTGCTGACTTGGTATATTACGGCGCCGGCGCAGGATGAATGGGAAAGCGGCGCGGCGGCGAATTAATAGGAACAATAACATATTACATCATATTCAGGAGGGTATTGTTGTGAGCGCATATGCCTTGGGATTGGATTTTGGAACGAACTCCGTGCGCGCGCTGATCGTGGACGCGGCAAACGGCAACGAAATCGCCACAAGCGTGTATAATTACCGCATGGGCCAGGCGGGAGTGATCATCGACGCCAAGGATCCGAACGTGGCGCGTCAGCATCCGCGCGAGTACGTGGACGGCATGACCAAAGCCGTGAAGGACGCCTTGGCCGATGCGGCGAAAACCAGCGGCTTCGCGCCGGACAAAGTCATCGGCATTGGCGTAGACACGACAGGCAGCACGCCGATCCCGGTGGATGAATCCGGACAGGCCCTGGCGCTGCTTCCGGAATATGAAAACGAGCCGGCGCTGATGGCTTGGTTGTGGAAGGATCACACCAGTCACGCCGAAGCGGCGGAGATCACAAAACTCGCGGCGAAAATGCGACCGCAGTTTCTGGCGAAATGCGGCGGGATCTACTCCTCGGAATGGTTCTGGGCGAAGATTTTGCATTGCGCCCGCACGTCGCCGGATCTGTTTGAAAAGATTCACAGCTTCGTGGAGCATACGGACTGGATGCCGGCCGTGCTGTGCGGCATGAAGAGCGCGGCGGACATTCCGCGCGGCGTCTGCGCGGCGGGGCACAAGGCAATGTATAATCCGTCCTGGGGCGGATATCCCGACGAAAAATTTCTGTCCAAACTGGATCCTCGCCTGGCGCGCATCCGCCAAACGCTGCCGGAATCCTGCCAGTCGATCGCGCAAGCCGCCGGCCAGCTCTGCCCGGAATGGGCGGAACGCCTGGGTCTGCCGGCCGGCATCGCCGTCGGCATCGGCGCCTTTGACGCGCACCTGGGCGGCGTGGGCTGCGGCATCGGCGCGGGCACGCTGGTGAAAATCATGGGCACCTCGACCTGCGACATTCTCGTCGCGCCGATGGACCGCGACCTGCCCGACGTGCCGGGCATCTGCGGCATCGTGCCCGAATCCGTCCTGCCGGAGCATTACGGCCTGGAAGCCGGGCAATCGGCCGTGGGCGACATCTTCAACTGGTACGTGCATTCAATCAAGCCGGACCACATGGATCATGCGTCGCTGACCGCCGGAGCGGAAAACCTGAAACCGGGCGCAAGCGGCTTGCTGGCGCTGGACTGGAACAACGGCAACCGCACAATCCTGGTCGATCAGCGCCTGACGGGCCTGCTGATGGGCACGACGCTGCATACCACGCCGGCGGAGATCTTCCGCGCGCTGGTGGAGGCCACGGCCTACGGCGCACGCGCGATCATCGAGCGCTTCGAGGAATACGGCGTCAAGGTGGAACGCATCGTCTGCTGCGGCGGAATCTCCGCGAAGAACAAAATGGTGATGCAGATTTACGCCGACGTGGCCAATGTGCCGATGGAGATCAGCAGCAGCGCGCAGACCTGCGCGCTGGGTTCGGCGATCTGCGGAGCTGTGGCCGCTGGGAAGGCCAACGGCGGCTATGACAACTATGCGGACGCCATGGCCGCGATGACCTCTACCCTGCCGGAGCGGTTCGAACCGATTCCGGAAAACGTCGCGGTCTACGAGCGGCTGTACCAGCTTTATAAACGGCTGCATGATCTCTTCGGCACGAAGGATTACGCCGCCAATCAATATGATGTCATGAAGGAGTTGTTGGAAATCCGCGATTCCGCCCGTAACGCATAATCAGTCCGCGTGTTTTTCGACCGCGGACTCCGCGGGCGAGTCGCAAATGCCATTTGACTGGCCATCGTAAAAAATATCTTTTGCGAGGAGCGGGCCAATGCATAAATTCCATGCTTTGCTGATCGCAATGCTCATTCTGCCCATGTTGGCATGGAGTCAAACGTCGACGCGGTTCACGTTTGAGACCTCCGATCCCAACAACGATCAGTGGACCAAGGAAAACTGGTGGGGCAAGGCGGATTTCTCATTGAGCGAAAACGGACGGGGAGGCGGCCGTTGTTTGCGCATCGCGGCGAACACGCCCGTGGACTCCGGCTGGGTTTTCACGATTCCGGTCCATCCGCTTTCCCATTATCGACTGACGGGATGGATCAAGACAGAGGACGTGCAAGCGCAAACCGGCCTGGGCGCCTTGATTAACTTGTACGGCCGGGATGGGCGCACGGCCGAGCTCACCGGCGACAAGGACTGGACCGAGGTGCGGATGGAGTTTGAGACGCTTTCGGCGTCATCGGTCAAGATCAACTGCCTGCTGGGCGGTTGGGGAACCGCGACCGGCGCGGTTTTATTCGACGATTTAGAATTAACACTGATTGAAGGTGCGACGATGAACACTCAAGTGACGATTAACGCTGAAAAAAAGTATGATCCGATTTCAAAGTATATCTACGGGCAGTTTATCGAGCATATGGGGCGATGCATCTACGGAGGCATCTGGTCCGAAATGCTCGAAGACCGGAAGTTTCTCTATCCGGTGACCGTGGAATACAAGCCTTATAATGAAGATAAACGCGAACCCGGCTCGGAACTGCCTTATCCGCGTTTGACCGGCTCTCCCTGGCGCATTGCCGGTCCTGCGGACGGAATCGTCATGCAAGCGGAGAATGACTGGGTGAAAACGCCGATTCCGCAGGTGAACCTGAATGGTGAAGAGGAAGGCGGCGTCGAGCAGCTCGAACTGTCGCTGCTGCCAGGGAAAGAATACACCGGGCGCATCGTGCTGGCCGGAGATACGAAGGCTGATCCGATTGAAGTCCGCCTGATTTGGGGCGACGGTCCCGAAGACCGCGACGTTGTGACGATCAAATCCATCAAAAGCAAATTCAAAACACACACGCTGCGTTTCAAAGCCGGCGCTCAAACGCTGAATGGACGCCTGCAGATCGTAGGGCAGGGAAAAGGCTCGTTTCAAATCGCGGCGGTTTCCTTGATGCCTGCGGACAACATCGACGGCTTCCGGCCGGATGTCGTCGCGTTGCTGAAGGAACTGGACGCGCCGGTTTATCGCTGGCCCGGCGGCAATTTCGTCAGCGGCTATGAATGGCGCGAAGGCATCGGCGATCCGGACAAGCGTCCGTCGTATCGCAATCCCGCCTGGTCGGGCATCGAGACCAACGATGTGGGAGTGCATGAATATATTCGCCTCTGCCGGTTGATCGGCACCGAGCCAATGATCGCCGTGAACAACGGCTTTGGCGACGCGTGGTCGGCGATGGAGGAAGTCGAATATTGCAACGGCTCCACAGACACACGCATGGGCCAGCTGCGCGCCGGGAACGGCGACAAAAAGCCCTTCGACGTCAAGTGGTGGTGCGTGGGCAATGAGATGTATGGTCCCTGGCAGCTCGGCCACATGGACCTGCAACATTACACCGTCAAACACAACCTGTTTGTCGAACGCATGAAATCGGCCGATCCGGACATCACCGTCATCGGCTGCGGCAACGTGGGCCATTGGACGCGCGGCATGCTGCGGCGCTGCACGGACACGATGGATTTAATCAGCGAACATTTCTATTGTCAGGAAAACAATGATACGGCGCAGCATATACGGCAGATGCCCGATCAAATCCGCCGCATCGCCAACGCCCACCGCCAGTATCAAGAACAAATCGAAGAACTGCAAGGCAAAGACATCAAGGTTGCGCTGGATGAATGGAACTACTGGTACGGACCGCACGTGTTCGGCGAATTGGGCACGCGCTATTTCCTGAAAGACGCCCTGGGCATCGCGGCCGGCCTGCATGAGTATTTCCGCAGCACGGATGTCATCTTCATGGCCAACTACGCGCAAACGGTGAACGTGATCGGCGCGATTAAAGCGACGAAAACCGATTCTTGCCTGGCCGCCACGGGGAACGCGCTGAAAATGTATCGCGCGTATTTCGGCGAAATCCCGGTGGAAGCGCTCTACGACTCCGATCAACTGGATGTGATGGCGGCCTGGACCGGCGACGGCAAGACGCTGACGATCGGGGCTGTGAATCCGCTTTCCACTTCGGTTGATTTGCAGTTGGAAATCCAAGGCGCCAATCTGAAATCCAGCGGCACATGTTGGATTTTGACCGGTCCGGATGTCATGGCGTACAACGAGCCGGGTCAACCGGAAAAAATCGGCATCATGCAAGAGCCGGCAAGCATGGAAAACGGCAAGTTGACATTGCCGCCGTTGAGCGCCACGATCCATTGCTTCGAGCGTGAAGAATAATCACGCGCAGGGAGATCCCGCGCATAATATCGATGAAGGAGCGTAACATGGCGCATGACGCGCTGAAAAGAGAAGTCTGCCGAGTCAACAAGGAAATCGTCAAAGCGGGCCTGGTCACGCTGACATGGGGCAACGCCAGCGGCGTGGATCGCGACGCGGGCGTGCTGGCGATCAAACCGAGCGGCGTGGATTACGACCAGCTCGCGCCGGACGACATCGTGGTGCTGAGCCTGGCAAGCGGCGAGATCCTCGAAGGAACGCTCAAGCCGTCCTCCGATACGCCGACGCATCTATACCTTGCGCAAAAATTTCCCGAATCCAATGGCATCGTCCACACGCATTCCACCTGCGCCACCTCCTTCTGTCAGGCGGGCATGAAGCTGCCGTGTCTCGGCACGACGCACGCCGATCATTTTTTTGGAACCGTGCCTTGCGTCCGCGCCCTGACCGAGGACGAAGTGCGCGAGGCCTATGAACACAACACGGGGGTGGCGATTGTCGAGGCCTTTGAGGAATTGGGCATCGATCCCGCCCAGGTTCCCGCCGTGCTGCAGAATGGACATGCTCCATTCGCCTGGGGCGCCACCCCGGCCAAGGCGCTGGAGAATGCAATCGTGCTGGAGGAATGCGCGCGCATGGCGCTGATGACCTGGCAGTTGAATCCCAAAGCGGAGCTTCCGCGCCACATCCTGGACAAGCACTTCCTGCGCAAACATGGGCCGGGAGCGTATTACGGGCAAAAAAATTAAAAAAATAGATCATACATTCGAAATTTAACGAAAGAAACAACATATATAGAATGGAGCAAAAAAATGGCTGAGAAAAAAACCACTTTGGGCTTGATCATTGGCAATCGCGGCTTCTTCCCCACCGCGCTGTGCGAGAAGGGACGCGAAGAGATGTTAGGCGTGCTGGAAAGCGCCGGATATGATTATATCGTCTTGAGCAACGAAGACTCTCTGTTTGGAAGCACGGAAAGTTTGGAAGAATCACGGAAATGCGCCGCATTGTTTGATGAAAACCGGCATAAAATCGACGGCATCATCATCACGCTGCCCAACTTCGGCGAGGAAAGCGCCATCGTCAATGCGCTGCGCTGGTCGAAGCTCGACGTGCCGATTCTGGTTCAGGCCTTCCCGGATGATCCGCAGAATATGACGATCAAAGACCGCCGCGACTCCTTCTGCGGCAAGATGTCCGCCTGCAACAACATGCGGCAGTACGGCATTCCTTACACGCTGACGACGCTGCACACGGACTATCCCGACAGTCCGACGTTCAAGCAGGACTTGGCTGACTTCGCCGCCACGTGCCGCGTGGTCAAGAAACTCCGCAATTGCCGCATCGGCGCGCTGGGCGCTCGTCCGGCGGCCTTCAACACCGTCCGCTACAGCGAGAAATTGCTGGAGGAATCAGGCGTCTCCGTCGTGACGATGGACCTATTCGAGCTGTTCGGCTGGGTGGGCAAGATGTCCGACAGCGACAAGGCTGTTCAGGCTAAACTTGCCGAAATCAAAGCTTACGTCAACTCGTCCAAAGTCAAAGAAGAACTGCTGCTGCGCATGGCGAAGTTCGGCTCCGCCGTGGATAAATGGATGGCGGACAACGCCCTGGACGCCACGGCGATCCAGTGCTGGACCGCGATGGAGGAATTCTTCGGCATCGTTCCATGCACGTGCATGAGCATGCTGAGCAACAAACTGCTGCCCAGCGCCTGCGAAGTGGACATCATGGGCACAGTGGGCATGGTCGCGATGGCCGAGGCGAGCGGACGGCCCAGCGCCCTGGTCGATTGGAACAACAACTACGGCGACGATCCGGACAAGGGCGTCCTGTTCCATTGCTCCAACCTGCCCAAGGACGTCTTCAGCTGCGAAGTCAAAGAACCGACGATGGGCTATCAGGAAATCATCGCCGGCTCCGTCGGCGCGGACAACACCTATGGCACGATCTACGGCCGTGTGAAAAACGCGCCATTCACCTACCTGCGCGTCACGACTGACGATCAGAGCGGCTGCATCGCTTCGTACATCGGCGAAGGCGAATTCACCGACGATCCGCTGGAAACCTTCGGCGGCTATGGCGTATTCAGAGTGCCGAACCTGCAACGCCTGCTGCATTACATCTGCGACAACGGCTTCGAGCACCACACGGCGATCAACCTGAGCCAGTGCGCCGCGCCGATCAGCGAGGCCTTCACCAAATACATGGGCTGGTACTGCTACCACCATCAAGGCTGATCACACCCAAAGTTGTTCAATCAAGTCAACAACGCATAAGCGCCGGGAGAAAATCCTCCCGGCGCTTTTTCATAGCGAAGCGAACCATGCAGGATTCGCATTATGATCGCCTTAGGGTATGCGATCTGTACAAGACGCGCGCCGTTCCGTTTGACAAATCGCGATCAGGCAGGCAAGCATTGGCATGACGTATGAATCAAACCGAATCGAAAATCCAATGCCGATGAGCCAAACACCGCGAGTGAGCGTCGTGATGGCCGCACGCAACGCGACGCCCTATCTGCAGTCCGCGCTGAATTCCATTCTGGGACAAACCTTCGCGGACTTCGAGCTAATCGTAATCGATGACGCATCCACGGACGAAACACCTGCGATCCTGGCAGAATACGCGGAGCACGACCGCCGCATGATCGTGCTGCGCAACGATCGGCGCACGGGCCAGGGCGAAGCGGCGAATCGCGGACTGGAACGCGCACAGGGGGAATACATCGCGCGCCAGGACGCGGACGATGTTTCCTTCCCTGAACGGCTGAAACAACAAGTTGAGTTTTTGGACAGCCATCCGGAGTTCGATTTGATCGGGGCGCGAGCGTACGTGATCGACGCGGAAGGCGCCCCGGTCGCTCCGGCGCGCCTGGTGACGGAGGAACAGGCGCTCTACGCCGAATTGCAGGAAAAGCGCAATTGGATCACCAACGGTTCGACGATGTTCCGCAGGCGCTTGAATGTGCGATACCGTGGAAAAATTTTCTGCGAGGAAGTGGATTTGTTTCTACGGTTATTCGGCGCAGGGCATCGGCTCACTGTTCTGCCGGAGATCCTCTATCAATATCGAATTTCACGCACACACATCACAGCCACGCGCAAAATCGAACAAGCGCTGCATGCCGAGCAATGCATGCGCTTTCACCGGCAACGCCAGGAAAGCGGAACGGATGATTATGCATCATGGGACGCCGCAAAGGCGTTGGATGATTATCGCCTGCGGGCGGGCAATGATCCGTCGTTGCTTGACGCCGAATTCAATTACCGCCGCGGCTTGATGTACCCTATGTTCACCAATGGCGTTTATGCCGGGGCGCTGCGCCATGCGGCCTATCTGCTCACGCATTTCGCTCCATGGCGCATGGGCTTGCGCTGGACGGCGATCAATCTGTTCGTCGCCGTCAAGTCGCTCGGTATGATCTTCCTGGGACGTGACCAGCCGCCGGATTTCGCGTGGCCCGAAAAGAAGTCTCGATAAAACTTTCGCGCTCAGGTGGAACCGGATGCATTGCGATCCTTGTAGCCGGGCAATTTTCCTTCCATCGCCAGGCCGATAGGACGCAACGTCTTGGTCTGCATCAGGATGATTTTGATGATCGCGGTCATTGGCACCGAGAGCAACGCGCCGACCACTCCCCAGAGCAATCCCCAAATAGCCAATGCCAACAAAACAACGGCGGGATGAATGTCAAGCCCCTCGCCGAGAAATTGCGGCTCAAGGACGTTGCCGATGGTGAACTGAATCGCCGTGGGAATCACAATGACAAGAATAATCGGCGGCCATGTCGAGAACTGGGCGAAGGCCAACGGAACCGGCAATAGCACGGCGATGATCGAGCCGACGGAGGGAATGAAGTTCAGCAGAAACGCAAGCACGCCGAAAACAAAAGCCAATTCGAGGCCGATGGCGGACAATGCGGCCCAAACCAACAGGCCGGTGACGGCTGAAGCGATAAATTTGATGCCGATATATTTGCGGATCTTGCGATCCACCTCGGCATAGATGCCGCTGCGGATGATTTTTGGATTCCGTCCAATAAGCAGAAATAATGTGAAGACCAGCACGAATACAACCCGTCCAGCGAGGCTGAACATCGTGCCGAAGGTGTCGCGCACCATGCCTGGGATCGAGCCGCGTAAATCCTCCAGGATGCTGGCTTGATCCACCTTGAATCCCATCTGATTGACTCGCTCTAATCCCTTGCGAGCGAGCGCGGTGAAATCATCCGTATATGCGCCGACCCGCTCGACGATCTGGTTCACCGCAGTGGCGATCAGCAACGTCAGCACAGTGAGAAAAACAAGAACAACAAGCATAGCGACGGCCACGCCGATCATTCGCGGACACTTGAATTTAAGCACGAGCTGATCGTGCACTGGCGCGACGAGCGAGACCGCGAAAGCCGCCAGCACAAACGGGATCAGGATCTGGCGCGTGTAATGCAGGCCGAACGCCAGCGCCACGGCCGCCAGCACCACGCATGACGCGGTGATCAGCCACGACTGCTCGCGCGTGAAAGACCGTCCGGATGATTTGCGATCCACTAAACTTGGCTTGGGAGCCGTTGGCTGCGACATGGAGTTCTTCTTCCCTTTAATCCATTTTCAATTTCGACCGATTATATTTAAGCAATCTGAATACGTCTGTCAATGGCATCCGGCCGGGATTCGGCCGGGATAGCATGAGCTTTCTAAGATCGTTCGAGGCGCTATCCTTCCGCTATCGCTCGGGATCGGGATCGGAATCGCAATCGTCGTTGCCTTGTTTATTCGATAACGATACCGCTTCCGAAGCGATTTCGATCGAAATAGAAAGAAACTTTAAGGAGCTCTTGGCCGGAATAGGCATCCCGCCCTTCCATCTTGACAGATTTGAACACGGCGCATACAGTATAGGATCTTCGTCTGGATGAAATACGGCGGGACATGCGATAAACCGTGACTGAATTCCAACCATCCGGATCGATGGGTAAGAGCTAAAATTTAATCACAGGATCATTCGAGCACATGACATTTGACGCTGTAATTCGCGATCAGTTGAATAATATGGATCCGGAGGAAATCCACGATTGGCTGGAGTCTCTGGAGGATGTGATTCACCGCGGCGGTCCGCATCGCGCGCGCAACCTGGTGGCGCTGCTGCAGGAATACGCGCTGGAACGCGGCGTGGACTTCGCCTTCACGGCCAATACGCCGTACGTGAATACAATCCACATCAGCCAGCAACCGATGTATCCGGGCAACCGGGAAATTGAACGGCGGATCAAAAGTTTCGTGCGATGGAACGCCATGGCGATGGTGCAGCGCGCGAACAAGAAGAATCCCGGCATCGGCGGGCATATCTCATCGTTCGCCTCGTCCGCCACGCTGTACGAAGTCGGCATGAATCACTTTTTCCGCAAAGAGGATCAGATTTATTTCCAGGGCCACGCTTCGCCGGGCATGTACGCCCGCGCGTTCGTTGAAGGCCGCCTGACCGAACAACAACTGGATAACTTCCGCCAGGAATTACAGGAGGGCGGCGGCCTCTCGTCGTATCCGCATCCGTGGCTGATGCCGAACTTCTGGCGCTTCCCCACCGTGTCGATGGGTCTGGGGCCGATCACGGCAATCTATCAGGCGCGCTACAACCGCTACCTGCTGCATCGCGGCTTGAAAGACACGTCGCAATCGCGCGTCTGGGCGTTCATCGGCGACGGCGAATGCGACGAACCGGAATCGCTCGGCGCCATCCGCATGGCCTCGCGCGAAAAACTGGACAACCTGACCTTCGTAATCAATTGCAACCTGCAACGCCTTGACGGGCCAGTGTATGGCAACGGCAAAATCGTGCAGGAACTGGAGGCGGTGTTCCGCGGCGCAGGCTGGAACGTGATCAAGGCGCTGTGGGGCAGCGATTGGGATCCGCTGCTGGCGCAGGATACGGAAGGTCATCTGGCGCGCGCGCTGAACAACGCGGTGGACGGGCAAATGCAGAAGTACGCCTCTTCCGGCGGGGCGTATATCCGCGAGCATTTCTTCAGTCAGTCGCCGGAACTGCTGGCGATGGTGGATCACATGACCGACGAGGAGTTGGAAAATCTTGGTCGCGGCGGACACGATCCGGAAAAAGTCTACGCGGCGTACAAGGAAGCCGTGGAGCATGCCGGCCAGCCCACGGTGATCCTGGCGCATACGGTCAAAGGCTACGGCGCCGGCGAAGCGGCGGAAGGAACGAACGTCAGTCATCAGCAAAAGAAACTCAACCTGGAGGCGCTGCGTCAATTCCGCAACCGCTTCAGCCTGCCCGTCCCGGACGAGGAACTGGAACACACACCGTACGTCAAATTGCCCGAAGACAGCGCGGAGATGAAATACCTGCGCCAACGGCGCGAGGCGTTAGGCGGATACGTTCCAACGCGCGAATCGGAATACAAGCCGATCAAAATTCCCGCGATGGATCACGAGATCTTCGCGGAATCACTGGCGGGCAGCGGCGAACGCGAAGCGTCCACCACGATGGCGTTTGTGCGCATCCTTTCGAAATTGCTGCGCGACAAGGATATCGGGCAGCAGCTCACGCCGATCGTCTCCGACGAGGCCCGCACCTTCGGCATGGAGGCGCTCTTCCGCCAGTGCGGCATCTATTCCTATTGCGGCCAGATTTACGAGCCGGTGGATAAGGAGAACATCCTGTGGTACAAGGAATCGCAAAACGGTCAGGTTCTCGAGGAAGGCATCAGCGAAGCCGGATCGCTCTCATCGTTTATCGCCGCCGGAACTTCATACGCCACGCACGGCACGCCGATGATCCCGTTCTTCGCGTTCTACTCGATGTTCGGCTTCCAGCGCGTGGGCGATCTGATCTGGGCGGCCTGCGACATGCGGACGCGCGGATTTCTGCTGGGCGCAACGGCCGGGCGGACCACGCTGAACGGCGAGGGCCTGCAGCATGAAGACGGCCATAGCCTTCTGCTGGCTTCCACGATGCCGAACTGCGTGGCGTATGATCCGGCGTTTTCCTATGAGATCGCTGTCATCGTGCAAAACGGCATGCACCGGATGTACAATCAGAACGAGGATTTGATTTTCTACATCACGCTCTACAACGAAAACCACGAACACCCGGAAATGCCCAAGGGCAAAGAGATTGCGGACGGCGTCCTGAAGGGATTGTACAAATTTCGCAGCAAAAAACCGGCGAAGGCCAAAGCAACGGTGCAGCTCTTCGGCAGCGGGGTGATCATGCAGCAGGCCATGCGCGCGCAGGTAATCCTGGCCGAAGATTTCGGCGTCGCCAGCGACCTGTGGAGCGTGACGAGCTACAACGAGCTGCGCCGCGACGCGCAGGAATGCGAACGCTGGAACCGGTTGAATCCGGCGAAAAATCCGAAAGTCTCATATCTGGAAAAAACGCTGGAGAAGGTGGAAGGGCCGTTCATCGCGGCGTCGGATTATATGAAACTCGTGGCGGATCAGATCAGCCCTTGGATTCCGGGGCGCTACGCCGTGCTGGGCACGGACGGCTTCGGCCGCAGCGACACCCGGCCGGCCTTGCGGCGATTCTTCGAAGTGGACGCGGAGAGCATTGTGGTCGCAGCGCTGTATGAACTCTCCAAGGATGGCGTCATCGACACGAAAGTCGTGGCCAAAGCAATTCAAGATTTTAACATCGACCCAGACAAGCCGAATCCATTGAAGGCGTAATTATTACAGCATTTCACCACAGAGGACACAGAGAGCACAGAGAAGATGGAAAAGGATCCGTTTACGGAGAAAGTCATCGGTTGCGCAATTGAAGTCCATCGCAATTTAGGACCTGGATTGTTGGAATCCACTTATCGGCAATGCCTTGCACATGAACTAAAACTGCATGAGATTCAGTTTCAAATTGAATGTCCGATGCCAGTTGTTTACAAGAATATACGATTAGATTGCGGCTACAGGCTTGATTTGCTCATTGAAGAACGATTAATCCTTGAATTAAAAGCTGTGGAAGAAATAAAAAATATTCACAAAGCACAATTATTAACTTACATGAAGCTCGCCAAAGTTTCCACAGGCTTATTAATTAATTTCAATGTTCAAAGGTTGGTCGATGGTATACAGCGTTTTAAGTTATAATTCTCTGTGTCCTCTGTGCTCTCTGTGGTTTAAATAAGATAATTACTTATCACTGGGTTGGAAATAATCACATGGCGATTGAATTCAAACTGCCCGAATTGGGCGAAGGCATCGAGGCCGGCGACGTGGTGAACGTGCTGGTCAAGCCCGGCGACGTCATCGAGGCGGAGCAGAGCGTGCTCGAACTCGAAACCGACAAGGCAGTGGTGGAGATCCCCTCCCCTCACGCCGGCGTCATCGAAACCGTCAACGTTAAATCCGGTGACAAGGTCGCGGTCGGCGCTGTCGTCCTGACGCTCAATGACAATGGCGCTCCAGCCGCCGGCAAAGCCAAAACTGAAACAAAAAAACAAACCATCCCGCCTCCATCGGCAACGCAACCCGCGCCGCCTCCTGAACCGGTTGAATCCACTCCGCTGCCCACTGCACAAAAAATCGCGAGCGGCCCGATAGGCTTCAACCTTCCCGAACTGGGCGAAGGTATCGAGGCTGGCGATGTGGTGAACGTGCTGGTGAAACCGGGCGACACCATCGAGGCGGATCAGAGCGTGATCGAACTCGAAACCGACAAGGCCGTCGTGGAAGTCCCCTGTCCCTATAGCGGGCAAGTACTGGATGTCGCGGTGAAGAGCGGCGACAAGGTCGCCGTGGGCGCCAGACTGCTGACGGTGCAGACCGGCGCCGAATCGTCGGCGACGAAAAGCAAAGCGTCCAAACCCGGACCGCCTATCAAGCCCGTGGAATCGCAACGCGAGATCGTGCCGCAGGCGCAGCAAGGCCGCACCCATAAAGTGCCGTACAACCACGATTTGCCGAAAATGCAGGGCATGATCAAGCCCAGCAGCGACAACGACGTTCCGCCGCCGGCCGTGCCCAGCGTGCGCAAAATGGCGCGCGATCTGGGAGTGAACTTGAATCAGGTGCAGGGCTCCGGAGCGGAAGGCCGCATTCGCCGCGACGATGTGAAAACATTCGTGCATGGCGCGATGTCCGGTCAAGGCCGGCGATTGGGAGCAGGCGTCGAAATACCGCTGCTCCCCGATTTCAGCCAATGGGGGCCGGTTGAGCGCAAACCGCTGACCGGCATCCGCAAGGCCATCGCACGCAACATGAGCGTGTCCTGGGCGCTCGTGCCGCACGTCACGCAGTTCGATGAAACCGATATTACGGAGATGGAAGCGGCGCGCCGCAAATACGGCGTGACGGACCAGGTTAAAATCACCATCACCGTGCTGGCGCTCAAGGCCGTCGTCGCCGCGCTGAAGCAGTTTCCGCAGTTCAACGCCTCGCTCGATCCCGAGACGCATGAGTTGATCTATAAAATGTATTATCACATCGGCATCGCCGTGGACACGCCGCACGGCCTGATGGTGCCTGTGATCCGCGACGTGGATCAGAAAAACATCCATCAGCTGGCTGTTGAGCTGAACGAAGCGGCGCTCAAGGCGCGCGACCGCAAGCTCTCCCCCGACGAGATGAAGGGCGGCACGTTCACCATCACCAACCTCGGCGGCATCGGCGGCACGGCCTTCACGCCCATCGTCAATTATCCCGAGGTGGCAATCCTCGGCCTCTGCCGCGCAAAAAAACAGCAACAATGGAACAACGGCGAGGTCGAAGACCGCCTGATTATGCCGGTTTGCCTGAGCTACGACCATCGCGTGATCGACGGCGCCGATGGCGCCCGTTTCCTGCGCATGATCGCCGCCTCGCTCTGCGATCCGTTCCAACTGCTGCTGGAAACCTGAGGACAGGCGCCCGATGAAACTTGAACATGTCGCTGTGAATGTCGCCGATCCCGTGGCCTTGGCAGAATGGTATGTGGAACACCATGGAATGCAGATCGCATTTCAGTTGGACCGGCCGCCGCACACATGTTTCCTTCGCGACAGCGGCGGGAAGATGATGCTGGAGATTTATCACAATCCGGCGGACCAGGTTCCCGATTATGCCGCGATGGATCCGCTCTTGCTGCATTTCGCTTTCGTCTCCGCTGACCCGGCCGCAGATAAAATGCGATTGATCCAGGCTGGTGCAACGCCGGTTTCCGATGACGTTTTGGAAGACGGTTCGCACATCGTCATGCTCCGCGATCCCTGGGGCCTTTGCATCCAACTATGCAAGCGTAGTAAAAAATTGCTGCTCGATGATTGAGTATTTGCAGCAGATCAAGCAAAAATGCCTCATTTAAAATCAAAGCAAGTTGCACATAAACATCAGGCGCAACTTGTTATCTTCCACTTGATCTGGATTGATCTTGTTGGCCTTCCCGTTGGAGACGGAAATGTAGCGGCTCCTCGCTTATTTATTCCAAGTCCAATTCTTCACGCAGATCATCGCGTAAAGACATAAGTAAAGATCCAGCACTTACATCGGGATGTTTGGAGGCGATAGCAATTGTGAGTTCTTTTGCCATTCGCACTTGGTCTGGTGATCCAAAAAACTGAATATCGACAATTGCCGACTCAAATGGCGCCGCGAATTCCGTTCCATGAATTGGACCACGACATGTTCCGGACTCCAGATGCCTATACGCCTCAATCAGGTACTGTACCCGGATATCACGCTGCTTGTTCCGACGATCGCGACGCGCACATTTAATGCATGCCCCACAAGCCAACCAAGAATAGCCACAATAGTGGTTATCAGGAGAGGTACCAAAAGCTGCCAGTTCATAGTTGTACCTTTCTCTATCTGTATGCATCCTTGCGGTCATCGACTGTCAGCATGGATACGATCAGTTCTTCTTGATCCACAATGTAGAATATGCGAAATCTTCCCACACGATATCTCCATGTATCAGGCTGATATCCTCGTAGTTTCTTGATGTTGGGACCAAGGAAAGGATCGGCGCGCAGTTGCGGATAAACGTATTCAGCGAGCTTGCGCTGGATAAAACGCGCATCCCGCGCCGGGAGTTTCACCAGCCTTTTCTGGAATTCATCGGTCTCGAAAATCCGGAATTTAGACGAATCGTCCACGGCCCGCTTTGGCATCTTTCACTCCGCGCTTCAGGCTTCGGTTGAGCTCCGCATTGCCCTCAATCTCACTCATCTCGAATTCATCCACAAATTGCCCGGCCTCCACGTATCGGGATGCCGCGGTTTCGATGAAATTCGACAACGGACGATTCTCACGCTCCGCCAGCCGCCGGAAGCGCTCGTAAAGCTCATCCGCCAGCCGCAATGTCACTGTTTTTGACATAATGCCCTCCAGTGAATCAAATGTCTGCCAATAGAATACGATAGAATACAATATCTGTCAATTGTGATTTGGGTGTAAATGAAATCAATCCAGAATACCCTCAGCGTAAGTCATTCATCGCTATCGAAATCGGGATCGGTATCGGGATCGAATATTTTACGGACAGAACGAATGCAGAGAATAGCGAATGCTGCTCCGCAAATCAAGTCGAAGGCATTGCATAGCGCCGGCCGAGCTCCAATTGACCCAGCACCGTGAAATGCACGCCTTTGACGCTTCCTTCGTATGTAGCGACGGGCAGGTCGTCATTGGCGATCGCGCAGGTTCCGGAGACTTTGGGGGAAATTTATATCAGCGCTTTTTCCTCCAGCGATGATCCGCAACGGGCGAGGCGATGAAGTATTGACGGGCGAAATCGGCGAAGGGCGCGGGAAGCGCCTGGAACTGGCAGCCGAGAACCTGGAGGATGTCGGCGACGTCGATGAAACTGTCTTGATTCACATCCAGCGCGGCGGTGGTCAGGGTGGTTGTGGTTTGCAGCGTGCCGGTGGTGGTCAGCGAACCGGAGGTGTCGAGATCGAATGGAAACGGGAATGGCGACGTCGAAAGCACGGCGGTCGTCGGCTGGCCCAGGATGTGGCTGCGGATCGCCGCCGCCAGCGTCGTGGTGGTGAACTCATACGCCCCGATGTCATAATCCGAACCGTCGCCCGTGCCGCCCGCGCCCTGCAAGTCGCCATCGAACGGCCGGAGAACACCGAGTATATCATTCGTCACTCCGGCAACCTGTTTGCCCATGTCGATCCCCGGAGAACCGGGCAATAGCCGAAAATCCCAGTTCTCAGCGTCCACAAACAACGGTTCCGTAGTCAGATTGCCTTCGCCCCAAACTTCTGTAGGACCGCCATTCCAATTTTCAATGATACAATATGTAGGCACTACGTAAGGCAAAAATAACGGTTCATCTCCATACGAATTGCCCCAGATAATATTGTTTGATATCGTTGTGCTGCCATTGACGTCTATTAAAGGTTCATCAGTACCAGAGGTGTTAAATACGATTGTATTATTTGCAATCAAAGCACTTTCGGCCATTATTACCGAAGCGCCTGATATTGATCCATTGCCAATGATTAAATTATTGAATATCGCATCTTCACTAAAGAGACCTGAAATTGCGCCGGTCTTATTTCCTGAAATCACATTTGAATTGCATTGTCCATAAGTATGAGAAATACCAAAATACGAATTGCCATGTATAATATTATTTGTCATCAGTCCATCGCATTGATAGCAACCGTTTTTGTTAAATGATATTTCATTTGACCGTATTTCCCCATCGCAATCGATTAAGCCTGTGCCATAATTCGATATAATTCTGTTCCCTTCGATTCTACCATGGCACTGCTCTATCGCCGGTCTTTCATGCTCTTCGCCATTTAAGGTAATAACGTTATGTGAAATTGTCGCAAGTGTTCCCCTGCCATAGATTCCACTGCCCCCACGAAATGCGATTGCTGGATTACCCGCAGTAGGATATGCTTCGCCTTCACCATAAACCAACGTAAATCCGCTTAGCACGCATGTTGAGCCTTCATCGCCCGAAAACGTGACAACCGATTGGAATCCTCCGGTAAATGAAAAAGGAGCCTCGCCGCCGTCAATGACGGTTTGCTCGACTACGGACACATTGTCCGGCTCTTCGGAACGAAGTATAATGTTGATGCCAGGCATCACAAGATTTTCAGTATAATATCCTGGCGCAACGACAATCTCATCGCCGTCCACTGCCGCATCGATGGCATTCTGAATAGAAGAATATCCGCCCCCTCCAACGATAAGCGTGGAGGGAGACGCAAGGTCTCCCCCCAACAAGAAAAGCAGCAATGCCACGATCAGGGTGTGGCTTTTCATTATTCGTATTCCCGCAGGTCGATGATGATCGGACCGTTGCCGGGGTGCGGGGTGTTGTCGAGTTTCCACATCGCTTCGGCGTATTTACCGTAGCGGGCGCGATAGGATTCCATGGGGAACGGTCGGCGCGGGGGCATGGGCTTGGCCGTGGGCGGTCGCCAGCGCGTGGGGTAGCGTTGCGCGGCGACATCCGCGCTGCGGTCAGCTGGCCCGATTCTGTCCGCGCCGTCCATGCTGCTATCCATGATGTCCATGCTGCTATCCATGACGTCCGTACTGCTGTCCGTGACGTCCGTGTCAGCTGCGCGCTGAAAGCCCACAGTACGGGGCGCGGGCGATTGGGGACAATCGCCCCTACCGGCGCTGCGCGAATCCGGCGCGAGCGAGCCCTTCTGCGTGGCGGTCGATGAGGTTTGGCCGGTGATGGCCAACACGATGTCGGCGACATCGAGGCGGCCATCGGCGTTGGCGTCCAGCGCGGTGGTCGTTGTTACATCGCCGGTTTGCAGGGCGTAGGAAGTCAGCATCGCCACGGCAGTGGTGGGCAGTTCGATGGATTGCAGTTCCGCGATCCATTCCTCTGGCCACTCATCAGGCCAAGGCGAGTCAATTATATTCAGCGTATCGGTCGTCGTCTGTCGCCCCAGAATATAGTTCTGCAACGTTGCAAGCTGGTTGATTGTTTCATATGGCCCGATGTCGAAGTCCAGGCCATCGCCCGTGGAGCCTGCGCCTAGACCATCGCCATCCAGCGGACGCGAATTACCGAGAAAATCCAATGTCACTCCCACGCTCGTCCCCTCGTCGATCCCCGGCGATCCCGGCAGCAACCGGAAATCCAGCGCCCAGGGATTGGCAAAGAGCGGTGTGGATGTGATATTGCCCTCGCCTCCATACATCCAATCCTGTATAATACAAAAGGTAGCAGTTGTGTTTATTGCCGGTGTAATCTGTGGATACTTATTCCCGGTACTATTGCCCCATACAATAGTATTTTTGATTTGGGTATTTGAACAATCAATCCCTCCCCCCATCGACGATGCATAATTGAAAGCTACTACATTATGCAGGATCAGACCATCGCAATATTTTATGCCCCCCCCATAAGACTCCCCACCCCCCAGATTGTTAAAACAGATAATATTGTTTATGATAAGTATATCGCTGCTCCCGACACCAGTAGATAAATTATTCATAATTGCATTGCCAATTATCTTCCCCTCAATTTCAAAATAATCTTCAATTCCACTCACACTGAGCTTGTCCCCTCTGTCTAGACAAAAAATCGATTTTTTAAGGTGGTTTTTCTTGCCTCCGGAATCGCAGTTTTTTAACGTTT
>JAFGJS010000109.1 GCA_016928995.1 Candidatus Sumerlaeota bacterium | reverse complement strand
GGGGTGTTGTTGTGCGTCCACCCAGGGTGGCGCTCACGGCTGCTTCGCGGAGAACCAAACCGACAACCGCGTTGCG
Source organism: Candidatus Sumerlaeota bacterium (assembly GCA_016928995.1). Taxonomy (GTDB): domain Bacteria; phylum Sumerlaeota; class Sumerlaeia; order JAFGJS01; family JAFGJS01; genus JAFGJS01. The sequence goes on along the minus strand of JAFGJS010000109.1, from coordinate 4,691 downwards.
AAACGCTCCGCAGGAGCCTTTCGCTGCTCTGGCCTGGGCTTTGATACGCAGCGCTTTCAGCGCTGACAAGGAGCCATGATATAAAGAGGAGATTTGAATTCGGTGCTGATAAGGAGCCATGCTTTGAAGAGAGATGAGTTTCGGGCACGTTGCCAGAATGAAAACATGCATCTCTCAAGTCGAAGAAAGGCAATTAAATCTTGACGACGCAACGTTGATGCACCTATGCTAGATGAATCGGAAAGCGTGCGGAGCAGGTGCGGGAATGGCTGTTCCGGGCGTTTTTCCGCGTAATCGCAAGAAGGGAGGCGTTGACGATGTTGCAGCGTTTTCGCAAGCGCCGCAGATCGCTTGGCCAGGCGCAGACGGAGTACGCGCTGGTGACAGCGCTGACGTTCTTCGGCAGTCTGGTGGCTGTTTCGGGATCGGAGCCGTTCGAACAGGTGATTCCGCGCCCGGACTCGGCGGCGAATCAAAGCGGAGTGGTTTCGGACTTTGAATCGCGCACGGGCTATGATCTGAATGATTATCAGCGCGTGTATGGAACGCCGACCATTCCGGGGCTGAAGGACGTGATGTACATTTATGCGGACCGGTTGTATCGCTGGGCGGCGGATCAACGGCCTGTGGAGCAGATCTGGGCGATCAATTTGTTTTAGCTCACGGACGCATAAGTGGAAATGAATTTTATTGGGTTGATTAAGAATAGAAATGCCGCTGCACAGCGGCGAAGCGTTAGAGACGGATTGCGTGAGTCATAAAGGCCGGGAGCCGCGAAAGATCAGCGGCGCCCGGCTTTATGGCGCGATGGTTTGTTATAATGTTTGTGCCGGGCTGTCTTAAATTCCTTATGTCGCCGTCAATAATGAAATGCTGAAAGCGCAGGATTGCGATGCCTGAAGCCCTAAAACAGCCGCATGTGATCAACCTTGTGTTGCTGATGGCCATGATGACTGTCGTTGTGTATTACGAAGTGAAGGAAAACAAGGTTTTCAACTGGCTGACGCTGCCCATGATGTTCATCGGCCCTTTGCTCAACGCCATGACCTTCGGCTCCATGCCCCTTTTCCAGAGTTTCGCGGACGGCGCGATTTACGGGTTGCGCTTTTCCGCCATAGGGGCGCTGTTTGGTTTCGGCCTGTATTTCTTTGTTTATGTCGTGGGGCTGATGTTGAACTACCGGCTGGTGGGCGGCGGGGATGTGAAGCTGATGGGCGCGATCGGCGCGCTTTGCGGCTTTCATTTCACCTGGCGGATCATTTATTGGACGGTGTGGATCAGTTGCGCGATGGGGCTATTCATGCTCGTGCGGCGGAAGAATTTCCTGCGCGGCATGACCCGGGCGATCCGTTTGTTCTTTTTGTTGCCGCCGGACCGCGAGGATGCCGAGCCCGTGGAAGAAGGCGGAGTGCATTATTGTTTGGCCATCGCGGCGGCTGCGCTGCTGGCAATGCTGGAATTGAAGAGTTTTACTTGACTCCGGCGCAAGATGGGGTTAGGAATCTTCAATGCCCAACGACACAGCCCGTGATTTCATCTGCCCAGGCAGGGCGGCGGGCAATCATGCCGAACAGCCATCTATCATGGCTGTCGGCGGCGGGAAAATTCGCATCTGAGAGGAACAAGGAGCATGAAAGACAAAATCCCCCTGATTATTGCGATTGTATTTGGTTTAATCGCGGCAGCGATGATCATGTCATACCTGCAAAGCCACAAAGCGAAGCCGCCGCAGACGGTGTCAGTGATGACGGCCCGGGTTTCCATCTCCCAGGGCGAATTGCTGGAAGAACGGCATGTGGAGTGGACCAAGATCGATCAAAACTCTTATATTCGTGAGAGCATGATCACACAAAGCGAGAGAAGCGGCTACATGAAGCGGAATATTCGCCGCGACATCGCCAAGGGCGATTTGATTCTGAAGGGCGATTTGTATTTCGAGGAAACCTTTGTGCCGGACATTACGCCGTTGATCCAGAAGGGCATGCGCGCGATTTCGATTCCGATCAATGCGACTTCCGCCGTCTCTTTCCTGGTGAAGCCGGGCGATTTGGTCGACGTGCTGATCAACTACGAAATTCCATACATCCGCGAGACCGAGGTGGAAGTTCCCAACACCGGCAAATTTAAAGTCGGCCAGAAGGAAACCGAGCCGGCCACGCTGTACTTGCTGCAGAACGTGCAGGTGCTGTCGGTGGATCGCGTGATCCTGAGCGATCAGCGCTACAAAGATGAAACGAACCAGGGCTACCGCGCGGTGACGATCGCCGTGACTCCGCAGGAGGCTCGTATGCTGGCCTTCGCGAATAAAAACACGGATGACGGCTATACGCTCGTGCTGCGCAATCGCGAAGACGACGGCATTCTGGAGGACCTGGAAGTGGCGTCGTACAAGTCGGTGCTTGAAGAGGCCAAGTTGAAGGAACTGCTGGAAACGCGCCGTGATTTCCGCGCGTTCGAGATGAAGGGCGGCGAAATCCAGTGATTTATCCGCGCCGCTTTCGCGCGGCCGCCGCTGCATCAGCGCGGCGCTGCGTTGTGTGCTCGATCATTAGAAATTGAGGCAATATAGTTCAACATTCTTTAAGATTGGAGTGATTCTCATGTACCAAAACGCGTTGTTCCGCCTAACCGCATTGAGCGGCGTCTGTCTGCTAGTCTGCATGCTTCTCTCCGCCCCGGTGAACGCCCAGGAAGGTGGAGCGGGGGGGAACCTTCAAGAAGTCAACAAAGGCACGATCAATCTGCTGGAAAACCAGGAGCGCACAATTAAGCTCGTGGTGCGTCAGATCGCGGTCGGAAACGCCTCCATCGCCAACGCGACGGAATTGCCGGACCGCTCAGGCGTGCTGATTTCCGGAAGATCCGAAGGCAGCACGGAAGTCCGCCTGTGGCCGCAGGACATCCCCAACACGATCTATGTTTACACCGTGACCGTCTCCAAGGTCGACATCGGCCAGCTCAAGGAAGAGATCAAGCAGCTCCTTGGCAGCATGCTGGGCGTTGAGGTGAACCAGGTCGGCAACCGCCTCGTGATCGACGGCCAGGTGTTCCGCAGCGAAGATCGCGCGCGGCTGGACAAGATCATCGAAGTTTACGGCCTGCTGGACCTGACTAACAACGTCTTTGACGAAGTTGAGGCGAAGAAAAAATTAGAGGAAATGGCCAAGCAGGAAGAGGCGCTCGTGGCTCAGATCAAGGCCGACCTGGCCAAGATGGGCTATGACGGCGTTGAAGTCGAGATGAAACTGGTGCGCGGTCAGCGCATGCTGATGCTCTCCGGCGCCGTGTTCAACGACGACCACAAAGCAGCCGTGATGAATATCTGCAGAATTTACTACGGCGAAGACGGCCAGATCACGGACCTGATCAAGGTTGAAAATCCGGTGATCGAACTCGACGTGCAATACGCCACCGTGCGTCAGAGCAACCAGCTTACCGTGGGCGACAACAACGCCTGGAACTCGTTCTTCACCGGCAACGCCGGCGACGGCTGGTCTTACAACACGATCAACTGGTCCATGCTGGACCCGACCGATCCCATCGCTTTGTCGCGGGTCAGCCGCATTGTCGAGCCGACCTTTGTTTGGGGCGAAGGCGCGAACACGGCGCTTCGCTTGCTGCGCACGAAAGACATCACCAAGGGCTACGCCGAGCAGGCGCAAGTCGTGAAGAGCGGTCAAAAGGGCCGTTTCAACCAGGGCGGCGAGCTCTACTTTACGACGCAGGGCGAAAATCCCTCGCTGCAAAGCGTGGAGTACGGCTTTACGGTCGAGGTGACCCCCGTGCTTGAGGTTGGCGAAATGGTCTCCACCAAGGTTAACCTTGAGAAATCGGTGCCTGTTGAGCAGGATCCGGGAATCACCGACGAAGCCGTGCTGAGCATCGACAAGGTGGAAAGCGAATCCACGATTGACGTCCAGAGCGGCGTGTCGATCGTGCTGGCCGGCATCGATGACAACCAGAAGGGGCGCGCCGATAATGAGACGCCGTTCCTTAGCGCGATTCCGATCGTCAACCTGTTCTTCCGCGCGCGCGGCGACTCGAGTGAATTCCTGCGCACCTTCCTCGTGGTCACACCGACCAAGGTGAAGCAATACCAGAAGTCGAATCCGGACATTACGTCCTACGCGCAGGATGATCTGGGTTCCACAGCAGTGGACACCGAGACCAACGAACAGGCCAAGGAACGCAAACTTGGCAATTCCGAGCCTTTCAACGCGGATGAAAAATATCGCGATGCGACTCGCGTGATCAAATGGTGGAATCCGTTCTCGTGGCACTAAGCCGCGAACGGCGGGCGCCGGTTTCCAGCGCTTGAACCGCCAGGTTTATTGATTGCCAGATCGAACGCCGGAAACGGACTAATTCCGTTTCCGGCGTTTTTTCGCGCCTATAGCGACTCTTATAAGTATAGCAATTCTCAAAAGTACTTGCGTCACCCCTGTAGGGCGAACACTCTTGTTCGCCTTCCTGATCGACGTCATGATGAGACGAACAGGAGTGTTCGTCTTCCATTCACGCCGGCCTCCTGAACAGGCAATAGCGCAATAACTTTTGAGAACCGTTATACATGCCGTATCCGAGCCCTCTCTCACGGTTGGGCTTTAGCCCATGTTCCGCAGTTTGCCGTTAAAATCGTCCAAAATTCGACAAAATTGGTTCGTAGATCATTGCAATTCCTCACCACTCTT
>JAFGJS010000108.1 GCA_016928995.1 Candidatus Sumerlaeota bacterium | reverse complement strand
GTGTTCGCCAGAAGCAAAAAGCAGACGGCCCCCAGAGGGATCAACCGCCATTTGCGGCCAGAGGCGCCTGTTTCCTGGAGCCACCAAGCGATGGCGACGGCGAGGAGCGTGGCGATTCCGCCGATAGCCAGGGTTTGGTAGCGTATTTGTGAGAGCATCGGATGATGGGCGTAACCGCTGGCGATGATGAGGATGATGGTCCATGGCGTCCAGATCCAACTCAGCACAAAAATACGCTGAAAGGCGCTCCAGTGACGGGGCGGGAGTGGACACTGGTTTAACGGCTGATTCTGGAGACCGGCGGAATGAAATGAGCTCGCGCTCCGGGTGGCGCGCCAGAAAGCAACGCTGGCGAGAATAATCAGCAGCAATGCCGTATATTTCGCCCAGTCCTCCGTCCAGAGTTTCCAGTCTCCAAACCAGAGCTGGCTGGCAGCGTTAAGTCCTTGTTTGAGTCTGAAGTGGAACTCATGCGTCACAACGATGTCGTCCTGCTTTCCGGCCAGCACAACGGTGGCATGGGATTGCATCAGTATGGAAAAAAGCATGGCGGCCAGCGGCGTAATTCCAACGGCGCAGCGGCGCACGGCGAGATAGAGCAGCGGGAACGCAATGGCGGCGACGCCGAAAACGAAGTTGGGGTGATGAGCATATCCGACGAAGGTGGCGGCGGCGATGAGGATGAGCCATCGCCAATCGCGGGAATGAATCCAGCGCATGACGCCCCATGTGAGCAGCGCGCCGCAGAGCAGGATGCCAGACCATGGCCGCGCGGTTTGCGCGCACCAGATCGTGAGTTGGTGGATCGTGAAAATCAGCGCGGCCAGCCGAGCGCGATCAAGGTCAAAGAGCTCGCGAACTGTGGCGCGAAAGGCGAAAACGGCGGCAACGACAGCGGCGACGCTGGGAAGACGGTATATGATTTCAGAGTCGCCCAGATGCGTGGTCCAGAATTGCATCCAGAGAAACCAATAGGGAAAGTGCCCGGCGTTAAACCGGTTTTGGATCAACGTGTTGCGATCCATCGTACAGACCCAGTTGGTGATATATTCATTTTCCTCGAATCCGCGGCCGAGATTGATAAGAAAGGCGCCGATAGCGAGGAGCGCAAGCATGGGAAGCTCGCGCCGGGCGTACCATTCGGACGCCAAGCCGACGCCATGCCGCAAGGGGCTGGCCGGAAGCGCGGGGGAGTTTCCAATTTCGGTCATCGGTTGATCATCGCCGTTAAGACTATGGAGTGAAAGGGCTGGCTGTTCTTTGTCCGGTGAAGAAAATTGATTGAGCGCCAAAGTAGCGGGCTTTTCCACGGAAATCAAGAAAAAATAAAACTCGCGCGTTGCGCACAGTCTTTGGGTCATTGCCAAACAAGGGCGATGAGATCAAGTGATGGCTGGTATTCAATTTGATCCGCTGAAATGCTTGACCTTTGGGCGGATGATGCGTATAAATACATCAATGGACGATGCCAGTAGTGCGGCAAACATCCAATCTGGGAAGAATGTCTTGTCTGCTGAACACAAGGTTCTATCATTAATATTGACATATCGTTTCAGGATGATCCGGCCATGAAACAGCAATCCATGCGGCAATCGAGCTCATTGGCGGCGATCTTCGCGCTGCTGGCCGTTTTAGCGGCAGGATGCGGACGCATCTGCCTGCCCGGGATGGCGAAACCTAATGCGGAGAACTTGCGGTTCGCCAAGATCTTCGGAGATCACATGGTCTTGCAGCAGGAAAAGACCGTCCCCGTATGGGGCTGGTCGGATCCTGGCGGCGTTGTGCAGGTGACGCTGGCGCGGGAATCGTTGGAGGAAAGCGGCGAACGGCGGCTTGAACCTCTGGCGGCGGACCTGACGCGAGCGGACTGCGACGGCAAATGGATGGCCTGGCTGGAGCTGGGCAAGGCAGGCGGCCCTTACGTGCTCATCGCGCAGGGGCAAGCAACAATCGAACTGCGCGATGTGATGATCGGCGAGGTCTGGCTCTGCGGCGGAGAAGCGAATATGGAATTGCCCGTGAGCGCCGTCGTCAATTCACAGATCGAAGTCTCCAAGGCGCACTGGCCCGATATCCGGATCATCGAACTTGAAGATGAACTTTCGCCGGAGCCGAAAGATGACCTCAAAGGATCAACGGGCTGGTCGCTCTGCACGCCCAACAGCGTCCGCGAATTCAGCGCCGTGGGGTATTTCTACGGACGAGAGTTGCATCGCAGACTTAACGTCCCCATCGGCCTGATTGATTGCAGCGTGCCGCGCTCGCCAGCAGAAACGTGGACCAGCTGCAAAAGTCTCCTGTCTCATCCGGATTACCGCGATGAAGCGCAGCGCTGGATCAAGTTCGCCGACATGCCGGAAAAACACCGCGAATCGTTTCTCGATCAACGCTTGAAATCATGGATTCGCCAATTGGACAAACGCGAATCATCAAAAGATAAAACAGCCAAACGTTGGCGCCGGGCAGAATTTGACGACTCGAATTGGAAAACCTTCAACGAACCTTATGGCTGGAAGCAAGCTCCGGAACTGGCGCAATTCGACGGCGCAGTATGGATCCGCCGCGTCGTGGCACTCAGCGGACAGCGCGCCAGCCAGGCCGCCATGCTGTTGTTCGAGCGCGGCATCGACGACTTGGACATGGTCTGGATCAATGGACATTACATTGGCGGCACGATGGACGTGAACCAGGAATGGACCCGCTTCTGGAACGTTCCACGACGCTATTCGATTCCGCTCTACGTCCTGCAACCAGGACCAAATGTCATCGCGATCCGTGTGATCGACCTGCATGGCGACGGCGGATTGACCGGCGAAAGCGGAGACAATCATATCCTGTTCGAAGACGGCAGCGATGTTTCCATCTCTGGCGAATGGAAATACCGGATCAGCCTGCCGTTGACGGAGCTGCCCAAACGCCCCCAAACATACATTCATTCCCTGCATACTCCGGGCGCGCTGTTCAATGGTATGATTCATCCCCTGCTTCCGTTCGCAATCCGCGGCGCGATCTGGTATCAGGGCGAAGAGAACACGGATAGTTTCGAACGAGCGGCGCAATACCGCTCGCTATTTCCGCTGATGCTGCGCGATTGGCGCGCGAACTTCGGGCAGGGCGATTTTCCTTTGCTCTACGTGCAACTGGCGAACTTCAAGGAGCGCCAAGCCGAGCCGGGAGACTCTCCGTGGGCCTTGCTGCGCGAGGCGCAGCTCCTGACGCTGAACGAACCGGAAACGGCGATGGCCGTGACCATCGACATCGGCGAATCAAACGAGATCAATCCACGCAACAAGCAGGACGCGGCCCAACGTCTGACGCTCGCCGCACGAAAACTCGTCTATGACGGCGGGCCGTACCTTGTCGCATCCGGACCGCTTTACCGCTCCGTCCAGTTCGAAAGGGACGGAAAGGCGCGGCTATCGTTCGACAGCGTGGGCAGCGGACTCGTCGCCCAAGGCAACAATGGAAAACTTGCGGGTTTCGCCATCGCCGGCGCCGACGGGAAATTCGTCTGGGCCGACGCGCGGATCGAAGGCCGCTCCGTCGTGGTGAGCAGCACTCAGATTACGCAGCCCGCGGCCGTGCGCTACGGTTGGGCGGATAATCCGCAGTGCAATCTCTACAACGCGGAAGGCCTGCCCGCCTCTCCCTTCCGCACAGACGCTCCCAGGCGATGAACATCGAGCCGTTGCATGAAATGGATCGCCCTTTTGCTGTTGCATCCTTTGGCGTTGTACGGCGATGATGCTGCCATATGCGACGTATCTTGCTAAAATGGGTTTCCTGGCTGGCCTTCAATGTGCCGTACACGGTGGTGTTTCTGGCGCTGATTCTCACCGGCGTGTCCGCGATTTTCATCAGCCGCATGAAACTGCAGACCGACGTGCTGCAGCTGCTGCCCGATTCGCCCGAAATCCGCCAATACCGTGAAACGCTGAAGCAATTCGGCGCATTCGATTATAATCTCGTGGTGCTGGAGACTTACGAGCCCAAGGAGCGCCAGCGCCTGATCGAAGCCGCGGAACTGCTCGCGCGCAGTCTGAACGACCGGCATTACATCCTCGACATCAACTATCGTTTCAATGCGCAGGCCCGTGATTTCTTCAGCGAACCGGACCGGCGAATCATCAACTTGCTCACGGAAGCGGATTGGGATCAGATCCTGCAGCGTCTGACTCCGATATCGATCCGCAAGAACCTGGAGTTTATCCGGGGGATGTTGCTCAGCAATGGCGTTCCGCTGGACAACAAGGCGCTGCTCGAGGATCCGCTCGATCTGGCGTCGGTGGTGGAACGGCGGCTGGTCCACTCACTCGGGCCGCTGAAGGCGAACCTGCGTCAGGGTTATTACATCAGCGGCGACGGCCGCATGCTCGTGCTGATTGTCAAGCCGGTCAAACCGCCGAGCGACCTGCTGTTCAACCGCGAATACATGCGCTTTCTGCGCGGCACTCGCGATTATTTCTTCAACCGTAATCCGGAGTATCGCCGTCATTTACAGATTCACTTCATCGGTCCGCATGTGGAGATGCAGGAGGACGCGGCGAACATCCGGCAGGACGTGCAACTGGCGCTGTTGAGCAGTTTCGTGCTGGTGATCGGGCTGTTCATCATCGCCTTCAAACGGATGGGCGCAGTGATCTTCGTCGGCGTGCCGCTGATCCTGGGATTAGCCTGGACCATGGGCTTCGCCGCGCTGGTCTATGGCCGGCTGACATCGATCACGCTGGCCTTCACCGCCGTGATGCTCGGACTAGCCATCGACTTCGCGATCCATATCTACAATCGCTTCGTTCAGGAGCTGAATCAGCAACGCTCCGTGCATATGGCGCTGGAAATGGCGATCGTGGAGAACGGCCGGGGGCTGATCTCCGGAGCGCTCACCACGGCGATTGCGTTTTATGGACTCATCTTCACCCAATTCCGCGGATTTAAAGAGCTCGGCGTCGTGGCCGGCACGGGGATCCTGCTGTGTCTGGCGTCGATGCTGCTAGTGCTTCCATCGCTGATCGTGATCCGGGAATCATTCCGCGCGAGACCGTTCGCCACGCACGGTTTCATCACGCTCGGTCTGCACCGCGTGGCGGTGGCTGTGGCGGCGTATCCGCGTCTGCTCACGCTGCTGGGGATGATTATCACCGCGTTCCTGGCGCATTACGGCAGCCAGATCCAGTTCGATGCGGACCTTTCCGGCCTCAAGCAGCCTCCATTGGAGTATCGTGAAATCCGGCGGCGCGTGGCGGCGCAGTTCGAACTGCCCGCCTGCCAGATCATCGCCATCGTCAGCGCCCCGACGCTGGAGGAGGCGCTGCAACGCAACGACCGGCTGTATGACGTGCTTGAGCAAAATCAGGTAAAATACGAAATCGTCGCCTACGACAGCCTGCGCACACTGCTGCCGTCCGTGGCCAGCCAGCGCAAAAGCCAGGTGCGCATCATTCAGGAACTGGACTTCATCAAACTGGACGAAATGCTGCGCGTTGAGGCGCGCGATCTGGGGCTCAGCAGCGCGGCCTACCGCGATTATTGGCGGCGGCTGCGCGGCTGGCAGGACGATGCGCGGTTGAAGCAGAGCTTGCTGACCTGGAGCATGGAACTCAATCCGATCACCATCGAGACGGTGCAGCGCTACATTTACCATGATCAACAGCGGTATCGCGTGGTGACGTACATCTATCCGGGCAACGCTTCCTGGCGGCAGCAAATTCCGGCGGAGTTCAAGCAACTCTGCAACGACGAGGCCGGCCCCGTGCAATTCACCGGCGCCGTGATCATCGCGCGCGAATTGGAAAATCTTCTGCTGCACGACCTGGCGCGCGTGATGGGCTACGTGCTCCTCGGCATCCTGCTCATCCTGTTGCTCCATTTCAAGAAACCGCTGTACGCCCTAGTCAGCATGATACCGGTGATGTGCAGCCTGATCTGGATGCTGGGCATCATGCGGCTGCTGAACATCGACCTGAACTTCATGAACATCATCGCCATCCCGATGGTCGCGGGCCTGGGGATCGACGACGGCATCTACATCATGCAGTGCTATTACGAGCGTGAGGAGCGCGACATTCGCTCGGCGATCCTCTCCACGGGCCGCGCCGTGACGATCTCTTCGTTCACCACGATGCTGAGTTTCGGTTGCCTGCTGATGGCGACCTTCAGCAGCGTGAGAGAAATGGGGTTGATGTGCGTGATCGGCGTCGGCTGCGCGCTGTTCGCCTCGCTGCTGCTGCTGCCGGCCATGCTCTGGGTCATGGGCGAAGGCATGAATCTATTCAACCTGATCGGCGCCGATCCCGGCCGGGAGGAATAGAGCCACCAGGCGATTCAAACTGGAAAAATCCCCACAGGGCTTTTCGCACAACGTCGCGAGTCCAATGGACGAACACCGCACCTAGTGCAATATAATAGGGCACGAGTATGATCATACCCTCAGAAGCTGAATTTGGTTCTAGAAAAAGCATGGCAATCCAAGGAACGCCGATCGATAGGGAAGTGAATAAGATAAATGCGATGAGCGGAGCCGTAAAAAAGAGAAACTGAGAACCGGAATATCCCAGAGATTGCATAAGACAGGCATGCTCGAAATTTTTTACGGTGAAACCCAGCATCGCAATGTATGTTGTCAAAAAAATGCACATATACCAACAATACGGTGAGACGATATCCGTAATGCTATCGATCATCAGCGCGATCAACATTGGAAACGCGCCGCAGAGCCAGGGAAGCATGGCGCGCAGCAACGTCCAGCGCACTCGCGGCCAGAGATATTCGCGCGGCGTGAGCAGCGTGAGCGCCAACTCTTCGCGGCGGCGGCGTTCGGCCAAACTCAGCGTAAGGGGCATCATCCGGTACGGCAGCCAGAGCAGATTGGCCGCCGAGATGATGACGATACCGAGCATCACCTCAAGCTCGGCGAACTTAACACCGCTGAACAATCGGTTGATGCAATAAACGGCATGGACCACGGCCGGAACCGTGGCCGCGAGATCAAAAAACACGCCCCAATTGAGTAAACGACGCCACATAGCCGCATCATAAGTTGCGCCATCATGCGGAGAAAAGCAAAATCAGAAGGCGCTCAATACTATTCCAATCACAGTGATTCTGCCCGATGAAGTGGGAGCGGCCGTCCCGATGTGGGAGCGGCCGTCCCGATGTGGGAGCGGCCGTCCCGGTCGCGAACATTCGGGGCTGAGGACAGCCCCTCCCACTTTGACATCCATCCGAAATCACTATCGAAATCGGGATCGAAATCGCTATCGAAATCGAAATCATTTTAGTGCTGAGGATCACTCGGCGTCTTTTTTCATGGAACACGGCGGACTTCTCATTATAGCATCGCCTGCATACATCGAAACAAAGGGTGACAAAGCATGGCCCAGGCGCCTCGAACACAAACCGTCCGTCAGCGTGTCACGCGATCGCTCTTGATTCTGCTCCTGATCGCCGCATTACTGGCGGCTGCGCTGCTATGGCTCTTCAAGGGCTTTCTCGGCTCCGATATGAGACAAGCCCAGATCGCGCTGGTGGACGGAGATTTCGACCGCGCCGAAACGCTCTTTCGCCGCGTGCTTGAAAAAGAACCCCAAAACAGCGAAGCCTTGCTGGGGCTGGGCTACCTCAGCGTCGAACAGGGCGCGTGGGATCCCGCCATTGATTTTCTCGACCGCGCCGCCGTCCTCTCTCCGAATCTCGCCGAGGTCTACATCCAACGCGGCCGCGCCCGGCATCAACGGACTCTCACCCAAGACAAACACTGGCGCTATATAGCCGGCTTTGAACGGGCCTTCGATGATTACGATCGCGCCATCGAGCTCAAACCGAATGACGCGCGTCCCTGGCTGGGACGCGGCATGTGCCGGATTTGCCTCGAACAATATCGCGAATCCATCGCCGACCTTGACCAGGGCCTCAAACTCTATCCTCAAAGCGCCCAGGGGCTGGAGCGCAAGGCCTATGCGCTGTTCAAACTCGGCCGCTACGATGAAGCCCTGGAGAACGTCAACAAGTCCGCTGAGTTGAATTCGCGCAGTCCGGCCATGTGGAACACGCGCGGCCACATCCACCTGCAACGCGGAGAATACCAACAGGCCCATCAGGATTTCAGCCGCGCCATCCGCTACGATCCGCTCAACACCAAATATTACTGCTTCCGCGGTTACGCCTGGAACTGTCTGGCGCGTTACGACGACGCCCTCGCCGACTTTCAGCGAGCCAAGCAGATTGATCCGGAAGACATGGCGGGATATCACAACTGCGCGATCACCTACTGCCTGCAGGGCCAGCGTGAACGCGCCCTCCAGGAAATCCAGACCGCGCTGCAGATCGATCCGCAAAACGAACAGACCTACAAAAGCCGCGCTGTGGTGTTTGAGAAACTCAATCAGCTCGACGATGCCCGGGAAGACTACAAAACCGCAATGCAGATCAATCCGGAGTACATCGAGGCGCTCCAAGCCCTGGCGCGACTGGATATCGCCGAAGGGAAGCTCCAATCCGCCGGGGAGAAGCTGCTCAAACTGAGCGAGGAAGATCCCGACGATTTCGCCACTTACCGCCACCTCGGCTATGTCTATCTTTTACGGGACGATCCCGATGAAGCCATGCGCCAATTCCAGCAGGCTCTGGACCGCATGCCCATCGACTTCACGTCCAACCTTCGCCGTTACATCATCCTGTCGCAACGCGGCGAACAGGACGCCCGGGCGGAACTCCGCAATTTGCGTGAAACCTGGGTTGCGATCGAGTGGCCCAAGCCCATCGTCCTGATGTTCCTTGATGAAATCACACCGGAAGAGCTGCTCAAAGAGACCATTCACCCTTCTCCTTCCAAGCAGGCCGAACGGCAATGCGAAGCATGGCATACCATTGGTATCTGGCGCGAACTGCATGGCGACACCGCAGCCGCCCGCCAGGCCTATCAAAACAGCGTGGACGCCAACACGCTTGCTCTCCCCGTGCGCCAACTCTCGCTCCACGCGCTCCAAACGCTCGATAGCCCGGCCGGACTCGTCAACGCTGATAGTGAATAGTTTTTCGATGAATCCTCGCTGCTTTCCATCCCAACGGCGGTTTGGCTTGACAAGGCGCCGCTAAAACCTCTCAAATGCATGCGACGGAATGACACGCATGATTACGGGAAGTGAGACGATAAGCCTATGAAACGCATATTCGCGCTGATGGCGCTGGCATGGGTGTTGTGCGCGCTGAACGCCGCAGCCAAGCCCCAGGAAATCCCGGAAGGTTTCGACGCGGAGGAATACGACAGGCTCCGCGCGCGCGCAACCGCCGTGGACCGCGCCATGGCGCGCCTGGAGGGGCTTGAGGAAGAAGAAGGGGACGGCGGCGAGGAAGAGGCTGTGAGCGCGGGCTATCAATTCAGCGGCGCCGAAGGCATCAGCATCCGCTCCATCGACTCCCTCGTGCTGGACGACAAAACCCAGGTCGTTTACGGACGGCGACGCACGCGCATCACCGCCGGCGAGCGCTTCAGCCTTGAAGCCGACCGCGTGACGATCAACATCGTCAGCGAGGAGATCGAAGCCGAAGGCGACGTGTTGCTCACGGTCAATAAATCCGAAATCAAGGCCACGCGCCTGTACTACAACTTTGGCAGCAGCGAAGGCGTGGCATATCAGTCCGACGGCCAATACCAGCATGTTTATTTCCGCGCTGATCCGAACGAGCAGGACAGCGACGCGCCAAGTTTCCGGCAACTGAACGAAAACCAGTATCTCTTCCAAAAATCGCGTTTCACCACCGACGATTTCCCGCGCCCGATGTACGAAATCAAGGCGCGCGAGGCGGTCCTTTTCCCGCAAGACCGCATCTTCATGCGCAACGCCGTGCTATACATCCGCGAAAAGCCCGTGATGTATTTTGCGATGTTCAATCGCAGCATCGAGGAACGGCAAGCGTGGCACTTCGTTTTCGGAAACGACAACGATCTGGGCGGCTTCGTCATGGGCACGTATCAATGGAAGTATCACAGCATGGAGCCCTCGTTTGAAGACGAGGACGAGCTGATCTTCCGCTCGCACGGCGACGTGAAATACCATCTCGATTATTTCGGCGACCGGGGCGTGGGCTACGGCATGCAGCACGGCTATAGTCTCAACTATGAAAAACACGCGGGAGACTGGGAACTCTACCGCATCAGCGACGACGATTACAACGTGCGCGACGACAATGAGGCGGACCGCTGGATCGCCGACTGGAAACATCGCTCCCGTATCACACGCCGCCTCTGGTGGCGCTTCAACGCCGACTGGATGTCCGATCCCGAGATTTATTACGACATCATCGACAAGAAAAACCGGGATGACTACGAACGCGGCCGGCTTGCGGAGCGCCGCATCCGCTCTTCGCTCGATTGGGTGGACGATTACTACCTGCTGCGCGCGCTCGTGGAACGCAAGGAGCGCATCAGCCGCGACCGCATCACGGATTATGCCGAACCGGGCGACGACGACCGCGATTATGACACCGACGATGAACTGACGCTGCTGCAGGAAGGATTATGGACCGACGATAACAATCTGGATGACGAAGGCATTGATCCGGATCGCTATAGCGCAGTGAGCAAGCGCCTGCCGGAACTGACTCTCTCGACCTCGTGGCTGAACATCTTCCGCTCGCCATATTACTACAACCTGAATGTGCGAGCCTTCCGCAATCTGGACAAAGGCCTGAACTCCGGCAGCCGGGAAGACGACGCCTGGGTGGAAGGCTACGATGTCTATAACCGTTTGATGTTCTTCCACGCCTTCAGCGACGACACCAACCTGATGATGAAACTGGGCGCGGGTTTCGGCCAGATGGACCGCGAGCGCTACACCTTCGATTTCGACATCGATGATCGAGAGCACGCCGAGGACGGCATCCGCGAGAACGGCAGCCGCCTTGTCTTCACTGATGACGACTATGAAACCTTCCTCGTCGGCAGGGATGAACGCAGCCTGAGCGAAGTGCAAAGCAACTTCGTATATTACGACGCCGACACCTTGCTGACTCATCGCTTCAGCCGCTCGCTCACGGGCGAAGCGGAGCACTTCATCCGGGAAGGCGCCGAGGACAGCCTGAGCGAATGGTACGAGTCCATCGGCAATCATACGGCGCGCAGCGATCTTTATGATTACCGCCTGCGCGAGCATTGGATCAAAGCCACCTTGAACTACCGGCTGCGCTACCCGGATTTGAACGTCATTCTGGCCGCGGAACGCAACCTGCAATCCGGCTCCGACATCACGCCCAACGAAATAATCCAGCAGTTGGCGGGGAGCATCCGTTATCGCTCGCCGCGCGAGGTTTTCACCATTGAAAACCGCCATACGCTCAGCACGATCCAATACCGCGCGCATAACGACGAATACATGTATGAAGGCGACGTCTATCGCACCAGCCTGAATCTAGGTTTGCGGCCGTTGCACGACAACTGGTGGAGCAATCTTGGTCTCGCCTTCAGTCACGATCTCGACGATGATCCGCTCGAAGAGGAAAACCGCAAGCTGCTCGAAGACCAGGTTGACGAAGACGATACGAACGATGACGACCGCTACGATGAAGGCGATAATCGCTACTATGCGTATCTCGAATTCACCACTCGCATCGGACCGAAATGGGCCTTGGAACTGCGCGCGGATTACGAATTCGAGACATCGGACCTGAATCACGCCTCCCTGCTCTTCAAGCGCGACCTGCACGACGGCGTGATGAATTTCGAACTCGATCTGGACGACAATTACTTCGACGACCGCTACGACGACAATGAGGACAATGGCAATAATGACAAAAGCCTCAGCGATTACCTGAGCTATCGCATCTATTTCACCTTCAAATTGCCTGATGAGGATTTCCTCGATTCCAAGCCCATCGAAGCCGCCTTGCGCGGACGACGGACAGTGGAAGAAGACTCATGATGTCATGAAAGACGTTCCGTATGAAAAATTTTGACGCCGCCAAGGACGTGCGAAAAGCCGTCCGTAAAATCGTCGATCAAACCCCGATTTTTGACATGCACACCCACCTGTTCGATCCCGCGCTGGGCGAACTGCTGCTGGCGGGCATCGATGAATTGTTGCATTATCACTACTGCCGTTCCGAAATGTTCCGCCTGCGGCCGGACCTCCCCTATGAGGACTACTGGAGCCAGACGCTGCAAGGCAAGGCCGACCTCGTCTGGGACGCGCTGTTCGTGCGCAACATCCCCCTGACGGAATCCGCGCGCGGCGTCGTCACGACTCTGCGCCGTCTGGGCTTCAAGAAGAACATCCGCGACATCCAAGCCATTCGCCGGTTCTATGCCGAGACCAGCCGGGCCGAATTGGTCGAGCGCATCTTCGGCGCGGCCAACATCACGCATGTCGTGATGACCAACGATCCGTTCGACGACACGGAGCGTCAAGCCTGGGAGTCCAACCCGGAGCGCGATCCGCGCTTCGTCGCCGCCTTGCGCATCGATCCGCTGCTTGTTGAGTGGGAAGAGACCTGGAAGAAACTTCAGGTTCTCGGCTGCTCCGGCGTCAACGCCGACCTGGCCTTCGCCGCCACGCTGGAAGGCGTGCGCAACTTTCTCGAAAGCTGGGTCGAACGCATCCAGCCGCTGTATATGGCCTGCTCGCTGCCGCCCTCGTGGCGCTATCCGGACAGCACTCCGGCCTCGATCCTGCTGCGCGAATGCGTGCTGCCGGTCTGCCGCAAGCACAACATGCCCATGGCGCTGATGATCGGCGTGAACCGCGCGACGAATCCCGAACTGCGCGAAGCGGGCGATAGCCTTGGCCGCTCCGACTGCGATTCGCTCGCCGCGCTTGTGCGCGAACATCCCGGCAACCGCTTCCTCTGCACCATGCTCTCGCGCGAAAATCAGCACGAGCTCACCGTGCTCAGCCGCAAATTCAAAAACCTGATGCTCTTCGGCTGCTGGTGGTACATGATCGTCCCGTCATTAATGGACGAAGTCACGCGCCTGCGCCTCGAAATGCTCGGTCCCGGCTTCATCCCGCAGCACTCCGACTGCCGCGTGCTCGAGCAGTTGCTCTACAAATGGGATCATGCGCGGCAATGCATCGGCGGCGTACTGGCCGATCAATACGCCAAAGTCTTCGAGGCCGGCTGGCGCTTCAACAAAGAAGAGCTCCGCCGCGACATCGAAAAAATGTTCAACGGCGCCCTGCTCTCCGAATTCATCCATAGCTGATGCGATACCGCCGGATGCTTCCACGCCGCCAGTATGGCGGAACGAGGTTTGGTCAAAAAAGAGATCATGGAAGAAACACTTAAAATCCTGAATCAACTTGAACGAGAAGGCGTCTTGTCGGAGTATGCCATTGGCGGCGCGATGGCGGCGATGTTTTATGCGGAACCTGTTTCAACATTCGATCTGGATGTTTTTATGCTGCTCCCGGAACAACGAGGGATCTTAACCTTGACTCCGCTCTATGAAACCCTCCATGCAATGGGATTCAAAGAGCACGGCGAATGCGTCATGATCGAAGGCGTTCCCGTTCAATTCTTGCCTGCTTATAATGCATTGCTGGAAGACGCGCTTAAACAGGCCATTGAGACCCAATACGAATCCACGCCCACGCGCGTGATGCGGGCGGAACATTTAATCGCGATTTGCCTGCAAACGGGACGAACAAAGGATCGCGAACGAGTCCGTTTGCTGAGAGAAGAAGCGGCGATTGACGACGATATGCTCCGGTCAATCGTGCAAAAACATGGATTGGAAGAGCGTTGGCGGCAATGGAACCCATGAATCCGGCATTCGAAAAAATGATCCAGGGCAAAAGCCAGCGGCGCAAGGAGCTATCTGCCCTGCCGTGGCCGGAAAAAGTTCGCATCCTCATCCAAATGCAACGGATGATCGTGCCGATCGTTCGCCATCGCGATTCACGGGCGTGCGTTTGGAGCATTGCGGGCGAGGATAATAAGGCGGCCTCGTAATCCTGCGTGACTGAAAAAAAACCATCAAGCAAATGCTTCAACGATAAAACAACGCCTACTCTGTTTCGATCCCAAGCGCTTTTTTAACTTTTTCATATAATTCCGGAGTATATCTTTCTTCAAATACACTGTATGCGGTTCTTCGATAAATCCCTTCAAATTCCGTCTCTTTTATGCATAGTATATATTTTTCACCCTTTTTATAGTTTGGTATATATTCATTAATATTTTCGTCTCTACTAGCCACATGTGCCACCATAAATATTTTCCCAAAGGTTTGATGAGTTTCCAGATTTTTATCAACTTTAGATTCGATAATTACTGTTGGGATTTCATCACCTTTTAGTTGCTCAACAACCTTAAATTGAGCAAAGCGATAATAATACTGCTGTCCAATATCTAGAGCAACTTTATCCTCATATTGAGCGGAGTAGTACTATTGGTGCGTCATTAGTTAATTCATCAATATGCTTTGCTGTGAAAGCCCCACTCCATCCAATTGTGATAGTATATCCAAAAACGGTCAATACAATGAGCACTGCAAAAATGACGATAGCGTATTTTCTATTATATCTCATTTTAAATCTCCTTACGAAAATATAAATGATTTCGATTATAGGGATACCTAATAAATTACGTGCGAAAGACTCATTCACCCACATGCACCACGACGCTGCGGCGATGTGGGTGTTTGCGGTGCTCCCAGAGGTAGATGCCTTGCCACGTGCCCAGCGCCAGGCGGCCGTTCTGCACGGGGATGGAAAGCGTCACGCTGGTCAGCGCCGACTTGATGTGCGACGGCATGTCGTCTGCTCCTTCCAGCGTATGCGTGTAGTGCGGATCGTGCTCCGGAACCAGCCGGTTGAGGAACGCCTCCAGATCGCGCCGCGCCGATGGATCGGCGTTCTCCTGAATCGTCAAGCTCGCCGAGGTGTGCTGCGCCAGCAGCGTGCAAAGCCCTTCTTGCACGCCGGACTCATGCACCAGCGCCTCCACCTGACCTGTGATCTCCAGCAGCCCCTGGCCGCGCGTTTGCACCGAAATCGTCCGCACCATAAACAACCGCCTTACTGAATGAGTTTACACGGATGCCCGCAACCGTCCATGTTCGTCCGTATCCGTCCATGTCCGTCCATGTCCGTCCGTGTCCAGCATCGCGCAAAATGGAATGTTGCCATATGCGCGCGATGCAATCAAGCCCGGCATGCATCAAAAAGCCGTTGCGATGACGCTTCGATCGAGTCATGCTCATTCAGCGCGTGAAACGGGCGAATATCCTTATGAGCGAACCTGCAAAAAACACATTCCGGATTGCCGGTCTTGTCATTGGCGTCGTGCTGGCGGCGGCCGTCTGCATCGCGTTCTGGCTGTCGCGACCCGCTGACATGGATCGCGGGGCCGGCGCTGTCATGGATCCGCGCAACGTTAATCCGGCAGCCGCCGATCACGGCCCGACGATCACCTTTGTCCCGGACGGCGCCGGCCGCAATACAGCTACACCGCAAACATCAACCGCATCTGGTGACAATGCGCTCAGCGGCGATGGAACCTGCAAAGGCTGGATCTACGGCGTCGCGCTGAACGCAGACAACGCGCCAATCTCTGGCGCGGCGATCCGGCTGGAGCCGCACGAGCCGCTGCCGTTCGGCGTCTTGCTGGACGCGCCCGAAACATTCGGCGTCCAATCCGGCGGCGACGGCGCGTTTCAACTCGGTCCGCTGCGCTATAAAGGAGAAGTTCAGCTCCGCGTCGTCGCTGAAGCGCAGGGCTACGCTCCTTCGCACTCGGCGGAGGTTCAGCTCGACAGCAGGATCACCTCGAGCGCCGTCCGCCTGACGCTCGCTTCCGGATACGCCCTCGCCGTTGAAGTGCTGGAGAACAGCGGCAGTCCGCTAGCCGGCGCGCAAGTGCAAATCATCAGCCGAACCCAAGCCAATCAAATGGCGACCAGCCGCACGCAAATCGCCAACAGCGACGGCATGGCTTTTTTTGATCAGGTGTTTGCGCCGTTCCAGCAAATTCGCGCCTCGGCGCAGGGCTATGTCGCCGAGCAGCGCGATGTGCGCATGCTCAATCCTGTCAGCGGCGAACAGGAGCCGCAACGCATCCAGATCGAACTGGAGCCCGCCGTCTCGCTCTCCGGCCGGGTCATTGATTATGACGGCCGCGCCATACCGGGCGTCCAGGCGACCGTGCAAACACTGGGACGCCGCGCCGGAAGGCTGGATGAGGCTAGCCAATCCATGTTCACCGGCGACAACGGCGAATTCCTTTTCGATGCGCTGCCGCCGGATCCATGCATCGTGCAACTGCATCAAGAGCATGAATTGCCCAGCGCTGACCTGCAGCTTTCGACCGAAATCCAATATCCCCCGCTCGATCTCCCGGCGGAAGATGTCGAATTGCGCTTGCCGCAAAATGGGGAGTTGTCATTGAGTCTCGCCGACGCACAGACCGGTCTGCCGTTGGCGGAAGTGGAGTTTCAACTGCGCATGTCTACAGCGGAGGCGAACGCGCAGCAATCGGCCGTTATTGACGGCGCCGCGCGGACCGAAGGCGGAACGCTGCATTTGCGCGGAATCCCGCCCGGCGCCTATCAGCTCTTCCTCGATACGGACGGATATGCCGCGGCTGGCCCGGTCGCAGTGGAAATCGCCGCGGGACAAATTACGCAACAAACGCTGGCGCTGACGCCCGGCAATCTTGCCACGGGACGCCTGATCGATACGCAGACCAACGCGCCCGTTGATAACGCCATCGTCGTCCTCGTTCGATCCGGCGAGGAGGATTCGTCCAGCGCGAGCGCGATATCTGACGCTGATGGCCGTTTTAACGTCGAATTTTATCATCCCGACGACTACTCGCTGCTGGCCTCGCGGGATGGCATGAACTTCCATCGCCAGTCCGTCGCTCTGCCGGAGCAAAGCCCAACGGACATGGGAGATATTCGCGTGAATCCTCCGCAAATCGTGTCAGGCCGGGCCGTTGATCCGAACGGCGATCCGTTGCCGGATCTGCGCGTGACAGCGCTCTCCGCCACGATCCCGGATAAGCCGGAATCCGCGCGCATCCAGGCTCACGCGGACACAGACAGCAACGGCGCATTTCGTCTCACGCTTGCAACCGGCGATTGGACTGCGTATTGCATGCCCCGTCAACCGGGGCGAACGCTGCCATATGTTTTTGAATCGCAACGCGTCCCGGTTCAAAGCAGTTCTACTCCGCCTCCGATCGAATTCCGCGCCTTGCCGGAACCGTATCTCTTTATCCGGCTGGTTCTGCTGGACGGCCTGCGGCTTGAAGATGGCCGCGCGCGGATCACCCTCTTCGGCCACGATCCCGTCAGCGGCGATCCCTGGACGGCCAAGAAAACGTTGCGCAGTCCGAGTTGCGTGATGCGCTTGCCCAGCCTGGAGCCTCTCCTGATTTGCGGCGCGCTGCAAATCTCCGGCTCGACTGAACGTTATCAAACCTTCCAGCGCGTGGAGCCGCGACCGGGCGAAAACCCGATCGACCTGATCCTGCGCGACATCTCCGTCCGCGGCGTCGCTTATGAGCAAAGCACCGGTCTGCCGTTGGGTCAGGCTGCATTGATGTTCGAATGGCAACCCGAGGAACTCGACGATGAGGAATATCCCATGCGGCTCACCGGGCGCTTGTTCCAGACGGATACGCAAGGCATGTTTGAAGCGCGGGGACTTGCTCCGCAGATTTATCACGTGCGCCTGCGCCCGGCGAACGCCGCGGAATCCATCGATGTCGGCCGCATCGATCTGCGCAACTACGCCGGACAGCTGATTGAAATTCGCGCCCCATTCCCCTCAGCGCCGTCGGAACAGGCGCAGTAAGCGCGGTAAAACACTTGCCTGCCGGGCGGCGGATATGCACAATGCATCGAATCATGGCACGGGTAAGAAAACAACCATTCAGGGAGCCTTCGCATGCGCCGCATTTTATTTTTGATTTTCACCGGCATACTGGCCGCCTCAGGATCGGGCTGCGGGCATCATCAAGCCCAACCTGACGTTTCATCGCTGCCTCCCCCTATGCCTTCGCTTGAACCGCAAGCGGAAACGCGCGATGAGATCGTCTTGCGCGCCGACGGCAAGGACAACTTCGTGCGCGTGGAGATCGTCAACGGCCTCGATGTGACGATCCCGGTTCAACCCGAACGCTTCGCCCTCATCGTGCCCGGCCGGACTGAGTCCACCGAGGAGCTGATCAAATGGAAACGGGGCAGCATGAAGCATCGCATGCCCGTGCGCGAGCTCAAGCCCGGCGAATCGACCGTGGGCATCTTGAATTTCGGCGAGCGCACTGATCTCGTCGGACGCTGGCTGGTGTATTACCCCAAACCCCAGGCCGATCCCGTGCGGACGCGCATCGAACCATTCCATACCAGCATTTTTGAAGAATCCGCTCCGGCGGCGAGAACGCCCTGACATCATTGACTAAAGCGATTGCAAAGGAGATGCGCTCCGGTTAAGCGCGCTCAAGCATATCTTTGACTTTGACGGTGAGTTCATTAATCGTGAACGGCTTAGCGATGAAATTCGAACCCTCGATGACATCCTCGCCGACGTTCAGGTTTTGTTCGGAAAAACCAGACATATACAGCACCCTGAGTTCCGGACATAATCCTTTCGCGTGCACGCCGAGCTGGACGCCGTCCATCTCCGGCATAATCACATCCGTCAACATCAAGTCGATCTTGCCGGAGTTGCTCTTCAACTTTTCCAGCGCTTCCTTCGGTCTTTCGGCTGCGATGACGCGATAGCCGTTTTTCTTCAAGATGCCCGCTGTGATCTTCAAAACGGACGGTTCGTCGTCCACCACGAGGATCGTCTCGCTGCCGGAAATGGAAGAAGCGACCGGCGCCGCCACTTCCGTCTCGATTAACTCGCTCACGCTCAGCCGCGGGAAATAGATGTAAAACGTCGTTCCTTTATCCGGCTCGCTCTCCACCTGAATCGCCCCCTGGTTTTGCCGCACAAAGCCATACACCGTGGAAAGCCCCAACCCGGTCCCTTTGCTCATCGGCTTGGTGGTGAAAAACGGCTCAAAGATTCTCGATTTGATTTGCTCGTCCATGCCGACGCCTGTGTCGCAAACCATGATTTGCGCGTATTCACCCGGCGGAAGTTCGAAATGCTCCCCTATCGTGTCCGGCGTCACATGCTTGGCTGAAGTATGAATCGACAATTTCCCTTGTTGCGGCATCGCGTCGCGCGCGTTGATCGCCAGATTAATCAGCACGTTCTGAATTTTACCCACGTCGGCGCGGATCATCAGCGGTTCTGGATTGATCTGGATGTCCAGACTGATGCTCGCTCCGATCAGACGCTTCAGCATGCGTCCAAGCTTCGACACTTCGATGTTCAGATCCAACACGCGCGGCTTATGCGTTTGCTTGCGGCTGAAAGCCAGCAACTGGCGCGTCAGGCTCGCGGCATGATCGCCGGCGCTCAGGATTTCCATAATCTTGTCATGATACACCGGATCGCCGATCTCGTTAAACAACAATTCGCTGTTGCCATTGATGATCTGCAGCAGATTGTTGAAATCATGCGCGATCCCTCCGGCCAGTTTGCCCAGCGCGTCCATCTTCTGTGAATGGTGCAGCTGCTCCTCCAATCGCTCGCGCTCTTCACGGGCTTTGATCCGGTCGTTGATGTATTCGCAGAACATGACGATGCCGCCCACCTCGCCGCTCTCCCGGTACCATGGATGAACCTCCCAGCGCACCCAATCCACGGCGCCATCCGCGCGTTCAATCCGGTCCTCCGCGCACGCCTCGCTTGCGCCGTCCAGAGCGCGCATGTGGCTTTTGATCCATCTTTCCGGAATGTCCGGCATCACGTCATAAAAACATTGGCCGATGATTTCGGTGGTTTGATTGTTGATCTCCAGCCAACGCCGGCTGGCCATCAGGCACCGCATTTCCGTGTCGAACATGGCGATGGCGACCGGCGCGTGCGCGACCATCAAACGCACCAGCTCTTCGCTTTCGCTCAGTTGCTTTTCCGCGCGCCGCATCTCCTCCAGAGCTTTCGTCAACTGCTGATTCGCCGTCTCCAGCTCGCGCGTACGCTCAACGATCCGTTGTTCGAGTTCAGACAGAATCTCGCGCATCTGGCGGTCCAATTCCCACTTCGCCGCCATCGCCGTGGCGACCTGCCGGATTTCCAGCAGGTTGAACGGCTTGTGCAGATACAGCAATTTATCCGCAGGCGGAACATTCGCCGCAATCTCGCTCGGTTGCACTGCGTCTTCGCCGCTGATCACAATCAGAATCACATCAGAGTCCATCGATCGGATCTGCTCCATCGCCCATTCGCCGCCCTTGCCAGGAGGCATGAAAATATCGATGAAGGCCAGGGCGAACGGCTCATCCTGTTCCAACGCCTGCCGGGTCAGTTCCACGGCATCCTCGCCGCTTGTGCATGTCGTGATCGTGAAATCAATGGGGATCGCGCCGCCGTCCGGCTCCTCGGTTTTGACGGGGGATTGCGGACAGAGCACCTTGCGGAATAAAAGATGCACAGCTTCCTGATCGTCAGCCAGCAACACGCGAATTTTGCTGAGTTCAGCTGAATTGGGCATTGGTTCGCCGTTTTCTTTTGCCATCCGCCGCTTGACGAATGGAATTTGCCTGCCTGCAAAGCTAAGCAGAGAAACCGCGCGCAAGTCAATATGCAAATCGAAACGGTTATTCAACCGGGAACGTGGAAAAATCGATCCAGCCCAATTCCAATGAATAATCGACGGCCTTGTATTGCGCATCTCCTGCGGCGTCGAACGTCTTTTCGGAGAAGCCGGTTCTCAGCTCGTACGGAATCGGACTGGCGCTGACTTTCCGTTGAAGCACGACAAAATCACCCGTCTCCCATTGCGTACCTGGCGGATCAGGACTAAGAAAAAAAGCGGCGGATTTTTTCTCACGGCGTCCCGGAGGCAGCAAGGCCACATGCTCATCTCTCACCCGCCCGATTAGATTGATAGTTAACGGCATCGGAGGCTTCTGTTTCACGCGAATCACATAATAAAGCATGAAATTCGACTCGTCCAGACGCCGGCCGGATAAACCAATAAATTCCGCGTAGCGGTTGAATCCATACTTCGGACGCGGAATGTATTCCTCGATCATCCGCCGCACTTCTTCTGGCAATCCCTGTAATTCTTCAGGTGCGTCCGCGATCTTCACGCCCTCTGCTGTGCGCACCACATAGCGCTCAGGAACCGGCGGCTGAATCGGCGCATCGATATTTAAATCCGCGATCAAGTTGTAGAGTGTCATCGTCAATGCGCGTTGATCCGTCGATCCAGGATCAACATCCGCCGAACGCCAGAACTGGTCAAATTCCAACGAAAGCATCATCCGCTCGCCGATCTTCTCCGGCGGAAGCTTGAAATTCAACCAATGCCAGTATGGATCCGTCAGCACAAAATAACGCGTCAGTCCGGCGTAACGGATTGTCATTGGCATTGGATTTTGCAGTCTGGCTCGCTCGCAGGCCAGCTGCAGGCAGAAATAAGGCGTGGTCTTTTTCAAAAAAATCATGCTGCGCGGACTGCTCCAGACATAGTCCCCGCTCCGGTCGCTTTCCGGCCCATAAAGACCTGTGGCGATGAATTCAGTGCGATAGTTCGCGTTCGATTTACTGAATATATGCAGCGCCGCATAAACGCACAGCGCGCCGCATACAAAAAACCAGCGCCAGCGCGATAAGCGGGGATCGCTCGTGAGCAATGCGGCCGCATCCGGCAGCGGCGCATACAGCAGAGCCAGCAGAGCCGCATACAGCAGCAGCATTTCCCGATGGATCAAGGCATGCCCGCTGAGCAGCGTGATTATGAAACCCAGCCATGCTGCGGTCAGCCAGGCCATGCGGTTGCGAGCAGCGCCCTTGGCGCATAACGCTCCGTAGCTTCCGCGCAGCCCGGCATATAGATTCAACAGCAAGAAAACCGCGAAGCCAAACACGCCCAATTCCGTCATGTATTGCAAAAACTGATTATGCGCGTTTTCGTGAATCGGATTGAACATCCGTGAGATCACGCTTCCTGGCTGATAATAGCGATCCAGCATGCTGTAGAGCTGACCTGAGCCGATGCCCGTCCAGGGATCCAGCGCGAAAAGCAGCAATGCGCGACGCCAAATGTTGAGGCGCGCCGTGAGAGGAGTCTGTTCCGCTCCATGCGACAACATCCATTTCAATGAATCGGGGTTGTGCGGTTCAACACGGTAAGCCAGCAGCAGAATCGCGCCCGACGCAATCAACGCCGCCGCGGCGAACAGCATCCTGCGATGGCGGTATAGCCGCATCGCGCGATCCGCGCAGTTCAAACGATGCATCGCGATCCAAGCCAGCAATCCAGCGATGATGCCAGCGTAAGCAATGCGGCTGCCCGTGGCGAAGATGACGAAGAGCATCGCCGCGATCAGCGGAGCGCAATATAGCCAACGCCGCCGGGGAGCATCCGCAAGCCATGCCGGCAGCGCAAATATGGCAAGCGTCAAATGGCTGGCGAAGCCATTCGGATCGTGCCAGGGGCCGCACACGCGCAAGAGACCGAACCGCACATTGAAACTCTCCATGCCCGCCCACCATCGAATCAACTGGTACATTCCAATTCCAGCTGCGAGCGCTCCGCCGATGGCCAGCGCTCGCAGCAAGCGCCGGCGGCCGGAGCCGCTCTGGGCCAAACGCAGCGCCAGCAGGAAATAAATCGCCATCTCCAGCAAACCCAGCGTGGCTCCGAAGGTATGCACAGGCTGTTCCTGCTGAAACGTGATTGAATCCGTCACGCCAAGCTTCATCAGCAACATATAGTTCCAGATGTTTGCGCCAGTGCAATCATAGATGAAAAACAGGCTGGAAATCGCCCCCATTCCAGCCAGCGTAAACAACAGCGGTCCCGCCGGACAACGCATCCGAAAGACGCGCGGACGCGCGGCCAGCCGCAAAAAAATGCCGCCCAGCCCGCCCAGCAGCATGAGCAGCGTCAAACTATAATTCACATATCCCAGTTTCACCGGGATCACTGCCGTCAGCGGCGCCACGATCGGAACGATCTCCACAAAACGTCGCCATGAAACCAGACTGACGATCAGACCGGCCGCGCAAAAAGCGAAGCTGAGCAAACGGAAATTGCACGGCTTGGCGATATACGCCGCGCACCAAGCCAGCATCAACGCCGTCAGCGCCGCATAGATGACGCTCAGCGACCTGCGCGCCCAAAGGCCTTGCGCCTCGCGCAGTTCGATGAAATCAGGCTCGATCGATGGAGCGGGATTCGGATTCATCTTCTCACTGGATCATGCATCAAGGATTGCATTTGCAAAAGACACTGACGAACACTCTAAAATGGCGGATGCAAAAAGCAAGCTTATAGCAGGAAGGAAACGGCGCGTTCCTCAGCGCCACGTTCCGCTCAGACCCAGGCATTGCGCCGTGACGGCGCGCGGCGCGCGCACCAAGGCCACGGCGGAAGGATCCAACGCCTGACCGCGCGCCCAGGCGCATTCGGCGTCCAGCATGATCAAAGCGCAGTCGAATTCGACGGAGCACGGCGGGAAGCGTTGCGGATCGTCGAAGTAGCTCGAGCGCGTCTCATGCATCGCCAGCGGTTGCAAGCGCCACTGCTCCGTGCGCAGTTCCAGCGATTCATACTCGCTCTGCAACAATGACGGCGAATATCCCAGAGAGCCTTGCTCGAAAAAGGCGCCCGCGTCCGCCACGGAGCCGAACATCGAGCCAGGCGGCATCGCCTGAGCCAGCGCTCCGCGAAAATGCAACGAAGCCTCCCCATCGTCGCTGCGCATCGAAATATCAAACCGCGCTTCATTCTCTTGAACCTGGAAATGCGCCCGTCGATGCGCGCCAGGAAAAATCCGTCCGCCCGCCCAGGTGTTCAATCGCGACGACGTGTCGCGGCGCGGAATATACACGCCGACGCGCCGCTCGCCCTCCTCCAGCCACTCGACAGCGATGCGATGCGCCGCGTTTTCCGAGGTCAGACCAATCATCGCCGGCATGCCCGCCGGACGCAGCTGCTTCAAACGGATCAGACAAATCCCCGCCATGCCCCAGCCGTGCGTGACATGCGGCGCAAACGGCTCGGGCAGCAAAGCCTGCAGAGCCTCCGGCTTCACCCGGTAATTGATCAAAATCCGGCGGTCGATCACGCCCCGAATCATTGTCAGCTTCATCCTCGCATCACCCCAATCAACCGCTAATCCCGATGTTCCGCGAATTTCAAGGTGGTGAAGACCTGAAACGACGCGCCCTCGCGCCAGCCATCCCGCGGCAATCCGGCTTTTCGCGCCAGGTGGCTCAGCATCGCCTCGCGATCCCATCCAAATTGTTCGGCCACATCCGGCAGATAAACGGCCCGGCAGGGGCCTTTCTCCAGCACAACGCCATGCTGCCCCAGTTTAACGTCTTCGTATGATTCGACGGCGTGCGGCGCGGAAAGCACCGAAATCTCAATCGTCAGCTCCGGCGTCTCCTCAGCCTGCACCGGTCCGAAGCGCGGATCAAAAAACGCCGCTCGCTGCGCCATCCAGGCTACATTTTCATACAGCGGCTCATTGGCGGACAGGCCGCCGATGCATCCGCGCAGTTCCCCATGTTTTCGCAGCGTCACAAAGCACGGCAGAATCATCCGCATCGCCGGCGAAGGCGCGAAGTCCTCCAGCGCATCCTCCAGACGGCCGCCGGACGTTTCCGCCTCGATCGTCCGGCGCGCCAGTGCCAGCAGCGCCGCCTGTTCTTCTTGCGTCAATTCCAAGTCCATATTGAATCGTCGCTGAACGCGAGATGAAAATCAAGCGGCGATTGCTATAGAGGATTCAGAGTTTCAATCCGGCGCGTCTTCGCGCTACGCCTCCCGGATGGGAAAATTGAGCTTCCCATCCGCCGCCAGATAAGCCAAAATCGGTTCCATCCTGCGAAGAATGCAAGTCAACAGCATCGAGGCCGCATCATGCCCATGGAAATTGAACGCAAGTTTCATGTCCACCGCGAGCGATTGCCCCGGCTCGACGGCGGAGAGCGTTACATTCAAGGCTACCTTCAGGAAGATCCTCAAATTCGCTTTCGCGTCATCGATGGCCAAACCGTCGTCCTGTGCGTGAAAAAATTCTTCGCCCCCGGCGAGCGCTTTGAATTTGAAGCCGTACGCGAAAGCGCCTTGCCGGACGACATTGAGATGCTTTGCCGTCTGGCGCTCTGGGCGCCGGTGATTAAGACGCGCCACAAGTTCATCGGCTCCGATGGATTCATTTGGGAACTGGACGTCTATGAGGGGAAAAATAACGGCCTCATCACCGCTGAAGTTGAAACGCCCAGCATGGACAATCCGATCCAGCTGCCCGCATGGATCGATGTGGAGCGGGAAATCACCCAGGATTCGCGCTATGCAAACCTGAATCTCTCGCGCCATCCTTATAGCGAGTGGAGTGAAGAGGAAAAAAAGGCATAGCCATCGGCCTTGCGATTCGCCAATACCAGTTTTCCTGCTCATTATACCATCAATCTCAATCGGTTTCGAAATCGATACCGGGATCGCAATCGCAATCGATCCAAATATCACCGCTGCATTTCGATCCCGATCCCGAATTCAAATGAAAACATCCCGATAAAGAGAAATCCGGAACGAAAGACACCGATAGCTTCAATTAAATCATTGCCACGCTGAGCGTCATTTTTTTGAATGCCATCCCGCCAAAGCGTCACAATTTCGAACGTCCGTCTAAATCTTGCCAATACGTGTATCGCTGAAATAACATATCTTATAAAATCATTGCCAACCCTTTCTGCTAGGTATGCCTCTTGCGCTTCATTCGCCTGCGTCATTAAATAGTCAATGGGGGCGTACCGGGATGGGTTACTTCGCACAAGTCGGGGATCAATTTAAATCAGTTTATGGCGAGTTATCGATGACCAAGCGCGTCATCGCCGCGCTGACTCTGCTGATCTCGCTGGCAGGCTTGATCTTCCTGGTTATGCAGGCCAGCGCGCCGGAATACGTCGCGATCTATCACGGGCTAGGCCCGGAGGACGCGTCAAAAATCGACAGCATCGTGCGCTCGATGAGCATCGAGCCGCGCTGGGCCGCGAATCAGACCGTGCTCTCCGTGCCGGCCAACCGCGCGGACGAGGTGCGGCTGAGATTGAACGGCGAGGGGCTGCCCAACGGCGGCATCGCTGGCTACGATCTGATGAACGAGACACAATCCTTTGTTCCCAAC
Organism: Candidatus Sumerlaeota bacterium; assembly: GCA_016928995.1. Classification (GTDB taxonomy): domain Bacteria; phylum Sumerlaeota; class Sumerlaeia; order JAFGJS01; family JAFGJS01; genus JAFGJS01. The sequence continues at coordinate 10,123 of JAFGJS010000108.1, read as the reverse complement.
GAAATCATCAAGACCAACAAGCTGCGGGCGCTGCAGGGAGAACTGGCCAAGACCATCATGCGATTGGAACCCGTGCAGAGCGCCAAGGTGATGCTCTCGATTCCAGAGGCGACGCCGTTTCTCAGCGAACAGAATCCGCCCAAGGCCTCCGTGGTGGTCAATTTGAAGGACGGCGAGCGGCTGTCGTATAAAAACGTGCGCGGCATCATCCATCTGGTCAGCCACGCCGTGGACGGATTAACGGATAACAATGTGACCGTGGTGGACGGCAAGGGGAACCTGCTGCAGGGCGGCGAACCGGAAGGCGCCAAGACCGCGCTGGACCTGCAAATGCAAATCCGGCGCGAGTTTGAAGAAGACCTGCAAAAAAAGATTCAAAGCATGCTGGACCGGACCATCGGCGAGGGCAATTCCAACGTGCGCGTGACGGCAGAATTGAATTTCACGGAAAAAGAAACACGGCGCCGGGAAGTGGAGGAAGGCAGCGCAGTGCCGATTAAAAGCCGCATCCTCCAGGAAACAATCGGCTCCGGCGAGGCGGTCGTGGCGGGAGTGCCAGGCGTGGACGCGAATCTGGCCGGCGATGCCGATGATGCCGGCGCCGGATCCGTCAGCCGCAACCATATCCGCACCACTTCGGAAAACTCCTATGAGGTCACCGTGACCGAAACCAGCCAGAAGGATCCAGTGGGAACCTTGACGCGCCTGAGCGTCGCCGCGTTGATCGACGAGATGAAGACCATGACGGAAACCAGCGAGGCAGGCGAAACCACCGGGAAACTGGAAAAACGCAGCGACGCGGAGCGCAAGGAACTGGAAGCGGCGATCCGCGCGGCGGCGAATATGGACGCTGAGAATGAACGGCATCAGCTCACCGTGAGTTTCATCCCCTTCAACCGCATGGAAGAACAATCCGACTCCGTGGCGATCGCCGCGCTGAACGTCGAAGGGCGCAACCAGATCATCCGCCACGCCGTGGAATGGGGCATCGTCGGCTTTCTCGGATTGCTCTTCGCCCTGCTGGTGATGCGCCCCGCGGCTCGCGCGCTGGCTCCGCCGCAGGTGACGGCGCGCACGGCGCACGGACCTGGCGGCATGGCGCTGCCGTCCTCCGATGAACAGGATGAACGGCTTTTAGCCGGCGGCGAAGGCGGAGGCGGATTCGACATCGCCCGCGCATTGGAAAGCGGCGCCAGCCCGGAATCGGTGGTCAAACTGCTGCAAGCGCAAAACAGACCGGAAACCGCGTTGAGCGAAACGCTGAGCCAGGAAATCAGCAGAGTCGCCCAGACCAATCCCGACAAGGCGGTGCAGCTGCTGAAAAAATGGATGAACGGATAGAACATTAAACGCTGGATTCCCAGATATGACAACTTGCCCTAAACGATTATATCGAGGTGCATGATGGCAGGCCAAACTCAAGCAGGAAACCGTCCTTTAAGCGGACCGGAAAAAGCGGCGATCGCGCTGCTTTCGCTCGAAGAGAAAACCGCCTCGGAGATTTTGCGGCGGATGGACATCGAGGACTTGCAGCAGCTCACGAACTACGTGGCGCGGCTGCGCGAAGTGCCTCCGGAGATGGTCGAAACGGTCAAATCGGAATTCTATGAGCAGCTGATGCGTTCGCAAGGCATCGCGCAAAACCAGGGCCGCGAAATCATCCGCTCGCTGCTGGAAAAAACCCTGCCCCAGGACAAAGTGAATAAAATCGTCGAACAGATGGAGACGTCCCTGCAAAACGAAGGGATCGAGGCGCTGAAATGGCTCGACAGCCAGTCCGTCGCCACTTTCCTGCGTTATGAGCATCCGCAGACCATCGCCATCGTGCTGGCGCATATGGAAGCCGGCACGGCGGCCGAGGTTCTGAGCATGATCCCGGAAATGCTGCGCGCCGACGTCTGCATCCGCCTCGCCACGCTGGAGCGAATCTCGCCTTCGATCCTCAGCGAGATCAACAACGTGATCCGCAAGGAGATGCTCTCGCAAGGGACTTCGAAAGGCGAACTGGCCGGAGGTTTGGAGACTGTGGCGGAAATCTTCAATCATTTGGATAAAGAGGATAAACAGCAGGTGTTCAACGCCATCGAGGAGATCGATCCGCAGCTCAGCGATAACATCCGCGACCTGATGTTCGTGTTCGAAGACTTGCTTTCGCTCGATAATCGCGGCATGCAGAACGTGATGAAGGAAGTGAGCAACGAAACGCTGACGCTGGCGCTGAAGACCGCCAGCCCGGAGATGATGGACAAGATGCTTGGCAACGTGTCGCAACGCGCGGCGCAGATGATCCGGGAAGAGATGGAAGTGATGGGACCGGTGCGCGTCACCGAAGTGGAAGCGGCGCAGCAAGAGATTCTTGCCGTGGCGCGCCGCCTCGAAGAAGAAGGCAAGATCGTGCTCGCCGGCCGCGGCGGCGGAGACATCCTGGTGTAAACCCTCAAGCGTCAGATCCGGTTCAGCATCGAATCACGGCGGGAAAACAATGGCTGAAATAAAAGGCAAAATCATCAAAGCGGAAGAGGCGCAACTGGGGCTGCCTTCGTATCTGGATCAGGTCGAGGACTATGAACAGGTCGACGATCCAAATCAGCGCGTGTTTGAAATCTACCGGGAAGACGGCCAGCCGCGCTCCGGCAGCAAATGCTCGCGCGTATTTGCTGAAGGCCATGAGCCGGCCCTGAGCCCTGAAGCGAGCATGCGCAAGGAAGCCGAAGCCCAACTGGCACAGGCGCGGCGCGAAGTGGAGCGCATCGAGCGCGAGGCCTATGAACGCGGCTTTGAGCAGGGTCAGAAAGCCGGCGAGGAATTCGGCCGCCAGATGCTGGAGAAATCCGTGCGCAAATTACAGGAGCTGATCGATGCGCTGGCGAACGTCAAGGAGACGGTGTTCCAGGAGGAGCAAAAACAGCTGATCCGCCTCGTCGTGCGCATCGCGGAGCAAGTGGTTCATCACGAATTGAAGTCAAATGACGAGGTGACGTTGAATATCGCCCGCGCGGCGTTGCAAAAAACGATCAAGGGCGAGCCGGTGACGCTGCTGATTCACCCGCAGGACGCGCAACTCATCGAGCAGCACGGCGGCTCCATCCCGGAGTTCGCCGAGCGCTATGAGCACTTGACGATCCGCGAAGAGCCCAAGATCGAGCGCGGCGGCTGCATCCTCCTCACCTCCTTCGGCGAGATCGACGCCACGATTCCCAATCAATTGAAACTCGTGCGCGACGAATTGCTGGAAAAAAATCAGTAGAACTGAACAGGCGAGAATGATGGGCAGCTGTCTGCAAAATTATGAACGCACCGTCGAAGGGCTGGAGACGATCCAGGCCTCGGGCAAGGTGACGCAGGTTGTCGGCACGGTCATCGAAGGACACTGCCCGGATGCATCCGTCGGCCGTCTGTGCGAAATTTACTCCTCCCACTCGGACGAGCCGGTGTTTGCTGAAATCGTCGGATTCCGCGAGGACAAGGTGATCCTGATGCCGCTGGGCGCGATGCGCGGCCTGCATCCCGGCTCGCGGATCGTGGCAGTGAAGCAAAATCCCACCGTGCGTGTCGGACCGGGATTGATGGGCCGCGTGCTCAACGGCTTGGGCCGCCCCATCGACGGCAAGGACCGGCTCGATTACACTGAGGAATTTCCAATTTACAACGCGCCGATCAATCCGTTTGAACGTCAACGCATCGAGCATCCGCTGGATGTGGGCGTGCGCGCGATCAACGGCCTGCTGACTTGCGCCATCGGCCAGCGCGTCGGCATCATGTCCGGTTCCGGCGTGGGCAAGAGCGTGCTGCTGGGCATGATGGCGCGCTACACCAAGGCCGACATCAATGTCATCGGACTGATCGGTGAACGTGGACGCGAGGTGCGCGAGTTTCTGGAGAAAGACCTGGGCGAAGAGGGCCTGAAACGCAGCGTCGTCGTCGTCGCCACGAGCGACAGTTCGCCGTTGGAGCGCGTACACGGCGCGTTCGTAGCCACGGCCCTTGCGCGCTGGTTCAGCGCACAAGGCCGGAACGTGATGTTGATGATGGACAGCGTCACGCGCCTGGCCATGGCCCAACGTGAGATCGGCCTGGCCATCGGCGAACCGCCCACCACCAAGGGTTACACTCCGTCCGTGCTGGCGATGCTGCCGAAGCTGCTGGAACAAGCCGGCATGGGCGCGGCGGGATGCGGATCGGTCACCGGTTTTTACACCGTGCTCGTCGAGGGGGACGACATGAACGATCCCATCGCCGACGCGGTGCGTTCGATCCTCGATGGGCACATCGTGCTCAGCCGCGACCTGGCCGACAAGCACCACTTCCCGGCCATCGACGTGCTGCGCAGCAAAAGCCGCCTGATGGTGGATGTAGTGGCAAACGAGCATTTCCGGCTCGCGGGTCAAACGCTCTCCAGTATATCCGCGTATCAAAAGGCGGAAACGCTGATCAACATCGGCGCGTATAAATCGGGCGCGAATCCCGAAGTGGATCAGGCGATCCGGGATTATCCCCATATCATCAAATACCTGAAGCAGGATCTCAGCGAATCGGCGGATTTTCAAAGCAGTCTGCAAGACCTCGTGAAAACCATGCAGGCCGGAAGAAAGGAACAACAACAGCAACGATAAAGGAAACAGTAATTTTTGATTTTGGAATTTAGATTTTCGATTTTCATAAAGGGCGGTTTGCTTGAGTAAATCTAAAATCTAAATTCAAAAATCCAAATTAACAGTCGACGCCATGTTTCATTTTTCACTCGAAGAAGTCCTGGAGTATCGCCTGACGTTGCAGGACGAACGGCAGCGCGAATACACCGCGGCTCAATCGCGGCTGAACGACGCAGAGCAGTTTCGAGAGGCGCTGCGTCATGCGCGCGTTGACGCCGCGATGGATTTGAGCCTTTGCGCCGAGCATGGCATCCCGCCGCATGAATACTTGTTGCGTCAGCGCCATCTGGATGGACTCGCGCTGCAAATCCGCGATCAGGATGAACGCGTTGTGCAGTTGCGGCGAATCGCGGAAATCCGCCGACAGCACCTGGTGGAAGCTCTGCGGGAAGTGGAAACCCTGGAAGCGCTGAAAAAAGAAGAATTAAAGGCTTATGAGTATGACGAGCGAAGGCAGGAAATGAAGGAAATGAACGACTTCGCGGTTTTTCAGTTCAGCCGCCGCGAACGGGAAAAAAATGCCGTGGAAGAAAAGGTGACGCAATCATGAATCCGAATCAATCAGCAAACGGACGCATCGGACGCCGGACGCTAAGCGTCCTATTCATAGCCATCGGCATGGCAGTATTACCTGCGGCGATGTTCACCGGCGCGCTTTCTGGCACGTCTTATGCGGAAGATAAAAACGCCAGACCGGACGAGGCAAAAAACGCCGCGCCGGCAGAAGCGTCCGAAGCGCCGATGGATTACGCTCAGCGGATCGGGCAGGCCGAAACAGGCAAGGAAGATTCGATCCTACGCGAATGGATTCGCGACCTGCGCGACCGCGAGCAGCAAATCCAGAAGCGTGAGAAACAGCTGGAGCATAAACGGCAGGAACTCCTGACTCTGGAGCAAGACATCGAACGGCAAGCGCAGCAGATCAAGACGCTGCGCGAACGGCTCGATCAGGAGATCCTCAAGGTGGACAAGGTCCGCCAAAAAAAGATCGATCAGTTGGTCGTGGTGCTGAACGACAAAAAAACCGACGCACGGAAAGCGGCGGAGATCTTTCAGCAGATCGACATCGGCCTCGCGGCCTCGATCCTGCTCCAACTGGACTCGAAAAAAGCAGGCGAAATCGTCTCCGCCCTTGACGCCGATGTGACGGCGAAAATGATCGCAGAGATGAACCGCATTCACAAACCGGACGCGCAAAATCTGCCGTAATCATGGAGCGGCGTCGCGCCCCGAAAATCACGGGCGCGTCAGGGAAGAGAGCAGTTGTCTTGCCGGCATGGCGCATCACGAACGCATTTCGTATTAAGGTTCGCGCCATGTCTCTATCATTTTTGCAATTCCTGCCAATGCCGCAGCTGACGCAGGCTGGCGGCGCCTCCGGGACAGTCAGCGGATCGCCGCAATCCGTCGCGCTGCAAACCACGGCCGCACAGCGCTTTCGCTCGTTGCTAGCCGGCCTTTTTCCTGCTGATTTTTCCGGTAGTTCCAACGCTGCGATCCAGATCGCCGGGCAAACCGGGCAGTCTGACGAAACGCTGGAATTGCTGCAGTTGATGGACCCTGAAAACGCCGAAATCTTCGAGCAACTTCAGCAGCAGGACAAAAGCGGAACGATCCTTTCCGCGCTCTCATGCATGATGCAGCTGCTCTGCGCCTCCAGCGACGATCCAGCGGCAGCCATGCAAGCGGCAAGCGATGCAATCAACACCGCTTCAGGACAAAACGCCATTGCGATTCCAGCATTTCCGGATTTGGCATTGCCGGGAGATATACAGGGAAAAATTTTCCTACCCTTTGAAACACAATCAAGCGGCATGCAAAACGGAACAACGCTGTTCACGATGGCGCCGCAATGGTCGAGCAGCGAACAACGCTTTTATTTTCCCGCGGCCGCCGATGCTTCGCTGCTCAACGGACAAACCGGCAAGACGCTGCAAGCTGGAATCTTTACGTTGGATGCATCGCTGGAATCTGCGTTGCCCAATACGCAAGACGACGCATCGCCCTTGCTGGACGTATCCAATCTGCGCCAGGCGGCGCAATTAATCCTCGCCGGACGCGAAGCCGCCAGCCAGGCGCTGACTCAAGTTTCACAAAACGCATCGACATCGAGCGCCGCGAATGCAATCGCGGCGCCTTCCGCCAATCTCTCTGCGCTGCTGGGACTGGCGAGCGTCATGGCGCAAAAGGGCGTTGATCCTGAACTGGCGCCGGCGCGGCGCGTCATCGACAGCCTTGCCGAACGTCTGGGCGTTCGGGGAGTCGAAACGCGCGCGCTGCCCGTGGGAATTCAACAAATCGCGGACGCTCCCGCGCCATCCGGCGTGGCCGAGACCAACGCGCTTGACACAACGCCGCGCAGCGACCAGCGCATCCTGCAAATCGACGTGCTGGATCAAGTGCGCGGAAGGCTGAATCTGAGACAATTGGCCCAACAGGACAACCAGTCGCTGAAAATGGAACTGCGGCCGCCGGAACTGGGTCGGCTGCAGGTAGAGCTGGATCTGCGCTCCGGTCATGCCCTGCGCACGGTGTTTCACACGGAAACCCCGATCGTGCGCGAGATCTTGCAAAACAACGTCACGGAATTGCGCCAGGCATTCGCCCAACAAGGCTACTCCGACGCGCAACTGGAGTTCACGCTGGGCAGCTGGGCGCAGGGACGGCAGGACAACCGCAACACGCAAAACTCCGGCGCATCCGGCGCGACGGGCTGGAACGGACCGGCGCTGTCCGACGACGAGACGGACGACGCGGCATGGCTGAATCGGGCGCGTCTGCGCTCAATCATCGGCTGGCACACCGGCTATCGCAAAGTGAGCATCGTGGCGTAAGCGGCATGCGAAGATATTAAATTCAGGAAGGTTAATAGTCGAAGGAGACGATCATGTCAATTTCATCAGTGAACAGTTCGCTGGCGGCGGCCACCACGACTTCAACGAAATCAAGTTCGAGCAACTCCGAACTGGGTCAACTGGATTTTCTCAATCTGCTAGTCACTCAACTCAAAAATCAAGATCCGCTGAATCCTCAAGACAGCGCTGAATTTGCCGCACAGCTTGCGCAGTTCTCCGCGCTGGAGCAGATGATCAACATCAACGACTCATTCGAGGATTTGACCAACGCGCAATCCGCATTGAGCAAACTCGGCACACTGAACCTGATCGGCAACGAAGTGCAGCTGTCCACGGATACGCTGACCGTGGCCGACGGCGAAGCGGCCGCGCTGGAATTCAGCCTGGAAGACGACGCGGAAAACGTGGCGATCACGTTCTTCGACAACACCGGCAACGAAATCAACACGTACCAACTCTCGGATCTTACCTCCGGCTCGAACGTCTTCGAATGGGATGGGATGGATAAATTCGGCCAAAAAGTTCAAGACGGCGACTATTCCTTCACAATCGTGGCGACGGACAGCTCCGGCTACGCGGTGAGCGCGGCGGCGTGCTCCACTCACATCGTGACGGGCGTGGAATTCGTCAACGGCGAGGCTTATTTGCAGACCGCCTCGGGACTGGTCAGTTTGAGCCAGGTGATCGCCGTGCAACAACCCGAGAGCGGGGCAGAATAAAAATTACACCGAAAATAATCAATGAAACGATGATCATATAACACGAAGGAGATACGACAATGTCACTCGTTAGCGCTCTTTACACCGGGGTGTCCGGCATTCGCAGCAACAGCGCCGCGCTGCAGGCCATCGGCAACAACATCGCGAACGTCAACACGAACGGCTTCAAGTCCTCGGCAGTGCGTTTCGCCGATTTGGTCGGTTCGAACCTGTCCAATCCATTGGGCCGCGGCGTCATGGTCAACAATGTGCAGACCAATTATTCTCAGGGATCGTTTGAGAACACAGGCCAGGTGCTCGATCTTGCGATCGACGGCGACGGCTTTTTCGTCCTTAGCGACGAGGTCGGCGCCACTCAGCGATACACGCGCACCGGCGCATTTGAACTGAATGCGGACGGCTACGTCGTCGCCAGCGACGGCATGTTTGTCCAGGGCTACCAGTTCAACGAAAGTGGAACTCTCGACTTGGAGCTGCAAAGCATCGCCCTGAGCAGCGCCGTGTCGCCGCCGAACCCGACAGGAGACGGCGTGGAGCCGGGAACCGGCGTGCAGCTGAACGCCAATCTGAACGCGGATGACGATTACGTCGGCCCCTTCGACGTGACGAATCCGACCGGCACATCCAATTTCTACACCTCGGTCGAAGTCTACGATTCGCTCGGCAGCAGCCATACCGTGACGGTCTATTTCACCAAGCAAGATCCAGCGACCGCTCCGAACTCCTGGGACTGGAACGCCATGGTGGACGCCGACGAGCTGGATTCCAGCGTGACGATCCCAGCCGGCGCTGACGGCGCGATACAAGCCAACGGCACGCTGATCTTCGACACCAGCGGCGCGCTGCAAACCTCCACGCTCACTTCCTCAAGTTTCAGTTTCGCTGGCGGAGTGGTGCTTAATCAGGCCATCGGATTCAACTTTGGAGACGCTGTCGACGATGGAGGCACGGGATATGACGGCACGACTCAATTCGCCTCCGCGTCCCTGATCAATTACGTCTCGCAAGACGGCTACGGGGCAGGAACGCTGCGCGGCATCTCCATCGACAATGAGGGCGTCATCACCGGCGTGTTCAGCAATGGGCGTTCGCGCAGCCTGGCGCAGTTGGCGCTGGCCACTTTCCAGAATCAGAACGGTTTAATCAAAGTGGCGGGCAACCGCTGGGCTGATTCGCCCGAATCGGGCGTGCCGAATATCAGCACGCCAGGAACTGGCTCAGCCGGAAAGATCATCGCGGAATCGCTGGAACTCTCGAACGTCGATATCTCCGGTGAATTCGTGAAACTGATCAGCAGCCAGCGCGCGCTGCAAGCCAGCTCGCGCGTCCTCTCCACCAGCGACGATATGCTTGAAGAAGTGGTGAACCTGAAACGGTAAACCCCAACATCGTTGAGCGGTTCGTAACACATCCGGCGCCGCGCGGGTTCTCGAATCCCGCGCGGCGCCACATTATTTTCATGCATCCTGGCGCAGATCAACTAAATCCGGATTTTGCGCATATGACTCTTGCTTTTGCTCTCAATCGAGATCGGCTCTATAAGATCAAGTGGCGTCAAATCGATTCCGATAGCGATTTCGATTAGAACATCTCATAAAAAAATAACGTTCATGTGGGAGAGGCTGTCCTCAGCCCCGAATCATTCGCGGCTGAGGACGGTCGTTCCCACTTGATTGAATCCGCTATGACTTTCGAGAGATGTCTATGAAAAGAAATGTCCGGCTGCATGAAAAGACGGTTTATCCGAGCAAGAGCAAGAGCAGGAGCAAGAAAAAACACCAGACAAAATCAAGATACGCCCCATCCGCTAGGGCGCAACTCTCTTCAGCTACGCAGCGATTTCTCCCCAGATTCTTTCCCAGTCGTTGTTACGTCTGGCAAGTTCCAGCGCCATCAG
>JAFGJS010000107.1 GCA_016928995.1 Candidatus Sumerlaeota bacterium | reverse complement strand
GCCTTGAAAAAACGGGGGGACGGCGGAATTGCATTCAGCAGAGATTGGGATGAGCAAAAGTAGAGTGTATTTTTAAATTGGCTCTCAATATTCACAAAAAATATTTTGATTTCCTGTTTTATTGATTTTATTTGACATATACATCCCTCCCTGCCTTTTTCGGACTTGCTTTCCGCATGTTCTTCAGTATCGCCGGCAATCTTCGGGCTGAGTCGAGCAGGTTTTTATTTCGCAGGATTCCAGTAACATTTGCTTACGGCGCCGGCGGCTTGTAGAATATTTGAATTCAAAGCGTGCGTCAGGAGCAAAGGCGAAAATGCAGTTGTTTAATTGCGCGGTGTCGGCGGGATTTCCGAGTCCGGCGGATGATTACGTCGAGGGGACGCTCGATCTGAACGAGCACCTGATCAAGAATGCGGCGGCGACGTACTTCGTGCGCGTGTCGGGCGATTCGATGACCGGCGCGGGGATCCATGACGGCGATCTGCTGATCGTGGATCGCTCGATCACGCCGGCGGACGGCAGCATCGTGATCGCCTCGCACGACGGCGAGTTCACAGTGAAGCGGCTGCGGCATCGCAACGGCCGGCCGCTGCTCGTGCCGGAGAACATCAACTATCAACCCATTGCGCTGAGCGGCGACGACGCGATTTTCGGTGTGGTGACATACGCGATTCACAAGGCGAAGTGAAATGAAATCCTGGGCGCTGGTCGATTGCGACAGTTTTTATTGCTCGTGCGAGCGGGTGTTCGATCCGTCCTTGCGCGGACGGCCGGTCGTGGTGCTGTCGAACAACGACTGCTTCATCGTGGCGCGCTCGCGCGAGGCCAAGGCGCTGGGCATTCCGATGGCGTCGGGCGTGATCGAGCAGCGCGCGCTGCTGGAGCGCCATGGCGTGGTGATGCTCTCGTCGAACTATACGCTCTACGCCGACATGTCGCGCCGCGTGATGAGCATCCTGGAGCAGTTCTGCCCGAAGACGGAAATCTATTCGATTGACGAGGCGTTCCTCGATCTGACCGCGATCCCGGCGCGCGAGCGGTCGGCGTTCGCCAACGAGCTGCGTAGCACGGTGCTGCAATGGACGGGCATTCCGGTTTCCATCGGCGTGGCGCCGTCGATGACGCTGGCGAAAATCGCGGCGCGGCAAGCCAAGCAGAACTACGGCGTGTTCAACTACGAACTGCTGAGCGAGACGGACGCGGACGCGCTGCTGGCGGGAGTGGCGATTGAGGACATCTGGGGGATCGCCTCACGCCAGGCGCTCAAACTGCACAGAGCCAAAATTCACACGGCGCTCGACTTGAAGCGCGCCGATCCGCGCTGGGCCAACAAGACGCTGAGCGTCGTGGGCGAGCGCACCTTGCGCGAGCTGCGCGGCGAGTCGTGCATCGAACTGAAAAACTTTCACGCGGCGAAGGATGCCGTGAGCTGCTCGCGGATGTTCGGACGCAAGCTCTCCGCCTTCGAACCGATCCGCGAGGCGGTCGCCAATTACGCCGCACGGGCGGGCGAAAAACTCCGCAAGCAAAAAAGCGCGGCGGGCATGATCCAGGTTTGGCTGCAAACCAGTCCGCACATGCCCGGCGCGCAATATTCGAATTCAGCGCTGACGCAGTTCGCCGTGAAGACCAATCACAATCCGGATTTGATCGCCGCCGCGGAGGAATTGCTGCGCCGCATTTACAAATCCGGCTATCGCTATCACAAGGCGGGGGTGCTGTTGCTTGATCTGGCCGAGGCGGACGCCGTGCAACAGGACTTCATCTCGCCGGATGGACGCATTCAGGAAAAGCAAAATATCATGCGCGCGCTGGACACGCTGAACACGCGCTGGGGCCGCGACACGATCTACTCGGCCGCGCAAGGCGTTCAGCGAGCCTGGCACATGCGCCGCAGCCGCCTGACGCCGCATTACACCACGCGCTGGAACGATCTTCCCTGCGCGAAAGCCTGTACACAATAAACGGCTAACGATCCATTGAAAATGTTTTGCGGACCAGAATTGTAGCGCCGGCGTCTCGCCGGCATCCATCAATACAATGCTCTGCATTTCCCCAAAGCCAGCGGGACGCTGGCGCTACGCATTTTCCAACGGGCTGCTAGTTCGCTCCGGCCGGAGCGAACGTCGCGGAGATGGCGTGATCGCCTCGCACGTTGACGAAGGTGTATGCCGTCACTTTGCCGATCTTCACGCCGTCGATGGCGACGCTGGAGACCTGATAGCCCGGTTGCGGCGTGATGGTGAACGCGCTGCTGGCCCCGGCGTCAACGGAGACGCTGCCGGAGGGGCTGATTGCGCCGTTGCCGCTGGCGGACGCCGTGACAGTGTAACTGGCGGCGGAGTAGTCGTACCACTTCGTATAAATGTCAGCGGGGCCCGTGACGCCCTCGCCCATTGTCAGCCGGTAATCGAATTTCGCCTTGCGGGTGCTTTCGCCTTCATAAACGTAATCCGTGTTGCAGATCACGGCGACGATAACATTGTTCCGCACGTCGGCCAAGGGAATACCGCACTCACCGCTGAACACCGGATCGCCATAGCGAACTTTGCCGCTCGTGTCGCGATAGACCAACTGGCAACTCATACTTTTTCCGATGGGATTGAAGACGACCGTGGCCTGCTTGGCGCCGGGATCGACGGTCAATGGAATTTGATTGGCGCCGGACCAGCCGGGCAGTGTGCGAGTTTCCGGAGTCAGTTCTTTTCCGTTCTGCGTCGTGACCGCGTAACAGGTCACGTTCCAGACGTCGCAATCGATCCAGTTCGGTTTCCATTCGGCGCCGATGGCCATCTTCCAATTGTTGTTCAGCAGTTGCATAAACGCATAGGACCAGGAACCGAAATCGCAAAAGGCCTGCCGGGCGCGATATTCCTGAATCAAACGGCGGGTTTGGATTTCGCCCAATCCACCGGGCGCTTCGGCCAGGTCCTGCAACACGCGGCCGCTTTGCGTTGAATAGCGCCAAACCCAGGCGACGCTTTGCGGGCCGAGGATGACTTCCATCGCATGCGGAAAACACTCCCCGTATTGCGCGCCGCCCAGCAGCTTGCGCCAGGTGCAGATTTGTTTTTCGTCCTTAAACATATTCACGCCTTCGGCGGCGGGACCGCCGAAGGAATCGTCCTGCAGCCACCCGGAGTAGCACTCGATCGGCATGAACGGGGCGATCATCGCGCCGGCGCTGAGCCACCCGATGCTGCTGAAATCGCCCGAACGCTGCGCCTCCATCGTGCCTTGCAGCCAGGTGTTTCCGCCTTCATGAAACCACGGGGCGTTCTTGCATCCCGGCATGCTCGAAAGGATGCAATGGATGCCTTCATGCACCATGGCGCCCGTCTGAAAAGCTTTGTCGTCGCCGGTGTACGCTGGATCGAAGCAATGCACCGGGTAATACGAAGCGAGGATCATCGGCCAATGCCGGTCCTGGTAATACGTCGTCCCCTGCCATCCGCCCAAGGCCGTGTTGGGAGCGTCGTCGGTGCTGAGTCCGGAGCCGAAGAGATAGACCGCGCTGTAATATCCTTCACGGGCGCGCAAGTCTCGCGGCCAGCGCATCACGTCGGTAATGTACGCGAAGTCCTTGTTAAGGCGCTCGAGCATCGGAATCCAGGAATCCGAGGTCGCCAGGTCATTTTTCCTGGCGCCGTAGCGAAAGCACCACCATCCGTCGATATAAGAGCCGGCCACGCCAGTGACGTCATCCAGCATCTTCGTGGGCGGATCGATCTGTCCGAATTCATCGACGTAATCATAGGCGACGGTGGGATTATACGCCGGCCATTCATAGAAGGCGTCCGTCTGCGCATGAAGCGGGCGCATGCACAGCAGAGCCGCTCCCGTGATCATCCATAATGAAATCGTCTTTGGGCGAATCGTGTTCATCATTTTAGTATAACATCCAAATCGCTGCAGATGTGTCTGGAATAACGCCGTTGAAGACGGTGATATTCAAGATCGCTTCGTCATACAGCCCACCGGCGTCGGTCACGCGCACCGTGAAGCTGTTGAGGCCGGCATCCTCACTGGACGGCGCGCCGGCAAGCGTGCCGTCAGCGGCCACGCCTAACCAGCCCGGTCCGGAAATCTTGCTGAATGTCAGCGTTTCACCCGCGCCGGACGGGAAATACGAATCCGCCGTGGCGACGGCGCCGCCTGAAAAAGTCAAGTCAATCGCGCTGGCGGCGACCGCATCGCTGCCGTTGCCGTTCAAATGATAAAGGTGGATCGTGCTGGAATCCGCGCTGAACGGCGTGGAAAGATCCAGCGTCGCCCGCGCGGTATCGCTGATGCGAACTTCGTCGATCAGGCCTTCGAAATTTTCACTGGGCGATCGTCCTTCATTGCCGACGCCAAAGACTATGTTATCGGTCGAGGTGAGATCGGCGGTTTGGGTGAACGAACCCAGCTGCACAGCCGAGGCGACTCCGGAATCGAGCCGCGTCCAATACAGTTTCATATTGCCCGCGACGCTCGGAGTTCCGGTGTACGTGGCCGCGACATGGAACCATTCGCCGGCAGCCCAGGCATGATTGCCCGTCGTTGGAATCGTGGCGGAACAAAGGGCGCCGTCGATGTTGTTGAATTCAAGGGCGCCGGCGGTCGTGACGCGGAAGTGCCATGAACGGTCGCTGGGACTATCGCCGGAGATGATCTGCATTTCATTGGGGATCGCTCCAATGTTCACCTGCGGACAAACGATGGCCTCGAAGGTAAACGCTCCGCTGGAACCGGTGAAATTGCTCACGACCGCCGATGCAGCAAGCGCAGCGGCGGCGTCTCCACCAGTCGTGTCGAGCGCATTGTCGTTCGGATTGATATAATTGTCGGCGTCATCAGCGTCGTCCGGAATATCCAGCGAACTGCTGTACACCTCGCCCGGCGTTGCGTTTGGTTTATGGATTGAATTGCTCGCGAAATACGGAGCATGCCCGCCGGACATCACATCGGCGATCTCCGCGACGCTCAGCGCGTAGTTATAAATACGGAAGTCGTCGATCCGTCCGTTGAAGAAAGGATCGGAGGACCACTGGCTGTCGCCGATATAGTTGATCGCCTGATTGATGTCGGAGGGATTGATGGTCATAGAGAGATTGTACGCGACTTGCGAACCGTTGACATACATCCGGCCCGTGTTTCCGCTGATCGTCACGGCGACATGCCTCCATGCGCTGGTGGACAACGCCGACGAGGCGTTCAGCTGCTGCTCGCCGCTGCCGGTCAACATCGCGAAGCGCAAAATCCCAGTGCCGCTGGACGGCGTGAGGAACATATACTCCGAGGTGCCGTTGCCGAAGTCGAAGATACGCTGCCAGGAGCCGCCGCCGTCCCAATTGACCCAGGCGGCGATGGTGATGTCGTCAAACTCGGCCACGCCCTCGGGCAATGTCACGAGATCATTGGAGCCATCCAGGTCGATGGCTTGATCGAGCTGGCCGGTCGCATACACCGGACTGCCAGCCGGCACGCCGTCGAAAATTCCGATGCAGTCATTGGTGTCGCCGTCGAATTTATAATGAACCGCGATCTGCGCCGTATCCTCGACGGTGATGTTGAGCAACGCCTGATCGCTGCCGCTGAGACCGTCGCTCACGCAGACGACGAACACATTCTCTCCGCCGTCATTGATGTAGGGCGTGCCGGAAAGCGAGCCGTCCGCCGCCACCGTCAGCCAGTCCGGGCCGGAGAGTTTGCTGAAGGTCAGCGTGTCGCCGGCGTCGGGATCGGTCGCGTAACTGGCGATGCTGCCGCTGTAATCCACTCTCTGCATGGCGTTCCCGCCATCGATGGGATCCGTGTTGAATTGGGGCGGTTGATTGTCGAGCAGGTCGGTAATCTGCGCGGCGCTCATGGCGTAATCCGCTATGACAACCTCGTCCAGCATGCCGCTGAACAGCGGATCGGCGGACCACTGGCTGTCGCCAAGGAAATTGTTTTGCGGAAGCATGTCCGATGGATCGTTGGTGACCGTCTGAGTGTCCACGGCTGTTCCGTTCACATAAAGCGTGCCCACGTCTCCGTCCAGGGTGACCGCGACATGCGTCCATGTTCCCGTGGCCAATGCCGTTGAGCCGTACAGGTTTTCATAGACCGCGGACGTCCTGAATCCAAAGCGTAAATTTTCCGTGCCGGAGCGCGGCGTGAGGAACATATACTCCGATGTGCCGTTGCCGAAATCGAAAATGCGCTGATTCATATCGCCGCCGTTCCAATAGACCCACGCGGCGAAAGTGAAGTCATCGCCCTCGCCCATATTGGTCGGAAGCACGAGATAATCGTCAACGCCGTCGAGATTCAGGGCGTTGCCCTGCTGTCCGGCGGGCAGTTTCGGCGCGCCGTATTGCAGCGGGTGGTTGCCGTTGCCGGAGCTGTCCCGGAAATCTGCATCGAAATGATAAATGGCGTTCGGGCTCTTCCCGGAGCCTGGAACCGCCTGCTGGTAGCCGATCGGCGCGACATGATCACGATACATCACGCCCATCGGCGTCAAGCCGCCCTCGTCGTAATGCGTTTGACGCATGTACTCCACACGGCTGTAGATCGCATAACGCTCAACCCATGGAGTGCTATCCAGCATATCGATCATCGCCTCGATCACAGCGCTGTTTTGCGCATAGCTCGGATCGGTGCAGCCCGTCCAGTTGGCCCCATTGTTGAATTCCGTCAGCCAAATCGGCCGCTGAACCTCGTCATGCACAGCCTTTAAAAAGTTATAAAGTTGAGTCGCCGCGCCCGCCGGATAATCATTATTGCTGTAGCACCAATAATAATGAATCGGAACGTAATCGACACGCAAGCCGGCGGCGTCCGCGGCATCGATGAACTGATAAAGCCAATCCCGTCCTCCATCGGTGACGGCCGGAGCTCCGACTCGCAGGCCAGTCGCTAAATGCGGCGGCCAGTGGTAGATCGCCGAATCCACTGAACCGTTATTTAGATTTTTATAGGCATCTTCAACGGGATTGTCGGGTTCATTGAAGCCAGACAAATGATTGACTCCCCTGGCTTGCCAATCCTGACTGAGGCCGGGCCAATAGGGCTGTTGGTGGATTGCAACGTACTCCAAATCCAGCGTGGAATTCTGATTGATATTCCAATTGTACCACCAATAGGCCTCCAGATCCGTGGGTGAAGCGTCACAAGAGCCTTTTTTGCTGATCCAGCGCCAGGGAAAAACTCGAACAAAATTGATTTTGTTATCCAGTTTGCTTGGAAGCACGCCGATTTCCAGATCGCAATCCTGCGCCACATAGTTCATGCTGTAGCCGCTGCCGTTTTCGTTCTGGGCGAACGTCGCGGTGTATCCTCGTTTCAAGATGAAAGAACTGATCTCCGATGCCATCGCTCCCAGTGCATCCGAGTCGTATTCGGTGTATTGGCTCAGAGACGCGGAATCGCCCATGAAGTTCTCCTCGGTGAACACTTGCAGAGGCTGATAGGTGGACGCTTGAGGGATGACCACGGCGCCATCGGCGTATTGCACAACGCGCACGTTGGTGTTCAGCGCCGCCGCGGCGCCGCTGACATTGACCTGGCTTAAATAAGTGGAAACGGCCACCGATGGCTTGATCTGCTCCAGAAACAGCCATGAATTCAGCGAATCAAGATTGACTTCGCAGCTGGTAAGCGGAGTGGCGGCCGCGGTGATATGCAGTTCCGAACGGCCGCTCATGTTCACGGTCGTGTCGGTCAAACTGCTGTAAGTGATGACATCATCGGTGATATTCAGAGTTGTTTGTCCCAGCGCAATAATCGGCGACATCACCAGAAACAATATCGCCAATAGACTCTTCACCCGTGTGTTTCCCAGCATTTTCATCTTCTTTCCTCTTTAAAACAAATTTCAACGCAGATGCATCTCGCAGGCGTTATAATCAATTCACAAAATCATGAAACCGCTTTCAGCATTCCTCAATATATTAGGATGATTCAATCGGCACTCTTTATATCTGAATGCTCAAATCAGCATTCTTTATATAGGACGATTATATTGATCCCCCAAGACACATGCAGCAATAATCTGCGCCCCGGCTGGTCTAAAGTTCAGGCAAGCTGAAACGCAAGATGAAAAAAAGCAAAAAACACAAAAAAACAAACAAAACGGCCAATTTCCCTAAGCAGACGACTTCCACCAGTCAATTGACTGCATTCGTGGACTTCTGGTTTGAATTTAAAACAGCAACGACGCCTGTTGCCCAAATCAGTCAAATTTGAATGCCTATACATCAAAAAAATGCTTTTTCCCTTGACCCATCCTTCCGTGGCGGCCTCAATCGCGTCAATCCCATTGAGCACGAAGCAACGCCGATTAAAATGGAGCCATAAACATGCAACTGACTATCGCCGATAAACGCCGAATGCAACTCGAGCAGGACGGTCGCGTTCTGCTCAATTCACCAGAAGAAGGTTTATGGTCGATCGCCACGGATTGGAAGGACGGCTGGCCGTCGAACTGGCGCCATGCCGATCCGGAAAGCATCGAAGCGCAAGGCCCATGGACGATTGTGCGCGGACGTCTCGAAACCGATGGTGGGGCATGGATTCTGCGCGACGCTTATCGCGCCGAAGGCCCGGCGATTCGTTGCGTGCGGCGATGGACCTGGACCGGCGAGCAGGCGGCGGACAAAACCACGCTCGCCGTGCGCTGGCAGATTCCGCAAAGCGGCGCTACAACCCTGATTCCGGGGAATTGCTATTACGGCAACCCGTCCGGCGTGCGGACCAGGCGCGGCGTTGTGCCGCAGTTCGACGGCCAGCCCGGCGCGCGGCTGTTCATCGAGGAGCATCGCTGCCCCATGCCGTTCGCCAGCCTTGAATGGAGCGCGGACAGCGGCTGGTTCGGCGCGGCGCTGCACTCGCTCCCCTCGCCCGCGCCGCATGCGAAGATCCGCGATCAATGGTGGTCGCTTGGCGTCAGCGCGCTGGACGGAGCGACTGAAATGGCGTTGCTCTCTGGGCCGTGCGCGATGAACGGACAAGACAGCGTGGTCAAGGGCGGCCAGGGATACGTCTCGGAGTATCTCGACGCGTGGCTCAACGTTCCGCCTGGTCATGTCATCGAGAAAACTTTTTTCATTGAGGCTTATCCCGTCGCGCGCCAGGGCGACGGTTTCCGCACGCCCATCCGCACGTCGGTGGAGCTCTTCCAGCCGCTCAGCCTGGAGGGTCTGCCGGCTGTGGATCAAATCCTGGAAGGCAAATATCGCTTCGCCATGTCGCGCTGGTATGAAACGGAGAACGCTGCGGGATATCGCATGTTCCCCGGCGACCGCAAGGACTTCGTGATGGGCTGGTGCGGTCAGGCCGAAGCGCCGGGTTATGCGCAGCTGCTGCTGCATTCGCGGCTGGGCGATCCCGAAGCGCTCAGCAAGGCTCAACAGGCGATGGACCACCTAGCCTCTTCGCCGTTTAACGAAAAGGGCTTTCATCTCAAGTACATTCCCGACACGAACGAGTGGAAAGATCAGGACAACGTGTCGCAGGGTCAGGCGATGGGCATTTTTGCGCGCGCGATTCGCGTGGGGCGCGGTATGCCTGAGATCAATACGGAGCGATGGGAGGCGTTCCTGCGCCAGGCTTGCGATCTGCACGCGGAGCGTATCATGCGCGAGGATTGGCGCCCGGTATCGACCAATGAAGGCTTTTACATCGAACCACTCTGCGCGGCTTATGCGCTCTTCGGCGAGGATCGTTATCGCAAGGCCGCGCTGAAAGCGGCGGAGCATTACGCCGCGCGGCATCTGGACATGACCGAGCCGTACTGGGGCGGGACGCTCGACGCCAGCTGCGAAGACAAGGAAGGCGCCTGGGCCGCGTTCCAGGGCTTTCTCGCGGTTTACGAAATGACCGGCGAGGCGCGGCATCTCGACTGGGCCGGACATGCGATGGACGTCGCGCTGAGTTACACAGTGGTCTGGAACATCGTGCAGCCGCCCGGACGGCTGGCCGATCATGCGCTCAAAACGCGCGGCTGGTCCGCCGTGTCCGTGCAGAACCATCACCTCGATGTGTTCGGCATCATCTTCGCGCCAGAGGTGCATCGCATGGGCGAACTGCTTCAGCGCGGCGACCTGAAGCGGCTCGCGCTCGTGATGTATCGCAGTTGCGGCCAGCTGATCGATCCCTTCGGCAGCCAGGGCGAGCAAGTCAACCAGACGAATTACGTGCAGCATCAAAACATGGCGAGCAGCGTTTACGAAATGCGCGGGACATACTCCGAAGGCTGGACTGTCTTCTGGATGACCGCCCACTTCCTCACCGTGGCCGCGAAATTCCAGGAACTCGGCGTGGAAATCTAAATAATTGATGTTACGCAGATGATGTATCTTCGGAGTGCGCAGGCCATGCCTGCGCCTTATTCGCAGAAAATTGTGCGTAATAGCCCAGTATCCAATCCCTTCACCAAGGCGGCGGCATGGCCGCCTCAGTCCAAAGCATTAAAGATGCGTAACATCATTTAATAATTACGCATCAAAGACTCGACACATCACAATCTCTGAATCGCAGGTTAATCATCCTGCCGAAGGATAGTGATGGCTTTGTCCGCGTCCGCCTCGCTGTCCAGGCCGAGATACAGGACGAACTTCATCCCGATCACCGCTGCGGAAAGCCCATGGAGATTGATACCAGTCTCCGCGAGTTTGGCGGTCAACGCGGCGCCAACGCCAGGCGCATTCATGCCTTCAACGCGCACCGTGAAAACGCTGCTGGTGGCTTTGACGCCTAACTCCGCAGCGGCGGCGACCTGCGCATACCCGCGCAATGGGGTGAGAAACACGTCACCGGAGCCGGACTTGCCGGGCGAACGCCGGGCGATGACGCATTCAAGGTTCGCGCCAGCCTCTTCCAAACCGGCCAGCAACTTAGATAAGGCTCCGGGTTCGTCGTTAATGCTCGCGGCCCAAACATCCACACGTTCGGCGGTATAATTCATTTGACGATTCTCCTTTTAGCTGCGAAAGCGATCTTTGCTCTTTCCTGAAGTTCGAAGCGCCCATGGATAAATCCTGAGGGCGAGGACGTGCCCAGTCTTCCACGATGGCATATTCTACGTTTATTTCATACCTAACTTTTCGCCTTTTTCAAGCAAAGCAATCGACTCTTTCAGCCGCTTATCCTTTGTCTCTGGCCGTTTGGCGAATGCGATCCAGCCAATGAACTGTTTTTTATAAGTTGGGGCCAATTGCTCAAAAAACTCTCGTGCTTTTTTGTTTTTTGCCAATGCTCTCTTCAATTCAATGGGCAGCTCATAAGATATTTGCGGACGATCCGGTTGATCCCATTGGCCAGACGCCTTAGCCTCCTTGACCTTCATCTTGCCAATTTCAGTCAAGAGACCTTGCTGCTGAAGCTTCGCGATTCGCCTTTTGTTTAATTCCGACCATCGACTATCGGCTTTGCGCGGCGTGAGCTTTCTCGCGTATTTCTCGTCATCAATTTTCTTGATAATGCTGTCGATCCAACCGAAGCACAAAGCCTCTTCAACCGCATCGTCATACTCAAGCGTTGGTTTGCCAGTATGTTTCTTGTAGAAAACCAGCCAGATGCCGCTGCACTTGTCATGATTTTGATCGAGCCAGTCTCTCCATTCACTCCGATTTTTCACGTATACCTGTTTCATTCTTTCTCCTGGGTATGATCCATCTTTCAATTGAATTCGATGTCTTCGCTTCATCATACATCGCTTTCTCCAAGTTCCGAAATAAGCCGGCCTAATGGCTATGACATGGAGATGAATGCGACTTTTTGTCAAGATAGCACATAACCATATGGGCGTTTCCATGTCAAAGCAATAAACCGCATCCTGTCACACAGGGCGCATCTTGATCAAGCTACCAAGCGTTCGCTCCAGATTTCGTCCCAGTCGTCGTTTCTTCGCGCGAGTTCGAGCAGCAACAG
>JAFGJS010000005.1 GCA_016928995.1 Candidatus Sumerlaeota bacterium | reverse complement strand
GTAAGCCTTTAGCCAAGTATCGCGCGGCCAGGGCGCTTGGACGACAGAGTCATCATGCTCGCCTGGGTTGATCGAGTCAAGGCGGGAGTTCCAGCGGCGTTGCAGCGGTTTGGGGCGATGTGCGTTGAAATGCGGCGTACGCTACGGATCGGGCGGCGGAACCCTGCCGCCGCTGCCCCCCGCGCAGCCGCCCGAACCATAGCCCGGCCACCCTTTGCAACATTTGGCTAAAGGCTTACGATTTCTTTTTTATGCGTTTTTGGATTGTATTTATATGGATGACAGGCGATAAAGTATATGCTCAAAATGATGCTTGGATGAACGATCCTAATGCTTTCAATGAATTGACGCCTGAGAATCTACAACAACATGTTACATCGTGGCAAGAAGTGATAGCCAATGAACCAAATTCAGAACGGAAAGGACAAATGTCTGCTTTTTTAGTAGCTGCTATCGCATCACGTGGTTTTAACGATGAACCCTCGTTGGATTATATAATTGACTTGGCTAATAAAACTCTAACCCTCGACCTATCTCCTCACGACCGAATGAATACATACTGGCATAAAGCAACAGCCATTAGGCGAAAAAACCAGCTCAAAACAGGAGAAGGAATGCGTTTGGCGCGACGGGAAATGGCTACAGAATTATTAAAGGGGTATAAATCTGGGCACGAATTCTGTCAAGAATTCAAAAAAAAATATCCTGATTTTAATCCGTCTTCATCGCCTAGACCGGACTCATTTAAGATCGATCCGTTTCAAGATGGACCACCTCAAGAGTTTATTGAAGCGCAAAATAACTGGGGCAAATTAATCCGGAATTACCGTTTGACCGAAACGATGGAACATGAGTTTAAAGTGATGGAAAACGACCTCATTGATGTTTATAAACGTTCGCCAAACGATATCGCTGAATTGCATGACCTTGCTTTTGAGATACTTGGCGATTCCACAATTGCTGATAGACTGACTGCCCAAGCCGAAAAGGAACGCATGGCACGTGAAAAGAAAAAGATTAATCATGATATAGGTGATATGGAGAAGGATGTCATTAATGATTTGGCGTTGAAATCAAAAACAGAGTCAGCATCTACTAATCTTGACCCAATCGTGAAAAATACAAAAAAAACTAATATACAACCTCAAAAAAATCAAAATCCAATAGCAGAATCATCGGACCGATTATATATATGGCTAATCATCGCAATATCAGTTATTTTAGTCGGAATCGGTTTTTGCGTTCGAATTAGGAGTAGACGTTCTTGATTTTCGTTACATTCTACCCAAGAACACTGATCTGCGCCATATAAGACCGATGTCAGCATTGCGATATGGCTAGCGAAACTGAAGTGTTATAATCACTTCAGTTCCGGCACGTCGAGCCAGCGGCGCTCCTGCCAGGATTGCAGGCCGAGTTCGGCGAGTTGCACGCCCTTCGCCGCTTCCTTCAGGCTCCAGCGGAACGGTTCATCGAGCGCCACGTGCCGCAAGAACAGCTCCCACTGCGCCTTGAAGGCGTTGTCGAATTCCATGTAATCCGGCGCTTCGAGCCAGCCATCGCGATAGGCGATCGGACTGGGGATGTCGGGATTCCACACGGCGCGCGGCGTGGCCGGAGCGGCCTGCACTTTCGCGTTGCGCAATCCACACACCGCCGATCCCAGCGTGCCGTCCACGTGCATCTCGAACAGCTCGTCGCGATTCACGCGCGTGCACCACGATGAGTTGAACTGGCAGATGATCCCGCGCTCAGTAACGAAGGTGGCGTACGCCGCGTCGTCGCTGTCGGCGTCGTAGGCCTTGCCCTGCTCATCGACGCGCTGCTTCATGTGGTTCGCGCCAAGGCAGGTGAGCTGCTTGATCTCGCCGAACAGGTTGTCCACGACGTAGCGCCAGTGGCAGAGCATGTCGATGATGATGCCGCCGCCGTCGGCTTTGCGGTAGTTCCACGACGGGCGCTGCGCGGGCTCATGATGCCCGGTGAATACCCAGTAGCCGAACTCGCCGCGCACGGAGAGAATTTCGCCGAAGAAGCCGCTGTCGATCATCCGTTTCAGTTTCATCAAACCCGGCAGCCAAAGTTTGTCCTGCACTACGCCGTGCTTGATTCCGGCCGCCTCGGCCAAACGATGCAACTCCATTGCGTCGCTGGAATTCTCCGCGGTCGGCTTTTCGCAATAGATATGCTTGCCCGCGGCGATGGCCTGTTTGACGGCCTCAACCCGGCGGTTGGTTGTTTGCGCGTCGAAGTAGACCGTGTATTCCGAATTGGCCAGCGCGGCGGCAAGGTCCGTGCTCCACTTCAATCCGCCATGCGCCTCGGCCAGCGCGCGCAGCTTGTTTTCATTGCGGCCGATCAGCAGCGGCTCGGGCCAGATGGTTTCATTGTCGGAAACCTTTACGCCGCCCTGCTTGCGGATGGCCAGGATCGAACGGACCAGATGCTGATTGGTTCCCATGCGTCCCGTGACGCCGTTCATGATGATGCCAATGGTGTGTTTATTCATGAGTATAATCCTCGTCCTCCGTCGATCCTGCATAAATTATTGATTTATATATCGTTGCCAAGCCTGCTTATCTCTGACTGAGAGCAATTTTACATCAATGTAATGACATGTAAATTTCATGGCTCCAAATTTACATATCATTGTCGTTATGTAATCCTCTTTCCGAAATCAATTTGGCAATTCACTCATCAAAGAGATTAAGAGAACCAAAAAAAATTCACGCGGAGCCGCAGAGCGCGCAGAGATTGGATCATGATCTTCTAAATCCTCTGTGTTCTCTGTCGCTCTGTGGTGATTTTTCGAGGCTCCTTTATATTACAAAAACGTAGCGGCGATTAATCGAAAAACTTCAAGTACGGTTTTTTCTGCAGGATGCGCTGCAAATACACCGCGAGTTCCATCGCGTGATAATCGCCCCACATCGAGGCCTCGCCCTGCGGAATCTTCTTGCCGGGCGGCGTGTAATCCCAGCCGTTCGGGCGATGATAGATCGAATGCAGGATCAGGCCCTGGTGCTTCGGATTCTCAGAAACATACGGCGGCTCCAGCAGCGAGCGCGTCATGGTCAATCCCGCCTGCCAGTAATCCTTGCCGTCCTTGGATTGCGCGCCGAGATAGCGGCCCAGCCGCAACAAGCCCTGCGCGCATATCGCCGCCGCGCTGCTGTCCATTGGCTCGTATGGATTATCCGGGTTGGATGGATGCTTGCGGTAATCAGGCAGGTTGGCCAGACCTGGCGCGCCCGTGTCCCAAAACGGAATGCCGTCCGCGCAGGAATTTTCGATGATAAAGTCCGCCGTGGCCTTGGCCGCTTCGCGCATCTGCTTAAGGAAATCGCGCTTGTCCGTGATTTCTTCAAAGATTCCGTCGCCGTGCGAGATCGTCAGGTTGAGCTCATCGGCCGGCAGCGCGCTGAAGAACTCCAGCTCCTCCGCGCAACCTAGCAGCACCCACGCCAGCCCGCGCGTCCACGTGCTAAACGCCGAATAGCCCTGCTGCGTGCTGGGGCAGCGGTACTGGCCGTCGGTCATGTTGAAGATGCCCTCATGCGCCACACGGCCCCGCACGTCGTACGCATCGCGTCCCTTGCCGTAATACACATTGAAACGCAGCGTGTTCATGATATGCATCATCGCCCGGTCGAGCAGCGAGATCGGCTTGTCGCCCTCGCCCATCAGACAATGCCCCAGCTGATGCGCCAGGTTCAACGCGCGGCAGGAGCGGATCGTGTCGCTGAACAGCGAGTGCGGCCCGTTGAACGAATGGATGTAGCCCGTGCCGTTGGCGATGCGCGACCAGCGCGCGGCCTGCACCGCGCCGGAAGCTTTCAGCGCGATCTCGTAAAAATCGATTTCCGCCTGCGACGCCTCGAACGCCCCTTCGCGCGCCAGACGGCGCAGGTTGCCGTATGTCGAGACGTTGTTGAAGCCGTGATCATGCACGCCGATATGACTCACGTGCTTCGCCATCAGCTGGCGCGTGTTTTCGCGGCCCATGGCGAGAAATTTCTCGTCGCCGGTCGCATCGAACTGCAAAATCTGGCAGCCATACATGAAGCCCTGCGTCCATTCAGTCCAGCCGCGCGCGGTGTAGCGCCCCTTGACCGTGAACACCGGCGAGCCGCTCTCTGGCTTCCAGGACTTGTTCAATTCGGCGATCTTGCCGGCTGTGCGATCAAAAAAGCGCTTCAGCAACGGTTGCAGCGCCTCCGTTTTCAGTCGTCGGTCGATCTTCATCATGCACCTGCCTTCACTATGAGATATTTGTTTTGTTTCAGTAAGACGGCATTCAATCATCCGCGATTTCGCATGTCTAGGCCAAACAGGAAAAATATATTTGCGGATCGGGCAATCAATGATGGATAGTCATACTTTATATATGAAATCGGCAATGGCCGATCAGGTAAAATGTGATCGCTGACGAAGATGCAACGCCGCTGAAAGGAGCAGCCATGCCGCAGGAAGTGCGCAAGCCAATCGCGCTGACGCCGCCGCCGGGAGGCGTGGCCGCGGCGGAAAGCATGCATGATCCGGCGTTCGCCATGCCGCGCGAACGGCATCCCTTTTATGAGTTGTATTACATCTATCGCGGCGCGGCGCGCTACCATGAGCAAAACCAGCGTGAAGCGTTGACGCTGCCGGCTGGTTCGCTGTGGCTGATCCCGAAAAATCGCTGGCACCGGCTGGAGGACATCGAACCGACCACGCTGTTGCTGCTGGCGCTATCCCGCGAATACGTCGAGCACCCCGACTGCCGCGAGCTGTGGAGCGCGCTGAGGGCGCGCAAGCACGCGCCGCTGATTCCGGACACATTCGAACGCGAGACGATCGAGGCGTCCTTTCGCCGCATGCTGGCGGAGCAATCCGGCCGGCGGCCCGGCGCCGCATTGATGCTGAAAGCCGAGGCGAACCGCATCCTGGTTCTGCTTTCGCGCCAGCCCGACGCCCCGCGGCACAACGCCGCGGAGGTACGCGTGCGCGGCGTGATCCGCTTGCTGGAGGAGACATTTTACGAACCGTGGGAAGTGGACGCCGCTGCGCGCAAGGCGCATCTTTCGCGGCGGCGCTTCACGCAGATTTTCCGCAGCCTGACCGGCGAAAGTTTTCTCATGCGGCGCAACGAGCTGCGCCTGCAACACGCCGCACGGCTCTTGCACGAGGGGCGCCAGACCATCGCCGGAGCGGCGTTCTCATCAGGCTTTGGCGACCTGGCGCATTTCTATCGTCTCTTCCGCCGCCGCTTCGGCAAATCCCCCGGCGCTTGGGCGCGAGAATGAAGACGGCGGAGCAAGGATTATCCACCTGAACTTTCTGCTTGAAGATTGCCTCCTTGCTTCGCAAAAATCCGCGTTTTGAACGGCTCGTAACGCCGTGATCGGCGGATGTGTATTGATTCAAGGAGCGACATGTGCGGGATTTGCTGCTGAAATTCCAAAATTTCAATCAACGATGGGTGGAAGGATTTTGCGCGTTGCCGGCGAAAATCTGGCCGCGAAAGATCCGCGCCGTGCATTTTCAGCTCGCCGTGCTGCTGGTTCTCTCCGCGATGCAATTCTATCACCTGGGGCTGGGCGACATCAAAGACTGGGACGAGGCGCTCTACGCCTGGCGCGCCAAGATCGCCGATTATCTCGGCGGCGAGTATTGGCTGGATCAGACGGAATATTCCTTTCCGGGCGGCATTGGCTGGCGCTACTCCCCCGGCGACGATCCCATCGGACATCATTCATTTTATTCCGGCGTGTTCCCGCCGCTGCTGATCTGGCTGATGGGAATCAGTTTCCGGATTTTTGGCACGGCGAATTTCGCCGCGCGGCTCCCCTCCGCGATCCTGGGCGTGATTTCGATCTTCGCGATGTACGGCGCCGGGCGCGAGTTGGGACGCAACCGCTGGTGCGGCTTTTTCACCGCCGCGCTTTACGGCTCGATTTATTTCCTCTGCATGTATTTCCGCAAAGCTCAGTTCGATGGGCCGATGATCTCTTTCATGATCTTCACCATCGCCGCATACGCCGCATGGTTCCGGCGGCGGCGCATCGGCTGGCTCGCGCTGGCCGGCGCGATGCTGGGCCTGGGGCTGATGACGAAAATGGTCCTGCCTTATTTCACGGCGATTTTCATCGGCATCGCGGCGTTGTATCGCGTCTACGCTCTATCCGGTCCGCGCTGGCAGCGCATGTTCTCCGCCGGTCTGCTGATCGGGATGTGCGTGCTGCCGGTCGCCAAGGCGCCGTTCGAACTGTTTCTGATCGCCGCGCTGGGCGCCGCGCTGTTCATCAATCGCGCGGCGGCGCTGGCCTATATCGCGGAGATGGCGATCTTCAATGGCGTGGCTCTTTTAGTCGCCGCGCCCTGGCACACTTACATGACGCTCAAGCACGGCAGGCTGTTTTGGGATTGGTACGTCGGCTATCACCTGATCATGCGCGCGGAAGGAACGCTCGACGGGCATCAGGGCCGCTGGTTTTACTACATCTCGAAGGCCTGGGAGCATCTGCCTGCGCCGGCGTTGGGCGTGATGCTGGCCGCCGCAGCGTTCGGCGTATGGCGCATGTTCGACGGCCGCCGGGAAGATCCTGCAATCGCCATGGATACTGAGACGCCGTCGAACGCTAACAACGCCGCCGAACCACGCGGCTGGAAGGAACGCCTCATCGCTCCCGCTGAATGGTCCGAGTATGGCGTGTCTTACGTCTTTGGCATCGCCTGGACGCTCACGACGATGATGATCATCTCCGCCTCGCAGACACGCCGCGCGCCGTACATCCTGCTTGTATTTCCCGGCTATTGCATGCTCACGGGCATATTCTTGCCGGATCTTTTCCGGCGCGGACGCTCGATCGGCTGGCTTGCGGCGGCGATGATCATGGCTGGATTTTTCGCCATCTTCGACCGTAATAAAACCCTGATGGCCCTGTTCGAGCGCGAGGTGTACCTGAAGGTCACCGGACGCACGCTGCTTGATCGCATCTGGTCCGGCGTGGAAATCGCCGGCCCCATGCTGCTGGCCTCCGCCGGCGTTTTTCTCGCGCTATGGCTCGTTTTTGGCAATCGCTCCGCGTTACGGAAGATTCTCCTGACGCTGATCGTCGTTATGACTATTGTTTTCACGGGAAAGCAGTATAAAAAATTGATCGAAATGAAAGACAAGCATAACTTCGGCTGGGACCAGGTGGATGATTTCGTGCAAGACTTCGACAGCTATGACACGCTGGTGTTCTTCGGCCATTACACCGAGCCGTCGATCATGTATTACACCAATGGCATGACCGGCCTGGAGCACAACATCAACATCGAGAACAAACACTTTATGCACGTGAATTTCGACACGCACAAGGACATCCTCGCAGCCCTGGACGCCCTTCCGCGCAATCAGCGCATTCTGCTGATATCCGATGTCGGCCCGGCATACCTCAGCCAGTATCCGCCGGAAGTCATCGAAGGCATTCATCAACGTTTTCGCCTGATCAGCGATCCTGAAGCGCGCATGACCAACGGCATGCGTCCGAACCTGGAAGCCCGTTTCCGCGACGCGCAACCCGAATCGAGATGAAAAAATGTCCGCACTTCCTTGCATAGATATGAGTCTCGCTAATGCCTAATGCGATAAATTCAGTAAATCATAACGGCCATGAATCGCCCAAAATAAAAAAGGCTTTGGCGCTTCTCGTATTAACCGCACTATGCGCTGCGCTACTGTTTATTGGTTATGACCTGATTAAATGGAATCGAATGATTCATTTTCAAAATGTCATCGAAAATTCAATCCTCGGCATGGATCTGGATAGCGCAGAAAAATATTTGGAGGAAAGATTAGACGAATTTCGAATTGAGGAATTGCTTGTTCGAAACGAAAAACAAGTGCATACTCTCATTGGGCTTCGGGATTATAGTATAATAGGAATCATTTATTCTTTGTTCTCCGATTATAATTCCTGGTACGTTACAGGCCTTTTAGTGGTTGATTGCGACGAGAATAATCGAGTCATTGGCTTGTTTCCCATACATTAGCAACTGACGCTTATTAAAGCGACTCTGTGTCTCCGTATCCAGGGTTTGATCTGCGGTTATGCGAAACAGGAGTTTTCGATGCGATGGTTACACAGACAAAGCAATATACTTCCGCTGGGAGCGACGTTGCGTTTCGCATGGCGCGGAATGCTGGGGCGCAAGCGGCGCACGGCGGTGGTCTGGCTCGGTGTGGGACTCGGCGCCGCCTGCCTGATGGCGTTCCTCGCCTCGCATCAATTGCGGCTTGCGGCGGCACAGGAGCGCGATGCGGATCAGCAAGCGCGGCGCATGGCTGCGGCGCTCGAACGGGAACTGGGCGCGCTGGATGGAAGGCGCATCGCCGTCGCGGGAATCGATGCGCCGGACGGCGCGGAACTACGGTTGCTTGCGCTGCTCAGCGACGATGGAGCCGCGATACAGCCTTATGAGACAGACTCACCAGAAGCAGAATCACCAAACGTGATCTTGATTTTCGCCCATGCCGCAGGTCTATTCACCCAGGCCTCGCCTTCCTCGATTCCGCTCTATTCCACAAACGCGCAAATCAATAACGCCGTCATCCTGCCGCGATTTCCGGACGCCGCGCAACGCGAACGCGAGGAGCGGCGCGAAATCCGCGAGCGGCGGCGCGAGGCCTGGACGGCGGCGCTGGCGTTGCTCGTGGCCGCGATCGCGGCATGCAATGCGCTGCTGCTCAGCGTCACGGAACGCATCCGCGAGTTCGGCACAATGCTGTGCCTTGGGGCGCTGCCCGTCCTGATCCGGCGGATGGTGCTGCTGGAAGCCCTGCTCATCGGCGCGACGGCCGGACTTGCGGGCGCCATGGCGGGCGGAATCTTCAGCGGCGTCCTTGCCGCATGGCAGTATGGCGCGCCGCTCCTGGCGCTGTGGAGTCCGGCGCTGGCCGTCAATCTCGCCCTGACCTGCGCGGCTTCCACGCTTTGCTCCCTGATCGCGGCGGTCTATCCTGCCATCGCCGCATCCCGCATGCTCCCCGCCGACGCCCTTCGCGCAGAGATTTAGAGCATCTTTCGATAGTGTTATCCCCATGGGAAGAGGACACAGCCGAGGGGGCTTGTTACCCCCTTTGCCATATTCGGCTTTGTGCTCCTAAACCTAAATTTTTGAGTGAGCGAGAAAAGCGCCAAGCCCTGATTCCAGATTTAAGAACCTATAAAGATCGGCATGAAATGTCAATCCGCGAATTGGCTTGTCGGGTGTCAGCACTATACGGTTGTGCCAGGGTGTGGCTGAAAAATCGGGCCGTTCCGAGCAGGAAAGGGGCGGAGAAGATTCGGGCGTTGCTGGAGCGGGAGGGTCATGAGGAATCAATGATTGACAGTGAACGTAAATGAGGTTGGGGTCATTTTTCCGGTTGTTTCGCCTGATGCCAAGCGAATGGAATGGTCAAGAAAACGGGCCTTTGCTTTTGGTGTTCAAGGAAACGCCTGGGGCGAAATGGCAGGATGCTGGATGCCGAATAACGCTCATGTGATCTTTGCTGTAACATCTTAGCCTTCAAGTATCCAACATTGGGCATATGTTGAGTGCTGGAGGATTGCAATGCGGCAGGCGTAGTCATGAAGAACTGGTGTTTCACATTGTGCGCCATTTTGGAGTACGGTGGTCATGTGACGCTGTTTTGCTCTGTCGCCGCGCTCCAAAAAACACTCTGAGCGTAACATCAGAACTAAAAGCGAAGCGTTCGGGAGAATGTTCTTGAAATTGACGGAAGATGGCCTTCATCATGTGCGCGTCGCATGATCAAAATGTGATTGGAATGAGGAAAGGCTGAAACCAATGGCATCGGTGAAAAAACAGGCGCGCGGTAAGCAAGCCAAGGTTGCGAAGGAGAAGTCCAAAAAAGCAGCGGTGAAGAAGACTCTGCGCACGCATAGACCGGAAGGGATGTCGCTGGAGGAATGGCAGCTCGCCTTGCGGCGGGAGTTTGGTCGGGAGCAGAAGTTCAAGCTGGAAAACCTGGGCGAGGAGCCGGTGTTTTCGGAGTTTCGCGTGACCAATCCGGAAAGCGGCGGGGCATATCGCGTGGCGATTCGCGGCGAGGCGCCGGGCGTGAATTATTGCTCGTGCCCGGACTACGCGGTGAATACCCTTGGCTCGTGCAAGCATATCGAGTTTACTCTGGAAAAACTGCGCCGCAAGCGGGGCGGCAAAAAGGCGCTGGCGCAGGGTTTTCAGCCGCCGTTCAGCGAAATTTATCTGCGCTATGGGCTTAAGCGCGAGGTGGTTTTCGGCCCGGCGGCGGAGTGTCCGGCGGCGTTGCGAAAATTGGCTGCGAAGTATTTCGGCGCGAACGAGCTGCTCAAACCGGAGGCATACGCGCGGTTCGACGTTTTTCTGCGCGAGGCTTCGCGCATCGCGCAAAAGGCGGATCATGAACTGCGTTGCTATGAGGACACGCTCGGCTTCATCGCGCAAGTGCGCGACCAAGCGCGGCGAGCCACGGCGATTGACAAGGTCTTCCCCGATGGCGCGGAGAGCGCGGCGTTCAAGCGTCTGCTCAAGGTTTCGCTGTATCCTTACCAACGGCAGGGAGCGCTGTTCGCGGCGCGGGCGGGACGCTGCCTGCTGGCGGACGATATGGGGCTGGGCAAGACGATCCAAGCCATTGCGACGGCGGAAATTCTGGCGCGCACGGCGGACATCGAGCGCGCGCTCGTGATCTGCCCCACGTCGCTCAAACATCAATGGCGCTCCGAAATCGAGCGGTTCACCGGCCGTTCGGCGCAGGTGGTTGAGGGGCCGATTGCGGCGCGTGAAGCGGCTTACTCCAGCAATTCGTTCTTTAAGATCGTCAATTACGACGTGATCCACCGCGACGCCGAGGCGATCCGCCGCTGGGCGCCGGACCTTATCGTGCTCGACGAGGCGCAACGCATCAAGAACTGGAAGACGCGCGCCGCCCGCGCGGTCAAGCGCCTGCCAAGCGAGCACGCCATCGTGCTGACCGGCACGCCGCTGGAAAACCGGCTGGAGGAACTGCATTCCATCGTCGAGTTCGTGGACCGCCACCGCTTGGGGCCTACGTTCCGCTTTCTGGCCGAGCATCAGCACGTGGATGAGAACGGCAAGGTGGTGGGGTATCGCAACCTTTCCCAAGTCGCAAAGACGCTGTCACCGATCCTGCTGCGGCGCACCAAGCGCGAAGTGCTGAGCGAACTGCCCGAGCGGCTGGACAAGACGTTCTTCGTGCCGATGACGCCGGAGCAAATGGCGCACCACGAGGAGAACCAGGAGACCGTGGCGAAGCTCGTGGCTAAGTGGCGGCGGCATCGCATGCTCACTGAGCCCGACCAGCGGCGGCTGATGATCGCGCTGCAGAACATGCGCATGGCGTGCAACAGCACCTGGCTGCTGGATCACGAAACCGACTTCGGCGTGAAAGCCGACGAGGCGGCGACGCAGCTCGAGGAAATTTTCGAGAGCAATGGCGCCAAGGCGGTGGTGTTCAGCCAGTGGCTGCGCACGCATGAGCTGCTGCAACGACGCTTCGCGGACCGGCGCTGGGAACACGTGCTGTTCCACGGCGGCGTGCCAGGGCCGAAGCGCAAGGAACTCGTGCGCCGCTTCAAGGAAGACCCTGAGTGCCGCATCTTTCTCTCCACGGACGCGGGCGGCGTCGGGCTGAACCTGCAGCACGCCTCGGTGGTGGTAAACATGGACCAGCCGTGGAACCCGGCGGTGCTGGAGCAGCGCATCGGCCGGGTGCACCGGCTGGGCCAGCGGCAACCGGTGCGCGTGATCAACTACGTGGCGCAAGGGACAATCGAGCACGGCATGCTCTCGCTGATCGACTTCAAGAAGTCGTTGTTCGCCGGCGTGCTGGACGGCGGCAGCGACGAAGTCTTCCTCGGCGGCACGCGGTTGAATCGCTTCATGGAAACCGTCGAACGCGCCTCCGGCGGCATTCCGCCCGCCGCGCCCAGCGAAGAACCGGACGCCAGCGGCGCGGAGGAAATCAGCGACGCGCGCATGGATCAAGAAAAGGAGCGGGAAGCAATCACAGCAGCAGCCTCATCGTCGTCCGGCGCGGACGGCGCCAACGCCGCATGGAACGAACTCGCCGCCGCCGGCATGAACTTCCTGGAAAAACTCGGCCAAGCGCTTCAACAACCGACGAATGCTTCCAGCTCTACAGATGATAAGAAGCAATCCTCGCCACTTGGCGCTGTGAGCGATGGATTGGAATCATTCTTGACACGCGACGAACGCGCCGGCCAACCCTACTTCAAACTCCCGCTGCCCCAACCCGAAGTCCTTCAATCCCTAGCCGACCTCCTCGGCCGTCTGGCCGTGTCAAAGAAATAAACTACCAGCGTCCGTGATAACCAAAATTACAATATGTCGGGACTTGACATCAATCCACGACCTGTTGTAAATCTATCTTATGAATGCTCACATGTCACAAATCATGCGGCTCGCCCGGTCAAAAGGACTACTGCGTCCGCGCGACCTTGCCGAGATCGGCGTGCCCCGGCAATACCTGTTGCTGGCCTGCGAGCAAGGGGCGCTCGAGCGAGTGGGACGCGGACTGTATTGCCTGCCGGATGCGATGATGGATGAACATCGCAGTTTTGCCGAGGTCTGCAAGCGAGTTCCATCCGGCGTGATCAGCCTGCTTTCCGCGCTGCAATTTCACGAAATCTCCACCCAAATACCCCACGAAGTCTGGCTGGCCATCGGCGAAAAAAGCCGCAAACCGAAGATCGACACCATGCAGCTGCGGACGGTGCGATTTTCCGGCCCGGCGTTCAGCGAGGGCATTGAAGCGCACAACTTCAACGGGGTGGAGTGCCGCATCTACAATCCGGCGAAAACAATCGCCGACTGCTTCAAGTATCGCAATAAGATCGGGCTGGACGTGGCGCTCGAAGCGCTGCGCGACGCCCTGCGCGGAAAAAAGGCGTCGATTGATGAACTGGTTCACTATGGCCGAATCTGCCGCGTTGAAAAAGTCATGAAATCCTACATCGAGGCGATGATTTGAAGGTTCTTCCCCTTTTGGTGTGGATTTAATACGTACCCCTGGTTTGGCACTCAATCGATGAAAGGAATTCAGGCATGAATCAAGATCGCTGGTTCTTGGCGGTTATCATGGCCTGATTGACCAGTGAAAAGGCCCCCCGAATTGGCTTTGGGGCGCATTCG
>JAFGJS010000106.1 GCA_016928995.1 Candidatus Sumerlaeota bacterium | reverse complement strand
AGAATCCAGATAAGTTCAATGAAATGATGGCGGTGGGGGTGGGATTCGAACCCACGAGACGTTGCCGCCTGCCGGTTTTCAAGACCGGTGCCATCGACCACTCGGCCACCCCACCATCTTCATCGGGCAGGAAATTTCCTTTTGCCGCCGCTTGACGCATGCGGCAAAAGCGTTGGCGATTGTCCATGACGACCCTTTCAAGTCAAGGTTTTTCCTTGATTCGCTGGATCCAATTCGGCTAGGATAGCACCAACTGTTGCACGGACGCCTGTTCTTTTCATGCTGAAACGTCGCATGAGCTCTTACGGCATACGTTCCTGATCCTGTTGAAGCGGTGGCGGCATATGGCGACTACGAGGCGCAAACGCAAGCCAGAAGCGCGTACATATCTCGGTCTACAGCCCGAAACGGCGCAGGAGATCATCGGGATTATCCTGATGCTCCTGGGCGCGGGCATTCTGTTGGCCGTTTTTTCCCTCAATCGAAATGAAGAACTCACCGGCCCCCTGGGCCAGACCGTGGCGCAATTTGTACGCTTCGGCTTCGGCAAGGCCGTGGCATGGCTGATGCCGCTCTGGTTTATCGGCCTGGGCGCGACGTTCTTCCGCAAAATGAAGATCGCCCACTCCTACGCATTCGCCTTCGGCTCGTTGCTCTTGCTGTTCTCGCTTTGCGGATTGCTCGCGCAGAGCGGATCGCACTGGGGACAAACCGAGCAGTCCGCGCTGGAATGGGGCGGGGTGCTTGGCGGCTTTCTGCTCAATAACAACGCCTGGGGCCTGGCCGATATTTTTGGCTCCGCCGGCACATTCCTGCTGCTGGGCGGCGGCTGCGCCATCTCCATGCTGATGATCAGCAACACGATCCTGGGACCGGCGCTCAGCCGCGTATGGCAGGAATTGCGCAGGCGAATCGCCGCCGCGTTGAAGTGGCCCTTCACGATCAACCTGCCGCAATTCCGGCAGCCGACTCCGTTGCGCTGCTTCGGTCCGAGCGACGACGACCGCGTGGCGCTGCTTGACGAACCGGCGCCGCAAAATCTGCAACTGCCCGATCCCAACGATGATGTGATCGACCTTGATGCGCGTGACATCGAGATTCAGGGCGCCGCGGAAGACAACATCAACGAAGTTGACACCGCCGAACAGGAGGCCGAGGACGATACGTTCGAGAACGAGCCGGTCGCCCCTGTCCCTGCTTCGCGCGCGCCCAAGGCTGCTCCAATCCAGCCGCCGATTCAAATGGTGCAGGAAGAACTGGACATGTTCCAGACGTATGAGCTCCCGGAGATGAGCATCCTGGCCGATCCGCCAGCGAGCGAAGAGCGGATGACCAACAAAGAGCTGATGAGCCTGTCCGACGACATCGAGCGCGCGCTGAATGAATTCAGCATCGAGGCTCGCGTCGTGCGCGTCACGCAAGGCCCGACGGTCACGCTGTTCGAACTGCAAATGGCGCCGGGCGTGATGGTCAGCCGCATCTCGCGGCTGGAAAACGACATCGCCATGACGCTCAAGGCCACGTCGATCCGCATCCTGGCGCCCGTCCCCGGACGCGGCACGGTCGGCATCGAAGTGCCCAACTCCAAGCCGTCGGTCGTGTATCTCAAAGAAATTTTGGAATCCGAGCGCTTCAAGAAAATCGATAAACCGTTGGCGTTCGCGCTGGGCAAAACCGTGGCTGGCGAACCGATGGTGTGCGATCTGGCGAAAATGCCGCACCTGCTGATCGCCGGCGCCACTGGCGCAGGCAAGAGCGTCTGCCTGAATTCCATCATCTGCAGCCTGCTGTTCACGCAGCGGCCGGATCGCATCAAATTCCTCATGGTCGATCCCAAGCGCGTCGAGCTCAACGTCTATCAGGAACTCCCGCACCTGCTGGCGCCCGTGGTCTATGAGCCTAAGAAGGCTGTCGCCGCGCTGACCTGGATGGTCGGCGAGATGGAGTCGCGCTACGAGCGTTTGCAGCAAGCCGGCGAACGCAACATCGACAACTACAACAAGGTCGTCAACGGACATAAGCAGCTGCATTCGCTGGCTATATCGCGCCAGGAAAACATCCAGTTGAACTATATGCCGCATATCATCGTGGTGATCGACGAACTCGCCGACCTGATGCAAATCTGCAAGAAGGACATCGAAGACCTGATCGCGCGTCTGGCGCAGATGTCGCGCGCGGTCGGCATCCACCTGATTCTGGCCACGCAACGCCCCTCGGTGAACGTCATCACCGGCATCATCAAGGCCAACTTCCCCACGCGCATCGCCTTTCAGGTCGCCTCGCAAGTGGACTCGAAAACGATCATGGACGGCAAGGGCGCCGAATCGCTGCTCGGTCAGGGCGACATGCTGTTCGCCGGAGGCAATCAGCGCAAGCCGCTGCGTGTGCAGGGGACTTTCGTATCCGACGCGGAGGTCGAAAAACTGACCAACTTCATCCGCGGCCAGGAATGCGTGCAATACATCGCTGAAGATTTCCAGACCGCCGAGGAAATCGAAGCCGATCAAAACGCGCCGGGTGCTTTCGACAATGATCCCTATGGCTATGATCCTGAGCAGAACAGCATGGAGAGCATCGCCGCCTCGATCAGCGATGAAGAGCTCGGCGCCGCTCCCCTGTCCAAACCGGCGATTCCTTCGTCGCGTCCGGCGGCGCAGCGCGCCGCGGAACGCCAGGACGTCATGCGCCGGGAGCAAATCGCGCAGGAACGCGTCCTGGCTGCACCTATCGCCGATGACGCCGAAGTTGCTCCATCACCGCAGCCCGTGCGGACCACGCACTACATGGTGGAAGACTTCGAAATCCCTGAAGAGTCGGAAGAAGAATTGGAAGACGATCTTTACATGGACGCCTTGCGCCTTGTGCTGACCCACAAAAAAGCCAGCGTGAGCCTGATTCAGCGCAAGCTGAAAATCGGCTACGCCCGCGCCGGTCGGCTGATGGACATCATGGAAAGCAAAGGGATCGTCGGACCCTACTGCGGCAGCAAACCGCGCGAGATGCTCGTCGATGCCGAAGCATGCCTCGACCGCCTCAATGCTTAGCCATCATGGTTTAAAACGGTAAATGCGATCCGGCGGCTTGTATCATGCAAGCAGGATATTGTGTTTTACCTTGCATCCAACTCGTCGTCATGCATAATCCCAATCGAACAAATAAGTTTCAATCCCGATAGGAGCGAGACATAATGTTTTTCATTATTGGAATCATTTTCGGCGTCGGGCTGTATGCGTTCGTGCGATGCCTGATCACCGGCTTTTACACCGTGCGGCCGGATGAGCGCGCCGTGATCACCAGCTTCGGCCGGGCTCAACGGCTGGGCCGCGGCGCCGCATCTTCCGAAACCGAGCTTTCGGAAGATGAACAGGAACGCTATCATTATCCTGCGCTGCACGTCGTGCGGCCAGGAGGACCGTATTTCAAATGGCCCTGGCAGCGTGTGCATAAACTCAGCGTGGCGACCAAAGCCGTGGACCTGACTTGGGATCCGACCAAAGAACAATCGACCATCGAAGCGGTCACCAAGGATAATCTGACCACCGGCGTCAACGGCCAGATCCGCTACCGCATCAGCGAAAACAACCTCTACGCCTACCTCTTTGGTGTGGAAGATCCATTGCAGCACGTCATGGGCTTCTTCATTTCCGTGTTGCGCGAGCGGATCGCTAATTTCGTCGATCCCAAAGGCGGCGGCTTGATCGCCGAGGAGGACATGCCTCATGCGGCGGACAGCGAAGGAACCGCCGTGGAACTCTCCGAGGGAGTTTCGATTAATGACCTGCGCAAGAACCTGCCGCTGCTGAACGAATACATGGAACAACAATGCCACGGCGCCACCGGACGCTACGGCATCGAACTCGACGCGGCGCTCATCACTATGATCGATCCGCCACAGGAAGTCGACCGGGCGCTTTCGGCAATCAACAGCACGCGCAATCAGGTGGCGGCGGACATCAGCACAGCCCGCGCCGACGCCGAGCAGCAGATCACGATGAGCAAACGCGCCGTGGACATCGCCACCAACAACGCCCAGGCCGAAGTGGCGCCGCTACGCGAACTGGCCGACACGCTCAGGCAGATCAAACAGGAGGGCGGCTCGGATGCGCTGCGCGCCTATCTGCGCAACATGCGTCTGCCCTTGCTGGAGCGCGCCGCCCGGATCGTGCAAACGCAGGAGTGAAATAAAGCGATCAGATGTAGGGTGGGCCTTGGCCCACAGTATTATCATATGTTCAAGCGATCAGTGATGGTGGGCCAAGGCCCACCCTACAAAAAGGAGTCTGCAAATGAATCATCCCGGACTGCTCATCCCCGGTTTTCTCTTTGGATTTCTGGCGATACCCATCACGCTGGTTTTCTTCCGCATCTTCGGATTATATACGGTCGTCAAGGAATGCGAGGCGCAGGTCTTCACTATCTTCGGCAAGGTGCAAGGCACGATCGACGAACCAGGGTTGCACTTCCCGATCAGCAAGTTCGGATTGCAGGCCCTGATGCTCCCCTTTTTCGGACAGAAATATCGCGTCAGCACGGCCCTGCGGCAAAACTACCTGCGCAGCCAGATGGTGAATTCCGAGGAAGGCACGCCGATGGGCGTCGGCATCTGGTACGAAATGCAGGTGACCGATCCCGTGATCTATCTCTTCACCAACACCAATCCGGAAGGCTCGCTCGAAGCCAACGTGGCCAGCTCGACCATCTCGACCCTGAGCAACCTGGAAATGGAAAAGATGCTCGAAGACCGGCACAGCCTGAGCCGGACGGTGCGCAGCACAGTCTCGCCGCTCTCCGAAAAATGGGGCTATCGCCTTGGCTCGGTGTATATCCGCAAGGTGGCCTTCACCGACCGGCAAATGGTGGACAACATCACCGATAAAGTCGTCAAGCGACTGGTGCAGGTGACCAGCGCGATGAAACAGGACGGCGACAACCGCGTCGGCTTGATCAAGAGCCAGACCGCGAACAAAGTCTCGCAGACCATGGCCGAAGCCAGCGCCATGCGGCCGCGCGTCGTGGGCGAGGCGCTGAATAAAATCGCTGGACAGGATCCGGAAATTCTTGATGCCGTGCTGGACGTGATGGAAACCGACAAACTGCTGAAGTCCGGCGCAAGAGTGGACATGCTGCCCACCGGCGCCAATGTCCTGATCCAACTTGGCGATGGCGACCGGCAAATCCAAAGCCGTCACGACAAACACGAACGACTATCGCCTCCTGATTTTCGGCCATAAACTGGCCATGTGATCGTTGATCCATAAAATATTCCTATTGACAAAAATCTCACCCGTAATCAATACGACATGGTGTAATGCTCGTAATTGAATCCAATTCCTTTATGAGTGAGGAAAATGACAAAGAACAACAAGTGTATATTGCCAATCCAAAGCCTGTCGATGCTCTTGTTAGCTGCGATTCTTCTCTTTTCAGTAGCAGATGTTCAAGCGCAGGACGTCAATCCTCCGTTTATAAATCTCTATACAAACACTTTAACGGACTTGGATGAGATTCTTTATGGCATCATTTTTTTCGATGATGTGACGGGTACATTTGATGA
This sequence comes from Candidatus Sumerlaeota bacterium, assembly GCA_016928995.1. GTDB lineage: Bacteria > Sumerlaeota > Sumerlaeia > JAFGJS01 > JAFGJS01 > JAFGJS01. The sequence goes on along the minus strand of JAFGJS010000106.1, from coordinate 19,157 downwards.
GACAGACGTGACGACAACTGGCACATTGAGCGGAAACGCCTCAGTGACCGTAACGCCGACTACGGACTGGCAGCTATATTATGTAAAGGTTGAATTGCTGGATCCCGACGCAAATGGAACCATTGGGATCGTCACAGGCACGGATATTTATAACACCTCGGGCACACAAATCAGCGGATCATCGGAAAGCACCATCATCGAAATTGACAATACTATGTCATCAGTCGAGGAGTTCATCAATAGCAGTTTCGAACAAACTCCTACGGCGAGCGGCCGTCCGTTTGGATGGGATGGAACGGTAATAAACGTCGGCTCACCCTGGCAAATGTCCGAGATGCATACCATCACGCATGTCTATGATCCGGTCAATGCTCTCAACGGCTCGACATACGTAAACGTGGAATGCACATCCCCAACCCTGGACTATGGCGTCGCTCTCGTGCAGAACATCGAGAAAAACAAATGGAAGCCCAATCGTGATTATCGTTTATATATCCGTTTCCGGTGCCATAATGGAGCCACACTGGGCGTTGGACGTGAATATTACGGCAATACAACTCCAATCAATGTCGGACTTGGAGTTGCATCCCTTGAATATTATTATACGGATGTTATGTCCTATCCGCTTCCTTGGGGGGCGGCGGATGCCGGGGAATGGATTGAGGGCGCATATACTTTCACTGAATTGACGCCCGGAACATGGAATCGGGAAGACAAAATCGTTATCTGGGCCGGAGGGCTTAATCTGGGTGGAAGTGTTGATATCGATAATATGATGTTGGTTGAGACAGCATATCACGGTGCTAGTGTAAGTCTGCAAGCTGAAGAATCGTCAGTCGACTATGATTATGGCGATGGGCTTGAAATACTGTTTTTCCAAAATGAAATCGCTCAATATCACACGGCCATGTGGTACGACGAGGAACCTCCCGGTTTTAACTGGCCTAATCTCAATCAATACTGGGATATTAGTGATCCGGACGGCGCATTTTCGGCCGAAGTTCGTCTGCATTACACGGATGATTCGCTGACATCTGCCGGACTGAACTCAAGTGAACTCGCAATCTACCAATACGCCGGCGGCGACTGGCATGAACTTGCTTCGGGCATCGAAGTCTCTGAAAATTATGTTTATACGATCGCACCAACGTCATCCTTCTCACTTTGGACTTTAGGTTTGACAGGTCGGCCAGTCATAACGACGCGATCAAAAACCGAAGATTGGCCCAGCTATCATTAATTTCAGACTCAGCCAAAGCTCACTGCTATAACTTATCCATCATTTCATGTTTTTTTCTTGATTTCATGATTGGGTTCAGATCGTGAATTTTTTCTCATACTATCTTCGACGAAATAGCATTATTCGCTCAAAAAATATGTTTATATTTTTGTTTTTATGATACTTATCATTTATTCTGCAAAATGAATCCTAATTCTGCTCAAAAATAAAAATTAATTGACATTGCACTGCTGATCGAAGATGCTTTAATTTAATATATATCGTTTATTTTGTATCGGACAGATAAACTAGGTACAATATCTATGGCTGAAACATCCATAAATCCGATTTATTGAATACTTAAAAAAAGTGAATCGGGTTACGTGATTTTGTGAATAATAGCACAATATTAATAAATTCCGCCGGAGGGGGATGCAAACATGGGTGAATGGATTGGACGCGGCCGTAAGGCTCGCAGAGCGTATGGGTTTGACGAAATCGCACTGGTGCCGGGCACGAAAACCATCGATCCGGAAGACACCGATTGTTCCTGGCAACTGGGCGACCGCAAAATCGAACTGCCGATCGTCGCAGCAGCGATGGACGGCGTGGTAAGCCCTTCCTTCGCCATCGCCATGAGCAAATTGGGCGGACTCGCGATCCTCAACCTGGAAGGGGTCTGGACGCGTTACGACGATCCGTCGGACATTCTGCAAGAAATCGCGAACGCCACACCTGAGCGCGCGACAGAATTGGTGCAGAAATTATACCAGCCGGAAGTGCGGGAAGATCTGATCGGCCGGCGCATCGAGGAAATTAAATCCGCCGGCGGCACGGCCATCGTCTCATCAATTCCGATGAAGGCGGAACGTTTCGGCGAACTCTCCGTCGAAGCCGGCGTCGATTTCTTCGTCGTGCAGGGCACGGTAGTGAGCAAATACCACCAAGCGACGAATTACAAATCGGTCGATCTGGAGGCGTTCTGCAAAAAGATGCCGGTGCCGGTGATCGTCGGCAACTGCGTCACCTATGAAACCTGCCTCGACCTGATGTCGTGCAACCCGGACGGCATTCTGGTCGGCATCGGCCCCGGCGCGGCATGCACCACTCGCGGCGTGCTGGGACTCGGCGTGCCTCAAGTCACGGCGACGGTGGATTGCTCCGCGGCTCGCGACTATTACTACAAACGCACCGGCCGTTACATTCCGATCATCACCGACGGCGGCATGTCCGTGGGCGGCGAGATCTGCAAGGCGCTGGCCAGCGGTTCGGACGCCGTGGTCATCGGTTCGGCTTTCGCCAAGGCCAAGGAAGCGCCGGGCGGCGGCTTCCATTGGGGCATGGCCACGCCGCATCGCCATCTGCCACGCGGCACTCGCATCAAGGTCGGCACCACAGGCACGCTTGAGCAGATTCTGCTCGGACCGGCGCACCTGGACGACGGCTCGCAGAACCTGATCGGCGCGATCAAGACCTGCATGGGCAACGTCGGCGCGCCGACATTGCACGATTTCCAGATGACGGACATCGTGATCGCCCCGGCGATCAAGACCGAAGGCAAGGTCTTCCAGGCCGCGCAGAACATCGGCATGGCGAAAAAAGGCTGATTCATTGAACTACGAAATTCGCGAATAGACGCGGAAAAATATTGGCTGATGTTTCGCGCATGTTGTTTTTTGACAGGATAGATAGGATTGATTGGTTTGTGAGGCAAAGCTTTCCTTTGTGATGAATGAGGATTCGCATAACCAACAGTATCGATGAGGAAATCCGAAGTGTTTATCGTTGAAAAATACGGATACGAATATCGTGCTGATCCTATTCATCCGGTCAAAGTAATGATCATTGCGTAACAACATTGATTCACTGAAACTGCTTGAATTCAAGGTGAATAAACATCAGTTTTTTCGCGAATTTTCGCGTTCTTTCGTAGTATAAAATGAATTTCAAAATTGAGGGCATCCCGTGATCCTGATTCTCGATTTCGGTTCGCAATATACACAGTTGATCGCGCGGAAAATCCGTGCGAAGAGCGTCTATAGCGAGATTGCGCCGTTCAATATCTCGCCGGAGCAGATCCGCGCCTACGACAACCTGGAGGGCATCGTGCTTTCCGGCGGACCATCCAGCGTGTATGCGGAAAACGCGCCGCGCGTAGGCAAAGAGGTCTACGACCACGGCGTGCCGGTGTTGGGCATTTGCTACGGACTGCAACTCACGGCGTTCCTGCTGGGCGGCAATGTGAAGCCCGGCGTGGCGCGCGAATACGGCAAAGCCGACATCCAGATCAAGTCCACTGGCGGCCTGCTGGAAGAAGTGGAGAACGGCTCGACGGTCTGGATGAGCCACGGCGACCTGGTAGAAAGCCTGCCGGCGGAATTCGAGGTGCTCGCCTCGACGGAAAACTGCAAATACACCGCCGTGCGCCACACCTCGCGCCCGATCTACGGCATCCAGTTTCACCCCGAAGTGCATCACAGCGCTTATGGCAATCAGGTGTTGCATAACTTCCTCTTCCACGTCTGCAAAGCCAAGCCCGCCTGGAAGATGTCCGAACAGGTCGAGATGATGTGCGGCCACATCCGCGAACAGGCCGCCGGCCGCGATGTAGTCTGCGCCGTCAGCGGCGGCGTGGATTCCACCGTGATGGCCGTTCTCTGCCGCAAGGCGCTGGGCGAACATCTTAAGTGCGTGTTCGTGGACAACGGCGTGCTACGGCATCATGAGGCGCAACAGGTGATGGACAACTTCGAGCAACTCGGCGTGCCGGTGAAACTCGTCGATGCGGCGCAAGCCTTCCTCTCCGAACTCGACGGCGTGGATGATCCGGAGAAGAAACGCAAGATCATCGGCCGCAAATTCATCGAAATCCTGATGGCCGAAATCGGCGCGAACGACATGCTGGCGCAAGGCACGCTGTACCCCGATGTGATCGAGAGCGTCTCGACCAAGGGGCCGTCAGCCACGATCAAGACGCATCACAACCGCGTGAAGGAAGTGCTTGAACTGATCGAACAAGGCCGGGTCGTGGAGCCGCTGAAGGAACTGTTCAAGGATGAAGTGCGCGAGCTCGGCGCCGCGCTGGGCATCCCGCACGACACGCTCTGGCGCCACCCGTTCCCCGGACCAGGCTTGGCGATTCGCGTGATCGGTCCAGTCAATGATGAATCGTTGCGAATCCTGCGGCAAGCGGACGTGATTGTGGTGGAAGAGATTCGCGCCGCCGGGCTTTATGATAAAATCTGGCAGCTTTTCGCCGTGCTGCTGCCGGTGAAATCGGTCGGCGTGATGGGCGATGAAAGGTCTTATGAAAACGTCGTGGCCGTGCGAGCGGTCGATTCAGTGGACGGCATGACCGCCGACTGGTCGAAAATCCCGTACTCCGTGCTGGGACGCATCAGCAACCGGATCATCAACGAGACGCGCGGCGTCAATCGCGTGGTGTACGACATCAGTTCCAAACCGCCCAGCACGATTGAATGGGAGTGAAGCTCTCGGACCGCCATTAGCAAAAGGAAAATGGCCGTTCAGAATAAATTAAATCGTCAGGCTTGCATTTATATATTTCGTCCGTATAATCCGCCGCGTTATTTGAGGGGCTGAATGGATCGAATGGTTGAAAAACCGGAATAACTTCAAAAAAGGCAACGAACGAGACATGAACAGACCGCTGCTTTCCACTGAAATTCCGCAACTCAAACTGCATCGCCGGGGCAAGGTTCGCGATATTTACGACCTCGGTGAATACTTCCTGATGGTCACTACAGACCGGATCAGCGCGTTTGATTGCGTCTTTCCGAACGGCATCCCCGGCAAAGGAAAACTGCTCACGCAACTCTCCGGATTCTGGTTCGAACAGATGGCGGACATTATCCCGAACCATATCGTGAGTCTGGATCCCGCGCCATACGTGCCGGAAGGCGTTGATGTCGCGCAACTTAACGGCCGTTCGATGGTCGTCAAAAAGTGCGAGCCGGTGCTGGTGGAATGCGTGATCCGGGGCTACCTGGAAGGCTCGTCGGTGAAGGATTACCAGACTTCAGGCCAGGTCGGCGGCGTGCAACTGCCAGCGGGGCTGGAGCGCACCGATCCGCTGCCAGAGCCGGTCTACTCCCCCGCCTCCAAGGAAGAAGTGGGGCAGCACGACATTAACATCACCTACGACGATGTGGTCAAACTCGTCGGCGCTGAAATGGCCGATATGCTGAAGAGCTATTCGCTGAAGATCTACCAGCGCGCTCATGAATACATGAAGCAGCATGGAATCATCCTGGCCGACACCAAGTTTGAGTTCGGCGTGCTGGATGGCAAACTGATCCTGATCGATGAACTGCTCACGCCGGATTCTTCACGCTACTTCGAGGCGTCGAGCTACGGCCGCGGTAAGGAATCCAGAAGTTTCGACAAGCAATTCGTGCGCGATTGGGCCAATGCCAGCGGATGGGACAAAACCGATCCAGCGCCCGAACTGCCACAGGACGTGGTGGAAAACACGCAACGGCTGTACGCGCGCATTTTTGAGATGATCACTGGCAGAAAACCGGACTTCATCTGATTCGATGCAGCATCCAGCGCGAAGCAATCAAGCGAGGCTGAAGGAGCGAGCCATGGCGGAACAAAAGCACCCCAACCAATTTTTCCTGTTGGATACGCGCATTCTCAGCGGCGACGCAATGGTCTCCATCCGGCAAAATACTCAAGAAGAGGCTCAAGAATGGCCTCCGGACGGCTGGTTGAAGCCGTCCGAAATGGTGAAGCAATTTTACATCGATCACCGGCGCGCGACCGACGACTCCGCCCGCAACTCCGGAACCAACCGCGAGTCATGGGACTGGGCCGCCGAAGCCGGCGATTCGGGCTGCAATTAAGCGCAAACATCGAACGCGACAGGCCGTTGGCCTGATTCATTATTCCAGAGGTGGCGAAATGGCCCAGGCAAAAGTGATCGTCATGCTGAAAAAAGAAGTCTCCGACGTGCAGGGCGTCACGATTCAACAGACCATGCAGAAACTGGACCACGCCGAAGTGGCCAAGATCCGCGTCGGCAAGTATTTTGAAATCGAACTGAATGGCGACGGTCTGACCAAAGACCAGCTCAAGCAAAAACTCGAAGACATCTGCGAAAACGTGCTGTCGAACACCGTGGTTGAAGAATACCAGTATGAATTGCTGGATTAATGTAGGGTGGGCCTAGGCCCACCGTCTCTGAATTGCCGCTCATGTGAAAAATGGTGGGCCAAGGCCCACCCTACATGTTTTAATCATCACAAGGAAAAACCATGAAATTCGCTGTAGTCGTCTTCCCTGGATCGAATTGCGACATGGATTGCTATCACGCCCTGCGCGATGTGGTGCAGGCGCCGGTCGAATGCGTCTGGTTTCGCGAGGCGCTCCCGCCAGACGTGACGGCCGCCGTGATTCCGGGCGGTTTTTCCTACGGCGATTACCTGCGTTGCGGCGCGCTGGCCAAGCACGCGCCCGTGATGAAATCCGTGCGCGAACTCGCCGCCAAAGGCAATCCGGTGATCGGCATCTGCAACGGCTTCCAGATCCTCACGGAAACCGGCATGCTGCCCGGCGCGCTGCTGAAAAACACCTGCCTGCATTTCCTCTGCCACGACGTTGATCTCAAAACCGAACGCAAGGACACCATCTTCAGCGCCAACTTGAAAGACGTGGTGCGCTTCCCCATCGCGCACGGCGAAGGGAACTACTATATCGACGCCGACGGTCTTAAACGCATCGAGGACAACAACCAGGTGCTCTTCCGCTACTGCTCGCCGGAGGGCGTTGTGAACGACGGGTACAATCCGAACGGCTCGCTGAACAACATCGCCGGGGTGCTGAACGAGCAAGGCAATGTGCTCGGGATGATGCCGCATCCGGAACGCGCCGCCGAAATGACGCTCGGTTGCGACGACGGCAAGGCGCTGTTCGAATCGATCCTCGGCGCATTAGTCTAACAGAGCGCATCCCATGCCGCAGCTCTGTGAATCCTGAATCAAAATTCCGCCGCTCCCCTTTTATCTCGCATTTGGATGAATGTGTTTTTTTCTCCATGCGCGCAATGCTGCATGCATGACTATTGACAATCAGCGCATTTTTCAGCCATCTATACTCGTCTTAGCGAAATAAATCCTGATAGAATCGTGTTCATCGTCACAGGAAAATCGATACCTGCCGGAAAAAGGCTATGCCTGAAAGCGCTATAAACTCAGGGCAATTGGAACAGGCGCTGCGCACCGCGGTGCGGGGCGACATCGCGTTTGACGAACTGACGCGCGGGATCTACGCCACGGACGCAAGCAATTACCTGATTCAACCCATCGGCGTCGTCGCTCCCTTGGACACCGATGACGCTCGCGCGGCGGTGAAAATCGCGGCGCAATACGGCGTGGCTGTCGTGCCGCGCGGCGGCGGCACGGGTCTGGCCGGACAGGCCATCGGGCAGGCGTTGATCATCGACCTTTCCAAACATATGAACCGCATCCTGAGCGTGGATCAGGAGCGGCGCATCGCACGAGTGCAACCGGGCGTGGTGCGCGACGAACTGAACCGGACGCTCAAGCCGATGGGGCTGCATTTTGCGCCCGATCCCGCGACGAGCAACCGGTGCAACGTCGGCGGCATGATCGGCAACAATTCCTCAGGCACGCACAGCATCCTTTATGGCAAAACAGTCGATCACACCCATTCAGTGACGGTCGTGATGGACGATGGCGAGTTGATTGAGTTCGGCCCGCTGCATCGGCGGGATTACGAACGCGAGTCGCAAGGCGATTCCCGCAAGGCGGCGATCCTGCGTGAATTCCGCGAAATCGTGACGCAAAACAAAAGCGAAATCGAGCGGCGCTATCCGAAGATCATGCGCCGCGTGACGGGCTACAATCTGGACGAGTTCATCAAAGGCGGCGAATGGAACCTGGCGAAGCTGATCGTGGGCAGCGAAGGCACGCTGGGCATGGTCGTCGAGGCGGAAATCAATCTGGAGCCGCTGCCCGCCGGACAAGCGCTGTGCGTGGCGCATTTCGCGGATTTTGATGAATGCATCCGTGCTGTGCCGCGCATCCTGGAGTTCAATCCGACGGCGGTGGAATTGCTCGACGGACACGTGCTGGGGCTGGCGCGCGAGAATCCCGCCATCGTGCGGCGCATGCACTTCATCGAAGGCGAACCGGAGGGCGCGCTGATCTGCGAGTTTTTCGGCGATTCGCCGGAATACGCGGCGGAACACGCGGCCCAGCTTGCCGCGGCGCTCAAGCGTGAGCATCGCGGCTATGCCTGGCCGGTGATCAGCGACAGCGCGGCGCAGGCGAACGTGTGGTCAGTACGCAAGGATGGGCTGGGAATCCTGTCCACGATGCGAACCGCGCGCAAACCCATCGCGTTCATCGAGGACGCCGTGGTTCCAAACCGGCGTCTCGACGCTTACGTGTCGCGTCTGCGCGAATTTTGCGACGCGCGCGGCGTGGAGCTGACCCTCTATGCGCACGCCAGCGTAGGCGAGTTGCACATCCGGCCGATGCTCGATTTACGGCAGGCGGACGACATACGGCTGATGCGCGAGATCGCGCGTTGCTCTTTCGAACTGGTGAAGGAGTTCGGCGGCGCGATCAGCGGAGAACATGGCGATGGCATCGCGCGCAGCGAATTCATCGCGGAATTTTTCGGACCGCAAATCTATGAGGCGCTACGGCAGGTCAAGGGCCTGTTCGATCCGCACAACCGGATGAATCCGGGCAAAATCGTCGATCCGCCGCCGATGGATTCGCACTTGCGCTACGGCGTTGAATATCGCGCGGCAGGCGCGGAGACTTGGTTCCATTTCCGCAACGACCGCGGTTTTATCAACGCCGTGGAAATGTGCAGCGGCGTCGGCGCCTGCCGCAAAACCGGCGAAGGCGTGATGTGCCCGAGTTACATCGCCACACGCGACGAGGAGCACAGCACACGCGGCCGCGCCAATGCGTTGCGGCTGACGATCAGCGGACAATTCCCCGGCGGCCTGGGCAATCCGCGCCTGTTCGATGCCATGAGCTTGTGCCTGAGCTGCAAGGGCTGTAAAGCGGAATGCCCCAGCATGGTGGACATGGCGCGGCTGAAAAGCGAAACGCTGGCGCAGCGCCACAAACTGCACGGCGCGCCCCTGCGCGACCGGCTGATCGCCCACTCCCCTGTCATGGCGAAATTCGTCTCCGGACCGCTCGCTCCGGCGGTCAACGCAATCCAAGCCAGCGCCTTGTTCCGTTCAATCCAGAGTTCACTGCTCCGCGTGAGCCAAAAACGCACGTTGCCCGCTTATGCCCGGCGGACGTGCTCGCAACAATTGAAGGATTTCAACAACGGCGCAAACGAAAGCCATCCAACTGTAGCTCTGTTCATCGATACCTGGGCGGAGCATCACGATCCGCAGATCGGCCTGGCCGCCGCGCGCCTGTTGTCCGATTGCGGCTATCGCGTCGAGCCGATCCATCCCGGCTGCTGCCAGCGCCCACGCATCTCCAAAGGCTTCCTCAAGGAGGCGAAACGCGACGGCGAAAAAACGCTCCGGGCGCTCGACGAATACATCCAGCGCGGGATGAAAATCGTTTGTTTAGAGCCGAGCTGCTGCTCGGCGCTGACCGACGATCTGCCCGACCTGATCGACGACGAGTCGCTGGGCCGCCGCATCGCGGCCAACGTAATGATGCTGGAAGACTTCCTCGACACGGAAATTCAGTCGGGCGCCATTCAGCCGCGCTTCGCCGCATGCGCCGAACGGCTTGTAGTGCATGGCCATTGCCACCAGAAGGCGCTGTATGGCATCGCGCCGCTGCAGCGCATGCTGGAACGCTCTGGCGCGCAGGTGGAAATCCTCAACACCGGCTGCTGCGGCATGGCCGGCTCCTTCGGCTACGAACGCGAGCATTACGAACTCTCGCAGAAAATCGGTGAAGACCGCCTTTTCCCTGCCTTGCGCGCTTTACCGGACAACACGCAAGTCATCTGCAACGGCTTCAGCTGCCGCCACCAAGTCAAGGACGCCCTCAAACTCCGCGCCATACATTGGGTCGAAGCACTTAGTGTTGTGAAGCAATAAATATGAATGAATCCATTCGTTGACTAATAGATTCCACTCCAAACCTTAACATATTAAATACACATTACTTTTAAGTTGAAATTTTCCGACCGGTGTTTATAATTCAAATGATTAAGTACAGGCATACGTGGATATTTCAGTATGAAACTTAAAATAACGCTATGTATGGTGATATGCTTTATCGCTCTTTTGGTAGACACGCATGCAGCGATGGAAAGCGCGAATTATCGCATATCTCAGGATGAAACCACGCTCGCCGGAGGCGGCATGGAATCATCCAACTTTGCGCAAGCAGAATGCGCGGTTTATCAGCTTCTGGCTGCGGGCAAGAGTGAGAGCGTTCAATTCCGCAATTATACGGGCATTATTTACGGCGCTGGTTTGCGCATAACAAACCAGCCGGCGAGCGTGACTGTCGTCGCAGGTGAAACCGCTACGTTCGAGGTGCAAGCCGAAGGCGCCGACAATATTTCCTATCAGTGGCATCGCGTGGGCATCGGCCCTATTGAGGGCGCAGTTGATCCACAGCTCGACATTGTTTCTGCGCAGGAAAGCGACGAAGGATATTACATCTGCGAGATAACCGGAAACTCCAGCGCGCTATGGTCCGGAGTGGCTCAGCTGACAGTATTAGGTCCCCCTGTCATTTTAACCCAACCGCATGACACTGATGTATTAGAAGAACGCACAGCGATTTTCAACGTCGTGGCCATGGGTGACAGCGAACTGAGCTACCAATGGTATGATAGCGCGGGACCGCTGACGAACTCTACACGCCTGCTTGGCTGCCAGAGTTGCGCGTTGCGCATTCTATCCATTTCGCCGCAAGACGCCGGAACATATTACTGCGTCGTCGGCAGCCAATACGGCGATACACAGACGATTTCTGTCAGCCTGACAGTGGTCGATCCGGCGACGCATCCGGACGGCATCCGCGACCATCTGCTGGGCACATACACCTTGCCGGATGATCGGCTCGACACCGCCGACCAAAACGACGACGGCATCATTGACGTCGGCGATATTGAACAATTGCTCAGCGAATAAAAAACATCCATCATCGATAAGGATCATTCCAATGAACAAGAACGCTATGTGCTTTATCCTGGCTGCATTCGCTTTATGCGCCATTCAACTGCTCAGCGCCGCACCAGGGCTGATGAGCTACCAGGGAAAACTCACGGATAAAAGCGACGCTCCGATCACTGTGCCGGTGACCGTGACGTTCACCTTCTGGGATGCGGAGACCGGCGGCAATCAACTCGGCAACGGCTTCTACGATGCCGACATCGTGACGCCGGACAGCGCAGGAGTATACGCCACGATGATCGGCGACGATCCGGATAACCTCGTTCCCGACGCGATTTTCCAGACCGACGTTGTGTATCTCAACATCAACATCAACGGCGAGAACCTGTTACCCCGCAAACGCGTGGCCTCCACGGGCTACACGATGAACGCGAACAATACGTATAGTTTCATTGCGGGTGAGGCGCTCCAACCCGGCGACCTGGTGCAGGTGAATAACTCCGGACAGCTGCAGATCGCCGGTTATCCCGGACACGGAAATAACTATTCATTCTTTCCACATGGCATCCATAGCATTCGACCGACGCAACTCTCCACAAACCGGTATTTACTGACCTACGGCTCCTTGCTTTGGGGCGGTTGCTGGGCTCAAGTGCTTGAACTCTCAGACACTGGCCCATCGTTCAGCAGTCCCACAAAAATTGTCACCGGTTCAGCCGTGTCCGACACCTCTTATGCTGTCACGCGCATATCCGATAGCAAAGTCGTGATTATGTATGTCGAAGGAGATTACAGCGCCAATCATGCTGTGTTGGCAAAAATGATTCACATTGACGGAATGGCTATTCAGGCGGGTGAGGCCAACACGATCGAACCGCATTTACCATTTATGGGGATTGGCATCTATGTATACTATAATGCGTTAAATATACAGCTAATTGATTCCCAACGTGTGCTGGCAACATACCACAAAATTCCTAATTGGGGAGAATTCCGTGCACAGGTGCTGAGCGTGGATGGCGACATAATCACAACAAATCCTGCCTTCATAACTTCCACATACAATTACTCGGAATTGATTCCCACTACTGACTCGAACACTTTTTATGCTGAAATGACGACGGATCAGATGCTTCAACTTGAAGTTGATGGCGTCACCGTAACTCAAATCGCAGATATTTCTATGCCTGAAGTGGAACAAGAGGAAGACAAGCCCCCCTATCTCATCCTGCTGCCTGACGGCCGTTATCTTCGCATCAGTCAAGGCAATTCTGGAGGAGCATATCACAATCAAGGAGCTCCACTCTACGCCTCCATTCTCACGATTCAAAACGGAACCGCAACAAATACGTCAGAAATCCCCCTCGGTGTCGGCATCGCCAGCAACGACTGTCCAATGAATCATCTCTTCCTTTCCGATCAACGCATTCTGCTTGTTCCCGGTTGTGAGTACTGCATCATCGAAATTCAAGGCGACTCGATCAATGTTCCCATAACAGGCGCGTATTCCTCTGCTTTATTCGCCCCGCTGCCTCAGCCGATACTCTATGCAGATGATCAAGTATATATACTATATGTAACGATAGAGAGCAATGGCGATACGGATTATCTGGCCTATTACCGATACGCCCCTCTTGCCGATTTTGAGCAAGGTCTTCGGTTAACAAACTTCATCGGTATCGCGGAGCGTGCGGCGCAACCAGGCGAGTATTGCCGGGTCACATTGCCAGGAGGAATCACGCGGCAGTTCAACGACTTAAAAATCGGACGCACGTATTACGCGACGGAAAACGGACTGTCTGAATCAGGCTCCGTCGTCGCAGGATATGCCGTGGCTACCGACAAACTGATGGTTTGGCGTTGAGCGACGTCTCCTCAAGCCTCAGAATAAATTGAAATATCAGACTCTTATTGAGCAAAAATCAATGTATCGACGCCGTCCTGATAAGAAGGGCGGCGTCTTTTTATCTCTACCAAAACGGAGATCAATTCAGTCAAATAACCATAGACACCAACTCCGAAGAACTATAATATTTAATTCGCGTAAGGATAGATGAGGCGTTTGTTCAATTTTTGTGAGATTTATGCTCTTTACAAAATAATTTTATGAAACGGATGAAAATGGGATGGGAGAAAATCACTGTTTGAACGCCTCAAGCCACGCGCGCCAATTTCGCGGTTATCTTTTCGTCGTTTATCTGTCACTCGTTCTTCTGCCGCAAGCCCTGCGAGCGCAAATCGTCATCAATGAAATCCACATCAACCCGGACTTGGCGACCGAGCACGTTGAATTCGTGGAGCTCTACAACGCTGGCGCCTCGGACGTCGAATTGGACGGATGGTATCTAAGCAAAGGCGTCTTTTACCAATTCTCCGGCAGCATCACGCTATCAGCGGGCGGCTATCTGGTCGTGGCTGAGAACGCTTCCGAGGTCGTTGCGAAGTACGGCGTCTCCTCATCGCTGGTCTACGGACCGTTCGAGGGAAAACTGTCCAACGATGGCGAGCAGGTCGAACTGCGCAATGCGCTGGGCGAGCAAATCGACGAAGTGACCTATCAAAACGGCTTCCCCTGGCCCACGACTGGCGATCCGATCGACGAGGCGTCGCCCGGCACGGCATTCTCGATCCAGTTGCTCAATCCCGATCTGGACAATGATCTGGGCGGCAGTTGGCGCTCAGCGGCTCCCACGCCGGCCGCGATCAATTCGGTTTACGCGGCGAACATCCCGCCGCAAATCCGCCAAGTCGATCATAAGCCCAACCGCCCGGAGTCCGGTGAAATCGTGACGATCACAGCCAAAGTCACCGATCCGGACGGCGTGCAGTCCGTCGCGCTGCTTTATCAGCTCGTGGATCCCGGCGCGTATATTGCGCTGGACGACGCCGCGTATACGACCGACTGGACGATGGTGTCCATGAACGACGCGGGGGTGTCCGGCGATGAGGACGCCGGAGACGACGTTTACACAGTCCAGTTGGCCGGAACGCTGCAGACGCACCGGCGGCTCGTGCGCTATCGCATCGTCATTGCGGATACGGGCGGCCGGACGCTGACCGTGCCTTATGCAGACGATCCGCAGCCCAACTTTGCGTATTTCGTTTACGACGGCGCGCCGGAGTTCGATGCCTCATGGCAACCGGGAGTGGAGCCGGTGGAGACATTCACCACGACCACCATGAGCAGCCTGCCGATCTATCACTTAATCACGAAAAAATCCGAAACGGAAAACTGCACCTGGTTCGATCAGGATTTCAGCAACTTGTTCGTCTATGGCGGAACGTTGGTTTACGATGGAGAAGTTTACGACCACATCCGGTTTCGTCCGCGCGGCGGCGTGTGGCGCTTCGCCATGCGCAAGAACATGTGGAAGTTCGACTTTAACCGCGGCCATTACTTCCAGGCGCGCGACAACTACGGCGACAAATACAGCGTGCGCTGGAACCAGATGAACCTGGGCGCCTGCATCCAGCAAGGCAATTTCTGGCACCGCGGCGAACAGGGCATGTTTGAGGCAGTCGGCTTCGCGCTGTTCAACCTGGCCGGAATCGAAGCGAGCCGGACGAACTTCATCCATTTCCGCATCGTTGATGAAACCTACGAAACCGGCGAACTCAACGCCGCGCATTCGCCGCTGACCACGAGCGGCACGCAGTATGACGGCGATTTCTGGGGCTTGTATCTGGCCACCGAAGAAGTGAACGGGCGCTATCTCGATGAGCACAACCTGCCGGACGGCAATCTGTATAAAATGGAATCAGGCTGGGGCGAACTGAAAAACCAGGGGCCATACGATGTGACGGATTATTCCGATCTGCAAGCGTTCATGGACGGTTACACCGCTACTCCAGCAGCGGCCTGGTGGCAAGCCAATGCGGACCTGACGCGATACTATAATTATCGCGCCATCGTCGAGGGCATCCATCAATATGACATCAGCGACGGCAAGAATTACTTCTATTACCGCAATCCGGAAACGGCGCTCTGGGCTCAGTTGCCCTGGGATCTGGACCTGACATGGGCGGACAATATGTACGGCGACGGCGAGGAACCGTTCAAAGACAACGGCCTGCTGGATCAGCTGGAGCTGCAAATCGAATATCAAAACAGGATGCGGGAAATCCGCGACCTGCTTTACAACTCCGAGCAAACCGGGCAACTGATCGACGAAATCGCCTCGTTCATCTATACACCGGACGAGCAATCGTTCGTCGACGCCGACCGCGCGATGTGGGACTATCACTGGGTCATGAGCGACGATGCGTGCAGCGCGGGTTATGGCAATCAATGCGGCAGCAACAAAGCGGGACAAGGGCGGTTCTACCAAATCGCCGCGACTGCGGACTTCGCCGGGATGCTCGATGTGATGAAGGATTATGTCATCAGCCGCGGCTCATGGATCGATGGTTGGAACGACGCGGAAATTCAAACCGGCTATAACGTGCCGGACACCCCGGCCGTCACCTCCACGTGCCCGGTGGATTATCCGGTTGACGCGCTCACGTTCGAGACTTCGGCGTTCAGCGACATCGACGGCGACGGCACGTTCGCCGCGCTGCAATGGCGCATCGCCGAGGTGCTGCCTGCGGGTGAAAGGCCGCCATCGCCCGTCACCCTCGTGGCCGCGGCCTCCACATGGAAATACTTCAAAGGAACCGCGGAGCCGTCCTCGCCGATGCAAGCCTGGCGCGCGGTGGATTTCAACGATGCATCCTGGCTCGATGGCGTGACGCCGCTGGGCTGGGGCGAGGACAGTTCGTTTCTCAATACAATCATTGAAGCGTCGCCGCCGACTTACCTGTCGATCTACGGCCGCATCCATTTCAACGTCGATGATCCCACGGCCTTCGAGTCGCTGACACTGAAAGTCATCCACGATGACGGCTGCAACGTCTGGATCAACGGCGTGTGGACCGCCTCGGAACTCATGACCAGCGAAGACGTGGCTTATAATGCGACGGCCACGGCTTACAATCCGAATGAAAAAGTCTGGTCCTTGTATAGCGTGACCGATCTTTCGAGTCTTGTCGCGGGCGACAACGTCATCGCCATCCAGATTCAAAACTCTGGCACATCAAGCTCGGATTGCTTCTTCGATGTCGGTCTGCAGGGCAATCCGGATCAAACCACCACCGGCGGGGTGCGCACCGAGCCGGGCAAGTATGAAATCGACGCGACCTGGCAAAGCGAAGAAATCACGCCCTTCGAGGCGTCGATTGAAATTCCCGTCACCGCGGTGCAGGTCGGCGGAACGTATCGCGTTCGCGCGCGGATGAAAGACAACACCGGCATCTACAGCCATTGGTCCGATCCAGTCGAATTCATCGCCGGCTCCATCTCCAGCAGCGCCACGCGCAATTATCTGCGGGTCAGCGAAGTAATGTACCAGCCTCTGGCCGATGATGCGGCCAGCCCCTATGACGATGATGATTATGAATTCATCGAGGTCGTCAACAGTGGTCTGGTGGAGATCGACGCAAGCGGAGTAACGCTGACCGAAGGCGTCACGGCGACCGTTTATGCAGACACAACGCTGCAGCCGAACGAATACGCCGTGATCGTAAAGGACGTCGACGCATTCCAATACCGTTATGGAACCGAACCGCGCATCATCGGCGAATTCTCCGGCAAACTCGCCAACTCAGGCGAGGAATTGCGCCTGGCTGACGCTGGAGACGAGGAGATCGTTGAACTTGAATACAACGACGCGCGAGGCTGGCCCGTGGCGGCAGCAGGCGGCGGTCACTCGCTGGTTCCGCGTTCGCCGTTCAACGATGACGACGGTCCGCTTTATTACGCCGGGGCATGGCGCGCCTCCACGTATCTGCACGGCTCGCCTGGCGAGGCCGATCTTGAGCCGCCCGCTTCGGTCGTAATCAACGAGTTCCTGGCGCACACCGATTACGTCGCGCCATATGAATCGAACGACTGGCTCGAAATCTATAACGCCGGCAGCGGATCCATCACGCTGGATTACTACTACCTGTCTGACGATGTGACCGATCCGCTCAAATGGCAAATTCCATCACAAACCATCCTGGCCGGACAGCGGCTGTCGTTCGATGAAATCACCGGCTTCCACACCGCGCCGCCGGCCGGCTTCGGCCTGAGCAAGTACGGCGAGCAGGCAGTGCTCTCCTACTTCGATGGAACCAGCCAGGACCGCATCATCGACGCCATCGCGTTCAAAGGTCAGGAAAATGAATACTCGCTGGGACGCTACCCCGACGGCGGCACGTGGTTGTATCCCATGCCCCACAGCCGCAACAGCGCCAACTCGGCGCCGTCGTCACGGCTGGTCATCAACGAAATGATGTATCATCCGGTTGAAGAGGGAACGCTGACCGAAGACAACCTGGAATACATCGAGATCTACAACCCGACAAATCAACGTGTCGATCTGTGGAACGAAACCGGCGTATGGCGGCTGGATGGCGAGGTGAATTTCGACATGCCCACCAGCGTCTCGCTGCTGGCCGATGGATTAGTGCTCATCGTCGGCTTCGATCCATCCGACTCCGGCGATCTCAACACGTTTTTGGATTATTACGAACTCAACGGCTTCAGCGCAGTGATCTGGGGGCCGTGGTCCGGATCGCTGTCCAACAAAACCGGCCGCGTCTCCCTGGAGCGTCCCGAAGCGCCAGACCTGCCGGGAGATCCCATCGGCTGGGTGATCCAGGACGAAGTGATCTACGTGGACACGCATCCCTTCCCGAGGAACGCCGACGGGACCGGCAATTCCATCCACCGGATATCCATGAACGAACACGGCTCAAATCCCGCCAACTGGACCGGCCGCGCCCCAAGCCCGGCCTCAACCGCGCTGGAAGGATCATCCGAAGCCGTCTTGTGGATGCTCTACTGACGACGCGAATAAAGGCATCAATAAATCGCTATACGTTGGTGATCGCGCTCGCTTGATATCTAAGCCAATACGATCCAATACCGCGCCCAATACATTGACAAGGACGCCCTCACCAGCCAGCTCAGCGACGTCCTCGTCGTCACCGTGCCGGGAGCGGTGTAAGGCGGCGTAAGTAAAGCAGCAAATCGTATCATCGGACTATGGTAATTCCCTCTTGCAGGGACAGACTATATTAACTTAAACTGTCCTTGCTTCTTTTTTAAATTTTTATGGATGTTAGGGAGCAACTAAAATGACAAAAAGAGCTTCTGTAAATCAATTAGGTGGGGACAATGGTGAAGATGAATTTGCCGCATGGATTTCGCGAGCTGGTCTAGCTGCTAATAAGATCAAAGATTACGGAATTGATTTTGTCTGCTGTCAGGTTCCAAGCCGAGAGAAGATAGGTTTCTCTTATAATATGCACGGAAATATTTTTTTAGTTTCAGTACGCTCAACTCAGCAAAGCAAAAATCATGTCAGACTCAATCGGGCAGATGCAGAATTGCTCTTAAGGGCCAATTGTCCAATGGCTCTTGGAATGGTGAAACGCGGTGGAGGTAAGCATCCTCCTTCAGTGGCGATGCGTCCGCTTGATGGGAAGTTCATCGAAGAACTAGCGAATTTTTTGGGGAAGAGTCAAAAAAGCCTAACAGTAAACTATAAAACAGGGATAGAAGACCCAAATGAAGCGGTTTCGAAGATTAGGTCTCAATTCAATCCTGTCACTTGGCAAAAAATCCATCTTCTTCGCGAAAGACTTCAACTTGCCAACCTTATAACAAAACCAATCATAAATTTTAATGTCACAGAATCCGGAGTTTTGGCACTTGTGTCTGAGCTTGTCCCCTCTGTCTAGACAAAAAATCGATTTTTTAAGGTGGTTTTTCTTGCCTCCGGAATCGCAGTTTTTTAACGTTTT